>JANYDG010000102.1 GCA_025359885.1 Acidobacteriota bacterium
GACCGGAATGACAGCGCCAATCCTGCACGGATTACGTCGCGAGGCTACGGGATCGGGCAATTCACGCTGTTTCATCATCCGCCGACGGCCGACGAGATGAACTCTTTCATTCTGGACGCGGTAGCCGGACTCAAGACCGCAATCCACGAACTGCAGGACAAATTCCAGCACTGGGTCCTTGGGCCCACGCCGGGGCAGACCGCCGATGATCGCGTGGCCGAAGCGGGCCGGATCCCCTTGCGTTCTTGCAAATACGACGCCTCTGACCC
Organism: Acidobacteriota bacterium; assembly: GCA_025359885.1. GTDB lineage: Bacteria > Acidobacteriota > Terriglobia > Terriglobales > Acidobacteriaceae > Acidicapsa. Next base: position 270 of record JANYDG010000102.1, read on the forward strand.
GAAATACATGACAGACTGCGTGCAGTGCATGAAAGATGCCGGCCCGGTGCAGATCACCAGCGGAGTGACGCCCTATTTCGCAGGCGCTTCGGGCACCTATGCGCAAACGCAGTACCATGTGGGTAGTTACAGCAACGTGCCTGAGCGAGGCAAGGTTGGTTGCGACTGGCCGTATGCGGTGCGGCGGTTCAACGGCAGCGGCGTCAATTCCTTTGACTACCAGGCCGAGTTGCTCCTGAAGGTGCTGGCGCAGGGGTAAGGTCGATTCAGGCTTAGCCTGCGCTGAGTTGGACGCAGGTCCGCGTCGTGACTGCACCAATTGCGCTACACTTGGGAATCAACCAGCGCAGCAAATTGGCAGGCAAACCTGGCAACTGACCCGTCAACCCGCGAGGAGAACGAATCCCAGATTCGGCCCCGGCATCTGGCCCTGGTCACCGATGCCTGGGAGCCGCAGGTCAACGGCGTGGTCCGCACCTACCAACGCATTGTTGCGGATATGCAGGCGGCTGGTTGGCGGGTGACGATTCTGCATCCGGGGCAGTTTCGCTGTGTGCCCATACCCAGCGACCCGCATATTCCGGTCGCCTGGAACGTTTGGCCGCTTTTGACAGATCGGCTGCAGGAACTGGTACCGGACCACATTCACCTGGCTACCGAGGGGCCCCTCGGGATGACTGCCAGGGCCTGGTGCGGCTTCCACCGCCTGCAATTCACGTCTTCCTTTCACACCAAGTTTCCTGAATTTATCGAGGAGCGGATGGGGATTCCGCTCTACTTTACCTACGGCCTGGCAAAGTGGTTTCACAACCGCGCCGTAGCAACCCTGGTGCCGACGCCGAGCCTGCTGGGTTACTTGCAGGGGCGAGACTTCCGGCGCTGTGTCCAGTGGACTCATGGAGTTGATACGGTGGGGTTTAACCCGTCGCTGCGGCGACCGATGCCGTATGCGGGCCCGGTTTCACTCTTTGTCGGACGGGTTTCTGTCGAAAAGAATATTGAGGCGTTTCTCTCGCTGACGATACCGGGCACAAAGGTGCTGGTAGGCGACGGACCCCAGCGGGCAGAACTGGAAGCGCGCTATCCAGACGCAGTATTTCTAGGCGAGAAATTTGGCAATGAACTCGCCGGGTTGTATGCGAGCGCCGATGTCCTGGTCTTTCCCAGCCGTACTGACACATTTGGCCTGGTGCTGCTGGAGGCGCTGGCCTCTGGTACGCCCGTGGCCGGGTTCCCAGTGACAGGGCCGATTGACATTGTCGCGCTCGCCAACGGCACCGAGGTCTGCGGCATCAGCGAGGACCTTGGCGAAGCGGTCACGCTGGCGCTCAAGTGTTCACGGGAAGCGTGCCGCCGCTATGCAGAGCACTTTTCGTGGGAAGAGACGGTGCGGATTTTCGTAGCGACTCTCGTTCCGGTGCGGCGTACCGGTCCTGTAAAGTGAATCACCCTTGAGTTCTGTGGAAGCCTCTGACCGAGTTTCGCCCGCAAAAGCAACAGCCCGCAAGTGAGCAATTCCACCTGCGGGCCGATGCTGTTTTTGCTTCCAGCCCGCTTACGGAATGGAGACGGTTGAGGTGAGGGGCAGGTCGCGCGAGTTGCGGCCCACCAGAACAGGACGAGGGCCGGATGCGACCGTCCACTTGCCCGCTTCTGTATTCCAGAACTGGAGCACCCGGGGGGCTACGTGGATTGAGACTGCCTTGGATTCGCCTGCCGCCAGGCTCACACGGTCAAAGCCAGCCAGGGCATGTTCGGCAAAGTCGCCAGCCTGCTTCTGTTCCGGGCGGCCAAGGTAGACCTGCGGAACTTCGTCGCTGGCAGCGGATCCGGTGTTCTTCACCGTGAAGGAGACATCGAGGCCACCGTCAGAGGCCGGGGCGGCTTTGAGGCCGCTGTACTCAAAGTGGGTGTAGCTGAGTCCGAAACCAAAGGGGAATTGAGGAGCAATCTTCTGCTTGTCAAACCAGCGGTACCCGACATGGATGCCTTCAGAGAAGGTGGTTTTGCCATCGACGCCCTTCGCTGAGCGCTCCGGGAACTTCGGGTCATTGGCGGCATAGTCGGTGAGTTTCTTGGCCCACGTAAAGGGCAGGCGGCCTGCAGGGCTGGTCTTGCCCAGCAGGATATTGGCAGTCGCCCAGCCACCCTCATCGCCCGGCCACCACATCTGCAGTACGCCCTTGACCTTGCTGAGCCACGGCATCGCGATGGGCTGCGAGACGTTGAGAACGACGACCGTGTTGGGGTTAACGGCGGCAATCTCTTCGATCAGCTTGTTCTGATCGTAGTCCTGACCGTTTCCGGGGAGCACAAAGTCGGTCTTGCCGCGACTCCAGGCAAAGACCACAGCAGTTTTCGCAGCCTTGGCGGCGGCGATGGCGGCATCGTGGTTAGCCTTGCGCTCGGCCGGAGTCACCCAGGCCAGTCGCACCTGCGCGGGATGGTTGGAGGTGTCGCCTTCGATTTTGACCGTGACTGTGTGCTTTCCGGCGGTCAATTCAACCGCTGTGCGCATGTTGTCGAGGCCGTCGGTAGTCGGCATCAGGCCATCCTTGCCGCCGAGCACAGTGTCGCCGTGGACGCCCCCGCGCATTCCATTGGCTCCGGCGATGCGCTTGCCGTCGATTTCAAAGGAGCCGGCCGCCCCGAGCAGTTGCAGGTAGACCCAGTAGGTGCCCGTTGCGGGTACGTTCAGGGTGCCGTTCCAGGTCGCTTCCGTGTTGGCGGGCAGCGCGGTTCCTGCCTTTTCGGTGAAGTCAACGACTGCGTCCACTGACTTGCCGCCATCTCTTGCAATGCGCTCGAGGCCCGGCTTGCCGCCTTCGTTGGTCCAGAGCGCGGCGGGGATGGCTACCCCGGTCATGTCGTCTTCGACAGCGTACGTGATTTTGGTCTCCGGGGCGATCTTTTGAATCGCCTGAACAGTCCCAATCTGCCGCCACGGCCAGCCGATAGAGCGCTCGCCGGCGGTGCCAATCGCGACAGTTTGTCCGGCTCCGGGGCCAATCAGGGCAACCGAGTCAGCGGCCTTCAGCGGCAGGATGCCACCTTCATTCTTGAGCAGAACCGCTGCGTCTTCGGCCGTCTTCTGGATTGCGGCGGCGTTGGCTTCAACAGCGTGAACCGGCGGTTGTTTCTGGTCAACCGTGGGGCCACTCTGTCCTGGCGTCGGGTGGTCGAGATAGCCGAACTTCTCGATTTCGTACAGCACCCGGCCCGCCGCGCGGTTGATGGTGGCGTCGTCCAGCTTGCCATCCTTGCGCAGGTTCCAGAGGTTGGTGTGAGGGTCGCTCATCGAACCAATTCCACCCATGTTGGCCGCAGTCGGCTTGGGTTCCTCAGGCAGATTGTTGCCAAAAAAGCTGGCGAAGAGGCTCGGATCAAACTTCGGCGGCGCAACCGGCTTCGGCTCCTCCGTCGTAAAGAAGGAAAACATGAGGGATTCAAACGGGCTGCCGGGTGCGCCGGGGCCGGGCATTTCCATGTCCAGGCCGTTGTTGATGAAGTTCGCGGCATGCACCGCGCCCCAGTCCGAGGTCACAAAGCCCTTGAACCCAGCCTCGTCGCGCAGAATCCTGGTCAGCGTATCAGGGTTCCCGCACGCCGACGCGCCATTGACCTTGTTGTACGAGCACATGATCGATGAAACCCCGGCGTTGATCACGTCCAGAAAAGGCGCTACGTAGATTTCATGCAGAGCCTGCTGGTCAACGTACACGTTGCTTCCGTCCGTGTCGTAGGCGACATAGTGCTTGGCCTGGGACATCACACCCTCGCCCTGGATACCGCGCACGAGGCCTGCGCCGATCATGCCGGTGAGCACGGGGTCTTCGCCCTCGGTGTTGTAGCCTCGCCCAAAGGTGATATCGCGGTCAATGTTGATAAAGGGTTCAAGCACCACGTCGATGCCGAGCGACTTGGCTTCGCGGGCAATAACTTTGCCGTTTTCTTCGGCGTCTTTGGTGCTGAAGGTAGCAGCAAGGCCCATCGTGGCTGTTTCAGCCTGCGAGGGGTGGCGTGTCAATACGCCCGGAGGCCCGTCCGACATCCGAATCGGTGGAATCCCAAGACGGGGAACGCCGGGAAGATAGCCGGCCTGGCCCTGGTTGGTCACAGCTGGCTCTGAGGCGCCGCGGATGAGCGCCATCTTCTCTTCAAGGGTCATCTGGCTGAGCAGCTTGTCAACGCGAGGCACCCCGGTCACTACCGGAACATCCTGCGCCACCAGCGGAATGATTGCAGGCAGCGCGAGAATCACCAGCAGAAGAAGGGAAATTTTCAAAGGGAATCGAGAGGCTGCCAGCGTTGCTGGGCGATCAGGTGCGGCTATATAGGCTGTCAATTTGGGCTCCAAGTCATGTCGTTTACTGAGACGCAAGCAGGATACGACTTTGAACCGCGTGAGCGTTCCCCTGGGAACGTTTTGAGGGAACTATATTCTGGATTGAAAAGGCAACGGTCCCAGGCTGAGAGTCAAGGCTCTCAAATTCGCAGGACGGGACGGGAGTGGTGGGCTCCGTCAGCGATGAGATTCTCGATTTCACCTACCGGCCGGATCCCTCCTCGCGCACCACTGGCAGAGCAGTTGAGCGCAGCCGCAGCGCAGGCAAAGTCAAGCTGACGCTGCAGAGGCCAATCCTGCAGCAGACCATAGGCAAACCCCGCGTGGAAAATGTCTCCAGCCCCGGTCGTGTCAACGACCGGGACGCAGTAGGCCGCGGCATAGTGGATGCTGCCACCATCCCAGGCCAGCACGCCCTCTTCGCCCAGTGTCGCAGCCGCGAGCTTGCTGCCGTAACGGCGATGCATCTTTTTGAGGGCGCTTTCAAGATGTGGCTCGCGCATCACGCGGCAGGGAAAGTCGCGGCTGACGATCGCGTAATCGACCAGCGCGAGCAGGTCGTCGATGCCGTCGTACAGCTCGTCGAGGTCGGCAATCACGGGAATACCAGCCGCCCTTGCCCAGCACGCGGCCTGGGTCGCCGCAGCGGTGTCAAACCCATCCAGATGAAGCGCGCGAGCGCTGGTAATCCATCTCTGCTGCATCTCTTCCGGCCGCAAGATGAGGCGCGGGTCGCGCTGGCACAGCACGGTTCGTTCGCCTGCCGGGTCAACCAGGATGATCGATTGGGCGCTTGAGCCCTCGGCCGCGGTGATGATGCGTGCATCCACCCCGGCCTCGGCAAAGGCTTCGCGATGAATCCGCGCAAAGTCGTCCTGGCCGAGCTTGCCAACGTAGCGGGTGTTGAGCCCCCAGTTTGCGCACGCAACCACAGTCGAAGCCGCCTGCCCGCCGGGAAGAACTGTAGCCGAGCGATACTCGACCTTGGAGCCGAGCGTAGGGTAAGTGGCAAGGGGAATCAGGGTATCCGTTGCGTTCAGGCCGACCCCGACCAGGTCAACCGGTGCGATTTCCGTCATAGTGAAACTATAACTGCGCGCGCCAGGGCGGGGCGTCAGGCGACCTTGTGCTGCTATGATTCGGCGTGCAAAATCGTTTGATTCGTTTGATTCAAGGGAGAGCTTCTATGGGCATCGGTTCGCGGCGAGGATTCTTAAAAGCAGCATCGGCCACGGCAGCAGTGCTGGCAGTGAGCAAGGGGCGAGCGGCCTTGTCCGTCGGAAAACCAGCGCAGGTCTGGGTGACGGCTGGAAGCAAACGGTACGCGAAGCAGGAAGCGCCGGGCTGGAAGCCGATGAGCGACATTCGTGCAGACGCCATCGTGCTTGATCCAAGCCAGCCGCGACAGGAGATCCTGGGCTTCGGCGGCGCTCTCACCGACGCCACCTGCTTCGTCCTGAGCCAGCTCAAACACGACCAGCGCGCCGAGGTGATGCATGACATCTTTGCGCCCGATCAGATGGCGCTGAACGTCTGCCGAACCTGCATCGGGGCAAGCGACTACTCTCGTTCGGCATACACCTTTGATGAAAGCGACACGCCAGACCCTGAGCTGAAGAATTTTTCAATTGACCACGACAAAGACTACATCCTGCCCATGCTCCGCGAAGCGCGGAAGGCGAATCCAGAGCTGTTTCTGTTCTCATCGCCGTGGACCCCGCCAGGCTGGATGAAGACCGGCGGCTCCATGCTCGGCGGGGCCATGCGCAAGCATAGCTACGCGCCGTATGCGCAGTATTTCCGCAGATTCCTTGAGGCGTACAAGGCTGAGGGCGTTGAGATCAATGCGGTTACAGTGCAGAATGAGGTGGATGCCGACCAGGATAGCCGCATGCCGGCCTGCCTCTGGGGGCAGGAGTATGAGATTGAATTCGTAAAGTGGCACCTGGGCCCAACGCTGCGCAGTGCCGGGTTCGATACGAAAATATGGGTGCTCGACCATAACTACGCCTTGTGGGGAAGGGCGATTGCCGAGTTGAGCGACGCCGATGCGTACAAGTACATCGACGGCATCGCATGGCACGGATACGCCGGTGACGTGGGAGCAATGAGCCAGGTTCACGAGGCGTTTCCGCAGAAGAGTGCCTATTGGACTGAAGGCGGGCCGGATATCACCGCTCCCGATTATTTGACTGACTGGTCCAAATGGGGCGAGACGTTCAACGGAATCGCGCATAACTGGGCGAAGTCGATTACGGCTTGGAATGTTGCGCTCGATGAGAAGGGCAATCCAAATATCGGACCCTTCCCCTGTGGCGGCATGATCACCATTGAAAATGGCAGCCACAAAGTCACTCGAAGCGGGCAGTACTGGGCCTTTGCTCATTTTTCACGGCATGTTAAACGGAGTGCGCGCGTGATTGAAACGAACACTGTCGATGGCCATTCCGGACCGGTGAGTCATGCGGGCTTCCGCAATCCTGATGGCAGCATGGTGGTGGTGCTTGCCAATCGCGGCGCGGCGCGGCGCGTGCAGGTCGTGCTGGGTGCGGAGGCTCTTGAAGTGGAGTTAGCTGCTGACTCTTTGCAGACTTTGCAGTGGATGTAGTAGGACGGATGCAGGAGGATTTGAAGGGGCCTGCGGAATTTTGGACGAAGCCCCAACGAAGCCCCTTTTTTGAATCGGTTCCGCATTGGGAAGTTACTTGAAAGTAGGTCGCTGATTACCAAAACCAATGGCAACAATATATTTGACGAATCACTCCGAAAGCACGATACCAAGGCTGCCGTGACAGGGCGGTTGAAAAAGAAAATCTATCCTTTATGTGCCGCGAGCCAATTTCTTCGGCGCTCTTGGGATCGCGTATCTGCTATCTCTAAATTGGCCCAGTCGCGTATGTCTTCCTTCTTTTGAGTAACGGCTACCATCCACTTTTTCTCTTTAAAATTGTCATAGTCCCAAAAAGTTTGCCACGCATGAAGGTTTGTCGCCACTCCCAGAATAGGAGAGCGCGAGAATTGATAGCAGGACCACGCGAGAAGGTCCGCACATTGTAGTCCAGGGTGCTCTTTGCGTTTTCTGAATGAGTAGTGTCCCTCATAGAATCCAGGACGAAGGCTCTCTGCCTGAGCCATAACAGTTTCTATTTCCCGTCTCGCCCCATTTCTTCGTTTTTCCCCCATCCAGTCAAAAACATACTCGAACGGAGTTGAGACGCTATTTATAGCCGCCCACGCATCGAGATTTGAAATCAGATGACGCACCGCCCATGTGTAGTGGAATTGCCCACCCACATCCCGTAGTTCTCCAGTCACAAACTCGTCATAGTCGGACTTATTGATGGAGAACGAAAATGCCTTTACGCAAAATTCTTTAGTGATCTCGCGAACTTGGAAGCAGACGTACTTGACTCTCTGGGAACTCCAATTCTGAAAATCGGTACCTGATTGCGTGGCGACACATTCCGAGCTGTGGAATTCAGTGATCCAATTGTCTTTGAGGAACTGATTCCAGCGAATCTCAAATTCTTCCAATCGCGACGCCGGAAGAATTAAGCCGGAAGCAATTGCCACGACTTGATTTGGGTCGGTCCCGCTGTCATCTATGTAAACGGTAAACATTGCTAGTAGCGCCTCTCTCCAGCGGCTTCCGCGCGCAGTAAGCAACAAGTGCTTAGTAGGAGACATTTGACTTGGCACATACATCGGAGGAACGCTCGATTCTATGAGTGTTCCGCCGATTCATCCGACCGCTTCCGCCAAGAATGAGGCGGTTGAATCAAGCGCATTCTCAGATTTTGTGACCCGCATACTCGCCGTTCCCCACTCGGAAATCAAGGCTAAACTTGATGCCGAGCGAGACGGAAAGCGAACATCTAAAGTTTTCCCCACGCTTCTGGCGCTCAATCCAAGCGTGCTTAGAACGCCATTTCTCCCACCGTACCGGTCAGTTCTGCATAGGTCAGGCGTTTGCCCACTATCTGCGATACTGCCAGCGCAAAGCGATCTGCGTCGCTTAGCGGATTTTCTTTGGTTGCACGTTTATTGTAGCGAAAAACCTGTTCGTCCCAGTAACGGTCAATGTGGTACGGTTCGACGGCAATATAGGTGCCATTCAATCCCCATTTGAAAAGACTCCAGAAATTCTCCATCCCGTTTGTATGAACTCGTCCGCGAACGTAGGACTCGGCATGGTTGATGACCGCGTGGACATATTCCTTGTTTAGCCCTTAAAAGGAGAGCAATTCATCTGTAAAGACTTCAGAACCCTTTGCTACATGCTCGTTGACGTTGGCCTGAAGAGTCTTCTTTTTGCGATCCGGCACTACCATTGCCTTGACCTTGCCGCCGCGCTCCAGATCTCCCTGAACGATCACCTTTCCAGCCTTGCTGCCCTGAGCAGTGATGCCTTTAGCTAGGCGCTTAGACCTGTGCATATTGTTGGATTCGCCGCCGACAAAGGTTTCGTCCACTTCTACCGGGTTTCCGCTC
>JANYDG010000110.1 GCA_025359885.1 Acidobacteriota bacterium
GGATTCATCCGATTCTAACAGGTTTTACCCTGCCACCCCCGCCTGCCCCTTCGAAACAGTGAACCCCTAGTGCACCACTCCCACATCCCGCGAAGGCCAATAAACAAACGCCGCCTTGCCATAGATGAGATCGCGCTTCACCGTCCCGAACTCCCGGCTATCCGAGGCGATCGACCGGTGATCCCCCAGAACAAAATACTCGCCGGGCCGCAAGATCAATGGATCCATAGACTTCGTATCCCGATACTCCTCGGGAACGTACGGCTCACTCAGTGCCTGTTCGTTCACATATACCTGCCCCAGGTCGATTCGCACACGGTCGCCCGGCACTGCAATGATGCGCTTGATATAGCTCTTGCGTTCATCGCGCGGGTAGCGAAACACCACCACATCCCCACGCTCGATTGCCGAGAGGTGATACGCAAATTTATTGATGAAGAGACGATCCTGATCCACAAGTCGGGGCAACATGCTGATCCCCTCGACCCGCACCGGCTGATAAAGAAACGTGATAATCAGCACAGAGGCCGCCGCTGCGATGATTAAATCCCGCACCCACAGCTTCCAGTGCATCGACGGCACAGGCTTTCTTTCCACCAGTTGCGGCGCACCTGGCTCCGCATCGGCAGCCTCAAAACCGGCAGGCTCAGCAGGCCCATTAGGCTCGGTAGACTCGTCAGCCTCATCCCGATGCCGCTCTGTCTCAACTAAGGTTTCCTGATCCATCTCTCTCTAGGTTACTCGATTCCTCACTGGCAGCCCAGCGCTCCCGGCGGACAAATCACCTGCGTCTGCGGCATCGGCTGTCTTCCCGGTTTCTCCATCGGCCTGGGCTGATTCGCCGCTGGCACAAACGTCGGTCCAGGTGCGATGCCCCCGTCTGGAACAGTCGTCGAAAGATTCTGCTCCTCAAGCAGCAGCGGCCGTTGCAACACCATCTCGACTTGCGTCCCGCTCGCAATATCCACATCCGCGCCGCGCGTAAACAGTGCCACCAGCCCCGTAACCGCCAATCCGGCTGCAATTCCCGCCACTCCTCCAATAATCGGGTGGCCTGCGCCAAGCCCGCCTATCGAACCAATCGTTCCTCCGGTCGGGATCGCTATTTTCGCCGTCTCCCCAGCATGGCGACCTTTGTTCCCCGCCTGCTCAATCGTGCCTTCTCCATCATTCTTTACAGATTGGTCTTTCGCCCCCGGCAGACTGTTCACCATGCCTGGTATTTCCACCACCGTCCCGTTGGGAAAGATAATCGAAGAAAAGTGCATATCCAACTGGGACTTGCCCTTCATTCGTCCCGCGCGCACCACACGGTCCACCACCCCTTGCACATAAACGCCAGAGGGTATCAGCACCCGCGTCCCAACCACCACCGGGAAGGTCGATGCCAGGTAAACCCCATCCCCCGGCTTCGCACTCTTGGTGTTCACCGCACTGCGCAACTGCAATAGCACCTTGGTCCCCGCCGGAACCGTATAGGTTCGTCGCGTAGGCGCAACTTCGGCCTCGGGAACAGCCCCAGCCGGGTTCTGTTGAACTGGGACTGGGTCCGCCGCAGGAGCCTGGCTCCAGCCGGACACGGTGAGGCAAGCAATGACCGCCACCACCACAAGACCGCGCCAATCACTCACTGGTACCTCCCATTCTGCTCACACAAATAACTCGTTGACAGATAGACGTGAGCCGAGAGCCTCAGGATAGCGCAGCGTGACACTTGCGCAAATTAAATGTGACGTATGCCCGTGTCCAGCAGCTAAATTCGGTTTACGATGCCAATCAAGAGTGAGTGTTGTGCTCCAATTCGACCCCAGCCGCAGTGACCAGCAGACCAGATTTGCCGAGGCCTACGCAGTTCTGCGCCAGGCCATCGCCGACCGCGCCTTTCCCGGCTGCACCTTTGGCCTGCTCGCCAGGGGACAAGTCCTGCTCCACGACGCCCTCGGCCGATTCACCTACGACCAAACCTCACCCTCCGTCGATCCCGCCACGCGCTACGATGTCGCCAGCCTCACCAAGGTCGTCAGTACCACCGCGGCTGCAATGCTCCTGTATCAGCGCGGCCTGATCGAACTGGACATGCCCCTCGGCGAATTGCTGCCCGGTTTCGTCATCGGCCGCGACCTCCACGAACACGCCCGCCGGGTCACCCTGCGGCATCTGCTGGCTCATTCCTCTGGCCTGCCCGGTTATGTTCCGCTGTTTCATGTCGCAAACACCCCCTTTGCGCTGCTCCGCGCCTTGCTGCAACTGCCCATCCATGCCGAACCCGGCACAAACGCCGAGTATTCTGACCCCGGCTTCATCCTCCTCGGCAAGGCACTGGAAACAATCCTCCGCCAGGAACTCGCTCCCTGGGTTCGTCGAGAAATATTCGACACTCTGGGGATGAACGCTACCGGCTACTGTCCCGCCCCAGCAGCAAGGGAACACATCCCCCCAACGGAAGAAGATGAGCTCTTCCGCCAGCGTCGCATCCAGGGTGAAGTACAGGATGAGCACGCCTACCTGCTCAAAGGCGCTGCCGGGCACGCCGGGCTCTTTTCCAATGTCCCCGACCTCCTCCAGTTTGCCGCAGCCATCCTTGACCGGGGAGATTCCCCCCTGTTCCAGCCCGCCACGGTTGACTACTTTGCCGAGCGCCAGCCGCCTGCTGGCTCTTCGCGCGCCCTCGGGTGGGATACGCCCTCCTTTCAATCCTCTTCCGGCAGCATGTTTTCCACCACTTCCATCGGTCATCTCGGCTACTCCGGATGCTCCCTCTGGATCGACCGCGAAGCAGACCTCGCCATCGTCCTGCTCACCAACCGCACCTGGCCCGATCGCCAATCCCAGCTCATACGATCCGTTCGGCCTGCTTTTCACGACGCGGTTCGCCGAGCACTGGCAGTCTCCGACTGAGCTTGTCTCCCAGTCGATGGTTGCAGGGGTGTAAAGAAAACTTCCCCGCTTTCAGGCGGTTGTAAATCGCACCACCAACTGTGCGGGAGAAAGAATACAATGGAAGTGTAGGGACCCCATGACGATGCTCAGCACTGCCACTTCGCACGATACAAACAGCACCGCCACCAAGCCCAGAAAAGATACTGCGGCGCAGCTCCAACAGCTCACCACCGAGAGCCAAAACGAGGCTTCTCAAGGTCTTGACACCAAATCGGCTCTCGAAATCGCGCGCATCATCAATCATGAAGACTCGAAGATCGCAGCAGCGGTCAAAAAAGCTCTCCCTGAAATCGCCCAGGTCATCGACCAGGTAGCTCGCAGCCTCCGCGACGGCGGTCGCCTCATCTACGTCGGAGCCGGCTCCAGCGGACGCATCGCCGCACTTGATTCCTCTGAATGTCCCCCCACCTACTCGACTCCTCCCGGACAGGTGCAGTACATCATGGCAGGTGGCCCCAAGGCCCTCGCCTCGGCTGTTGAAGTCAACGAAGACTCTGAGGAACTCGGTCAGCGTGACATTGCCCGCCGCCGCCCTACCCGCAAAGATGTCGTCGTCGGACTCTCCGCCTCCGGCCGCACTCCCTACGTCGTCGCTGCCATTGCCTACGCCCGCGCCCGCGGTGCCAAAACCGCCGCCGTCACCTGCAACTACGAAACTCCTCTCGCCGCCGCAGCCGACATCGCAATCGTCGCCGAGGTTGGCCCTGAAGTGATCTCAGGCTCCACCCGCATGAAGGCCGGCACAGCCCAGAAAATGGTCCTCAACATGATCACCACCGGCACCATGACCCGGCTTGGCTATGTCTACGAAAATCTGATGGTCAACGTGCACATGCAAAACTCCAAGCTCGTTGAACGCGGTATCGGCATCCTCATGCGCGCCTGCAACATTGACCGCGAAACCGCCGTCACCACCATCAAGAGCGCCGGTCGCAGCGTCCCCGTCGCCCTCGTCATGCTCAAAGCCAAAGTCGACAAGCCAGAAGCCGTCCGCCGCCTGGCCAAATCCGACGGCAATGTCCGCCTCGCCATCGAAGACACCGTCCTCGAACTCTGACCCTCTGAACCTCTGACCCTCTGACCCTCTGACCCTCTCATTCTCCGATTCTTAGCTACAGTCCCCCAATTCTCACTTTGCAGCAAAATTGCGCGAGCCATCCAGCCCCGATGGCGTCGCCCACCCACCCCGGGGCGATTCGGCCGTTGCCGCAGTAATCCACCGCATTCGCGAACCTCCCACGCAGATTTACACTAATGCTTCAGGAGTCTCGCAATCCCTATGGACAAATTCGTCGTTCGTGGCGGTAACCCGCTGCTCGGCACCATCCGCGTTTCAGGAGCCAAAAACTCCGCCCTCCCCTGCATGGCCGCGGCCATCCTTACCGAAGACGAAGTCACCCTGGAGAACATCCCCCAGGTCCGCGATATCGAAACCGAACGCAAACTCCTCGCCTCCATGGGCGCAGAAGTTGAGCTCGGCTACGGTCGCGCACAGCACCGCACCACCATCAGCTGCCGCCACCTCTCCGACCCCGTCGCCAAGTACGAAATCGTCAAGACCATGCGCGCCAGCTCCCTCGTCCTCGGCCCCCTGCTCGCCCGCTGCGGCGTCGCCCGCGTCGCTATGCCCGGCGGCTGCGCCATTGGGGGGCGCCCCATCGACCTGCACCTCAAGGGCCTCGAAAAAATGGGCGCCGTCATCACCCAGGAGCACGGCTATCTCGAAGCACGCACACCTCGATTGCATGGCGCGCACATTGTTTTTGACAAGATCACCGTTACCGGCACAGAAGACCTCCTCATGGCCGCCGTCCTCGCCGAAGGTGAAACCCTCTTTGAGAATTGCGCCCGCGAGCCAGAAGTCACCGACCTCGCCGCCATGCTCACCGCCATGGGCGCTCACATCGAGGGCGCTGGCACACCCACCATTAAAGTTCGCGGCGTTGCCAGACTTCACGGAGCCCGTCATCGCATCAACCCTGACCGCATCGAGGCCGGAACATTCCTCGTCGCCGGAGCCATCACCCGCGGCGACCTCATCGTTGCCAACTGCAATCCCGCCCACCTCGGCGCCATTCTCAGCAAGCTTGAAGAGGTCGGAGCTCGCATCGACATCCTCAGCCACGACTCCATCCGGGTCCGCGCCGATGGGCCGCTCAAATCAGCCGACATCTCCACACAGGAGTACCCCGGTTTCCCTACCGACATGCAGGCACAATACATGGCGCTCGTCACCCAGGCCCAGGGCGTCTCTCAGGTCCGCGAAAACATCTTCGAAAACCGCTTCATGCACGTCCAGGAACTCAACCGCATGGGCGCAAACATCTCCGTCGAGGGCCGCACCGCCACAGTTCGAGGCCATTCCCAGCTTTCCGCAGCCGCCGTCATGTGCTCTGACCTGCGCGCCTCAGCTTCTCTGGTCCTGGCTGCTCTCGTCGCCGATGGCGAATCCATCCTCGACCGCGTCTACCACATGGATCGCGGCTACGAGCGCATCGAAGAAAAGCTCCGTGGCGTCGGTGCACAGATTCGCCGCATGGGCAACGTCTTCTCCCCCCGCGAAGAACCCGTCAGCGCCGGCTAATGTTTTGAGTCGCCCCTGATCAGCACCCTAGCGCCAGCTCACTGCAAGGTGCCAGCGCAGCCCATGCAGTGAAGTCTTGCGCAAAACTGTCTCATATTCGCGCAGTTCCCTTGACACCGCTTCCGTATCAGACCCCAGCGCGACCGGACTCATCACCAGAAAATCCGAAATCGCGCGAATCGTCCGCAAACCATCCTCCGGCTTAAACCACTGCGGCTGCGGCAACGTTTCGGTCCACTCCAGATTGCCCGCCCCCTGATCCAGCAACAAGGCCATCGAATTCAGGTCCGCAGAAAAAAACTCCAACAAGGCCGGCACACTCAGCCTCTCTGCCAATCGCTCCAGAGAATCCTCATTCCGCGCAAGCGCGTGTCCATTCACAAAAATATCGAATCCAGGGTCCTCGCCTTCAACCACAATGTACATGCTCGCGCTCATCGGCTTGAGTCTAATTGAAGTTGGGCAAAATTCCGATTGTTTTCATTTCCGTACCCCATAAGCGGGACAAAGGGAATCACATCGCCACAAACAGAATTACCAAAGTTACGTCCAAAGTTCTGACCGTAACACCATAAGGCTATTTAGTTATCTGTGCATCATGGGCGATTCTGTGAGGGCAGCAGGATTACGACGATCTCGCCGGAAGGAGGCCAACATGGACTATTCAAAAATTCCCGACATCTTGGCCATCACTTCCCTCGCCTGCGCCTTCTATTCAATTCTGCGCGGCAACAGAACCGTCGTCCATCACCTCTGGCTTTTCGGATGGGTCTTCATCGTCATCCATTTCCTGGGATTCATGTTTTCAAACCTGCCGGGGGTCCTAGGTCTGCTTGGCACCCTCGTAGGGCTTGTCTCGCTGGTCGCTGCAGGAATTTGTTTCATGTGGGCTACCGTTCCGTCTGAAACACAGGTCAACTCACGCCGCATGGCAGCCGTCATTTTCCTCACCACTTCGATCTATATCGTTCTGGCCAGTTTGCCTCATATTCCAGGATGGGCCTACGACGCAGCCGCCGCTCTCATTGCTTTTGCTCCACTCTCGGTCGGGCTCATTTACCGACGCTACAGCCAACACGCTCTCCGCTGGCTCACCGTCGGTTTCCAATTCGCGCTCGGAGCCGAGTTGGTCGTGTTGCGGCGCCAGGCTGGAAACGACCCTTCCCTCGGCATCAATGCCATCCTGTTTGTCATCTACATGGGTTGCTGTGTCTACTTCTGGTATTCACACCAGGGTGGCACCACCGGATCCTTCATCACCATCGGGGGCTTTCTCACCTGGGCAATCGTCTTTCCTGTTGCTCCCCTCATCGAACACTACTTCCCCAGCCTTCGCGTCGAAAGCGAGGTCTGGAACCTCCCCAAGTATGTTGTCGCAGTCGGCATGCTCCTGCTGCTGCTTGAGGAGCAGATCGAACGCACCCAATACCTTGCGCTCCACGACGACCTGACCAAACTCGCCAACCGTCGCCTCTTCAAAGATCGGCTCTCCGGGGCTCTGGAACGTACTCGCCGCACCGGAACCTCCATGGCATTGCTGCAAATCGACCTCGACGGATTCAAAGAGGTCAACGACGCGAACGGCCATCACGTCGGCGATCTCCTGCTACAGCACGTCTCCCAATTGCTCGGATCCCGCATTCGACGTTCCGATACCGTTGCCCGCACCGGGGGAGACGAATTCTCTCTCATTCTCGAGGAACCATCCCGCAGAGAAGATGCCGAACAGGTCGCTGAATCCCTGAGCCGGCGCCTGCGGGAACCGTTTGAGCTTGCCGGCGTTCGCATCCAGGTCGATGCCAGCATCGGCATCGCCCTCTTCCCCGATGACGCCAAAGACGCTGAATCCCTCTGCATCATGGCTGACCTGCGCATGTACGAGGCCAAGGAAGAGCATAAAAGAGAATCTCGCAGCTTTGGCC
This sequence comes from Acidobacteriota bacterium, assembly GCA_025359885.1. GTDB lineage: Bacteria > Acidobacteriota > Terriglobia > Terriglobales > Acidobacteriaceae > Acidicapsa. Next base: position 7,447 of record JANYDG010000110.1, read on the forward strand.
AGCGCAGCAGAAGCACGGCCTCAGAAGAGTCCCTCGCCATCTAGCCAGCCTCCCGCTCAAAGAGTCCAACAAAAGAGGCCGTCCTGATTTCCAGGACGGCCTCTTCCTTTACCTCAATTTCAACATCCATTCAGGACCCTTAGTTCGATCCCGGTCCACGTCCGCCACCCTGCCCACCACCCGGTCCACCTGGTCCACCCGGTCCACCTGGTCCACCTGGTCCAGGACGGCCACGACGACGGCGGCGACGGTTGCTGTTCGGTCCCGCTGGAGGACGTCCACCCGACCCAGCAGGTCCACCAGGGCGAACCGGCTGCGGAGCAACTCCATCCGCCAGGTTAAAGTTTGGCTCGTTCTCCTCGTCAAACTCCTCGCCCTCTTCCTCCTCAGAGTCATCCCCACCCTCGATCAGGATGGTGCTGGCATTTGAGGTAGGCTGGCGCTCGTCAAATTCATGACGCGGCCGAGCCGGCGGTGCCTGGTATTCACGGACAGGAGCCTCGCGTACCGGGGCTTCCGAAGCCTCCACCGCGATCGGTGCCTGGGCAGCAGGAGCATCAGCAATGCCCAGCTTCGCCTTCTGCTCCTTGATCAGCGCCTTGCGGCTCAGCTTGATCCGATTGCCTTCGATGGCCAGAACCTTGACCATGATCTGGTCGCCTTCGTTCAGCTCATCCTTCACATCCTTCACGCGATGCTCTGCAATCTCAGAGATGTGCAGCAAGCCGTCCGTTCCTGGGAAAAGCTCAACGAACGCGCCAAACTCTGCCAGGCGAACCACCTTGCCCAGGTACGTCTTACCAATCTCCGGCGTCGCCGTCAGGTTGTTGATGATCGCCAGAGCCTGCGCCAGACCCTCAGCATCACTCGAAGCCACATTGACCCGGCCCGTGTCATCCACATCAATCTTCACGCCGGTCTGTTCGATAATGCCGCGAATCGTCTTGCCGCCCGGTCCGATCAGGTCGCGAATCTTGTCCGTCGGAATATGCACGGTCCGAATCTGAGGCGCATACTTCGAACGCTCCGTCTTCGGTCCGTCCAGATGTGCATCCATCTTGTCCAGAAGGAAGAGTCGGCCAACCCGCGCCTGCTCCATCGCTTCCTGCAGGATCTGGCGCGTAAGCCCGCCAATCTTGATGTCCATCTGCAAGGCCGTAATCCCCTTGCGGGTTCCGGCTACCTTGAAGTCCATGTCGCCGTAATGATCCTCAGCACCCGCGATATCCGTCAGAATGGCGTAGTTGTCGCCTTCCTTTACCAGACCCATCGCCACACCGGCAACCGCACCCTTCAGCTTGATACCGCTGTCATAAAGCGCCAGGCTCGCACCGCATACCGAAGCCATTGACGAAGAACCGTTTGACTCCAGAATGTCCGAAACAATGCGAATCGTATAAGGCGATTCGTCAGCGCTCGGCAGAACTGCTGCAATGGCGCGCTCCGCCAAGGCTCCGTGACCCACTTCGCGGCGTCCCGTGCCAGTCATGCGGCCCACTTCACCAACCGAGAACGGTGGGAAGTTGTAGTGCAGCATAAAGGGCTTCTTCTGCTCGCCTTCATAGCCTTCAAGCCGCTGTCCGTCATCCGTAGTTCCCAGGGTCGCCGTGACCAGAGCCTGCGTCTCGCCACGCGTAAAGAGCGCCGAACCGTGCGTGCGCGGCAGTACGCTGGTCTCGATCGTAATCTCGCGAATCTCATCAAAGGCCCGCCGATCAGGCCGAATGCGCTCAATCGTCACCTGTTCCCGGAAAGTACGCTCGCGAATCAACTCATAGTAGGTTCCAAGCTTCTTCTTCGCCGCCGGGTCGTCCGCTGGCAGTTCCTTCACCAGTTCTGCCTTGATCTGCTTGATGAACTCGTAGCTGTCGAGCTTGGAGTATTTCTTCGTATCCAACGCATCCTTGAGGCGCTCGCCAACCTTGGCCTTGAGCGCTTCATAGTATTCCGTGTCCTCGACAGGTGCCGTAAACGCCCGCTTGGGCTTGCCCGCCAGCGCAACCAGCTCGTCAATGGCCGCAGCGATCTTCTTGATCTCTTCATGGGCAAATTCAATCGCCGCAAGGATATTCTCTTCCGACTCTTCCTTCGCCCCACTCTCGATCATCGTGATGCCGTCCTTGTGGCCGACGACGATGATGTTCATCGTGCTCTCTTTACGCTCGGCATAGGTCGGGTTCACAACAAACTCGCCGTCGAGACGCCCAATACGCACCGCGCCCACGGTCGCACCAAAGGGAATATCCGAAAGCGCCAGCGCGCATCCAGCCGCGTTGATGCCGATAATGTCTGGATCGTTTTCCTTGTCAGCCGACATCACCAGCGCAATTACCTGGGTCTCATTGCGAAAGCCTTCCGGGAAAAGAGGGCGAATCGGCCGGTCAATCTGACGGCAGGTGAGAATTTCCTTCTCGCTCGGGCGCCCTTCCCGCTTGATAAATCCGCCGGGAATGCGTCCACCAGCGTAAAAATACTCGCGGTAATCAACCGTCAACGGGAAAAAATCAATGCCTTCTTTGGGATCGGGAGAGGCGACGGCGGTAGCCAGCACGACACTCTCACCGAGCGTCACAAATGCTGATCCTGAAGCTTGTTTGGCGATGCGACCGGTCTCAAATACCAGACGCTTGCCGCCAGTAAGCTCAACTGCGACTTCATGCTTCATAGAGTCCTCTTTCGGTGTACTGCTCGTATAGGTTCACTTGGGAAACTTGAGGAACCGCCAGCGCCGCCACAAAGCTGCGCCTGCCTGCGAACACGCCCAAAACCCGCGCAGAATTGTCGCTCTGCGCGGGTCCTTGGTCTTGTCTGTGTTCATTCTGACAATCGACGATTGCACCTAAGCCGCAAAGCCTGCTATAGGCAGTGGACTCGTGCACTTCCCGGGCTATCTCCCGATCTCGGCGATTCCTGGTCAATTTGAGGTTCGCTTACTTGCGGATGCCCAGCTTGCCGATGACATCGCGGTAGCGGTCCGTGTCGTGCGTCTTCAGGTAGTCCAGCAGGCGACGGCGCTTGCTGACGAGCATCAGAAGGCCGCGCCGTGAAGCGTGATCCTTCTTGTGGGTCTTGAAATGCTCAGTCAACTCGCCAATGCGCACACTCAGGATCGCAATTTGGACTTCCGGCGAACCGGTGTCAGAATCGTGGGTGCGGAAACGTTCAATCAGGTCGGTTTTAGTTGCAGATGCCAGCACAGCGTTCTTGTTACTCCTAAGTCTTCGAATTCAGACCGTAAATCAATCTCAATGTCTCAAGCAAGATTACCACGAATCCGTCCCCCGGGGGAATCCACACCCTCCGCAGAACTCAACTGGTTACACATTCCGGATTCAGGACGCCTTACCGGCCCATTCCGCGTTCGCATGCCACCGCTACTTCTCGTCAACTGCCCAATAATTCGCCCGCGCCACCACTCGCGCCCCATAATCCTGCGTCAACCGGACCCGCAGCGTATGCAATCCAGGCGTCGGGTCGGTCGGATAGAAACTCAGCAAATACCGGTTGTGCGCATGTTTCGCCGCCTCCACTACCCGATCCTCAAACCCCTTGTCGCGCGTAAATGGCCCATACTCCCCTCCACTCATCACCGCAATCTGCTTCGCGACATTCTTCTTCAACCCCTGAACCGCCATCATCAGTGTCCCAATCGGGCTCATCATCCGGTTCTCACCACTATCCTTCAGGTCATGCAGCAGCTCCGCCCGTCCCGGTGAAAACGTCAAACTCAGCACCAGCACATCCGTAAGCCCAATTCGCTCCACCAGCCGCTCCGGCCGCATATGCTTGCTCCCGTGGTCCCGCTCTTCGCTGATCAGCAGCAGCACCCGCCGATACTCCTTCGGCTCAGACTGCAAAAGGTCGACCGCATAGCCCACCGTATCCAGCAGCGCCCCTCCCCCATCCCCGGGAGTCAAATTCTGCAGGTCCTTCGAAATCAAATCCGTCGAATGCGTAAAATCCCGAATCAGCTGCGGCTGGCTGTCAAAACCCACCAGCGCCGCCTCACCCTTCCCGCCCGCCAGAAAAAGATCCAAAAGCGGCCCCAGCTTCGCCAGCTTTTGAAACTCCAGCCCGCTGCTCCGACCCTGCTCCACCGCCACCACCAGCGCCACCGGAGCCGTATCCAGCTCCTCCTCCACATGTAACTGCTGCGCAACCCCATTATCCAGCAGGTCAAAGTCACCCTTCTTCAACCCATAGATCACCTCGCCATCGCTCTTCTCCACCAGCGTCGGCACCAGCACCACGTTCGTCGTCACCCGCAAAGTTGTCTCCGCCTGCGTTGAAGGCAATGCCTGCGCCGGCTCCGCCGCAGGCAGTTCCTGCGCCCCAACCTCGGCCGAAATCACCGCAACCGCCAGCCCAAACACCAACCCAGACGCCAGCCCAAACGCCAACCCAGACGCCAACCCAGACGCCAGCACCAGGCTCTTCTCAACCCCGCGCGCCAATCCACCAAAATCAATCATCAAAAGCTGCCCCTTCACCATTCAACTCCAGCTTAGGTCATTTTCACTTTCCAGGCGGGTGCAGGGTACAGGGTGCAGGCTACAGGGTGCAGGGCAGGCGGGTGGCGCACCCTTGTTTTGTCTTCAAACTACCACGAATCCGGGTGCCCTACCCTTCGCGCCGTTTGCAAAGGGTGGGTATCACGGATGTCTCCGCGTGTTCGCGCCGCCAGGCGGTCCAGTCTTATTCGATCTCGACCGTGCCCATGTCTCCGGTGAGGGAATGGCGGAAACCGGACCCGGACCAATCTTCCGGTTTCTCGACGAGCCCTCGCCGTACCGGGTTGCGGTGCATGTACTTCAGCTTCTCGACCGTTTTAGCGCCATGGCGAACGTTGAAATCGTAGCAGCGCCACCGCCGTCCGAGACGTAGGTGGCACTGCCGACGTTGTTTCCATTCGAGTCTGTGATGCCCGTCGAATTGAAACTGCCGTTGCCATCTCCATTCATCCCAACTTGATTTAGCGTCGGAACATTAAGACTGCCGTTACCCTGCTGAGCCGCAGTGTACTGCTCGTTGCTTAGCAACGAGCATTGCTGGTTCCCGTTCGCGTCATTCGTGCAGACATTAACCGAGCGGCCATCGGAATCGGTGTTGGTCACCGGATTGTTGTGAACGTAGCTGTACAGGTTCCAACTCTGCGGATTTTCAGGTCTCTGATCGCTGGCATCATCGGGCGACATAAACCGGCCCATCGAAGAACCGTAGTACCTGGCCCCGAAGTAATCATTTCCTGATTCTGCGTCTCTTTCTTTGCCGGTGAAGTGGTGTTCAGTGGCGTCGGGGTTGCATTGCGGCAGGGCAGTGCCCAGCAGGGTCACGGTTGCGGGCGCAAGTCCGTTGCCAAACGGCAGCGACTGGTAGGCGGTGGCGCAGACTCCGGTCGCATCCACCTCGACGCGCCTGGTGCCCAGCCAGTCCGAGAGCGCAAAGTACGTGTCCGCGCCGGAGTAGGTGGCGTTCAGCCTGGCCCCGGCAAAGACATTCGAATGCACCCAGGTGCTGGCAGAGCCAGAGACAGCGTACTCGGTCACCTGTTCGCCACCCGGCCCCAGCACCCAGCTCGTCGTCGTCGAGTAGCCGTTGGTCGCAAAGTTGCAGCTGAAAGAGCTGAGACGCCCCCGAGCCACACGCGTCCCCGCCGCATCCCGCCCCGTGGACCTGGACCTGTCCACGGGGACAGCGTCATAGACATAGCCGGTAATCGCTCCACCAGTAGCTGACCGCACGGCGCAGATCCTCTCCTCATTTGGGGCCCCCATGGACGAGCCTGCTTTGGGGCGAGTTCAAGGGGCTATCAGCATCATAAAGATAGTTGTACGATCCGTCTGCAGTCACATTGCCCGCCGCATCATAGCTCAAGGAACCGGAAGCGGGCTAAGGGACTGAGACTCAACGGGGTTCCCCATAAGCAACGTGCGCTCGCCTCTTGGGTAACCCCTTCAGCCCAGTTTTTCCATTAGCCGCCTGTTTTCAGCAAGTTCCCGAAGAGGAACTTTTAGTTACTCCGCAGCTCCCATTCTGGGGTGACGTGTCACCCCTCAACCCGATGCCGAAGGCAGCGCGTCTTTGCTCTCGACGACGCAGAGGCCCGGACAGCACCCAACGGAGCGTCTACGGGATGCTGGCGCGGCCTGTGGACGGGTCATGCGGGCGAACTGTGATGACTCCATGCACGTCGATGGCGTACATGTTGCCCCCAGCTAGGATTACCTCCGGCATGAGCGGCTTGCGGGTCAACACGAACATCACATCCGTGTCTTCTGGAAGATCGCTCAGAACGTGTACGTGATAGCCACCCGCTGCCACTTCTCCAGGACTCGGCGGAGGAGTTTCGATGATGCTCTCATGGGGTCGGCGCTTCTCCACGATCTTCGTTCCACTCGGCGAGATCAGGTAGCGCGCATCACCTCCGAGCGGATAGACAGAAGCATCGGTTTGCGCGGGGTAGAGGTAAACGTACAGCCTGCCAGCTCCCGCCGGAAGCACGGCGATGTTGTAGGGGCGATCTGTTTCGCCGAAGTCGCCAGTAGCCGCCTCTATCGCTCTCGCCGCGGACACATTCCAACCTGTGTCTTTCCGCGCCGGGTCGAAGGTCTTCACTTGGAACTTCGGCGAACTACCCGTCTGGATGGCCTCATCCGTGACCAGGAACGTATCCCCGGTGGAGTTGATCTGGCCGAAGTCCACCACCCACTCAGCATCGGTTTTGTGGGCGATATAACGTCCGGCAGGATTAGCTCCCGGATGGGTAGCCATCACAGCATCCGTGCCATGCCAGGCGATCCAGTCATACTGCGCGAGAAGTCGGCCTCGTTCACTGATGGCGGCCAAGCCTGCGGCTGATGGCTTGTCCGATGCTTCAGCTCCTATAGACAGCAAGGACAACACAGCCATAGCAATAATGACCGAGACAGGAGACTTAGTGATGTACATTGATCCTTCGTATCTCCCGAACATGGAACAGAACGCCTGTGAAGATGTCCTCGCTATTTCGGCGCTTCTGGAAGGAAGCTTCGATTGTCACGTACGTCTTATCCAAAGATTTGTACTTCTGTAGTTGCTCTGGCGTGAGCGAGACGTAAATAGAATTCAGCGACAGTCCCTCCTGATAGTCCTCTTTGTGGAGATAGAGCGCCTCCCCCTCGAAGTCGAGCACAAGGAAGCCTGCGACCTGAACCTGCTTCGCGCTGCTACTCGCTGGCGCAGCAAGCAGTGTCACGATGCTCACCGGAAGTGCATGTGGGGCATCATCGGGTGCCACAGCCGCCACCTGCGCGAAGCTCACTCGCACAGCTATCAGCACTAGGAACGTCACAGCAGCGACCTTTAGAAGCAATTTCATTGTCTGTCCCTTGTCTCTCATAAGACCCATCATTGCGGCAGGGATGGGGGATTGGACAGCACGGCTCCACACGGCTCGCTGCTGCACCCCATACTCGGATCGTATTTCCATACCTTCCCGCTCATCTCTTCTCCCATGTACTCGGGGAGCCTTTGCGATGCAGACCATCCGGCGTCTCCCATCGACATCCCAGGAGCACCTATTCCAGGATGCGTGTGATAGCTGCCCGCATTTCGATACCCAAATGGGACCATCACGTGACTGGCCCAGAAGTGCACACTGGAGTGGAAGGTCACTGGATTCGTGAACGTGTACTGGCCGCTCTGCTTACTTTGTAAAATTCGGCCTCCCCACTCGTACTTGTACCCATTTGCGTCTTTCTGGGATGTCGGTCCGATTGCTTGACGAGCTGCGGCTATTCCAGCAGCATCGCGAGTCTGGAACCTCTGCGGATTCACTCCCGGTGACAAATTTAAATTTGGTGTGCCATCCTGCCCTGCCCCGGGACTGCTCTCCTCCCCTGAATTTTGGTTTCCATTGTTCGATCCGCTGTTGCCACTTCCACCGAGTACGTTCTTCAGCCAATCCCACGCCGTAGTCACCATGCAAACGACGCTTGGGTCACCGCCACCGCCGCAGTCGCTAGAGAGTCCCAAAGGATCGGTAAATCTCAAGGGGTTGTTGCCCACATACGCGTAGAGGTTCAACTGCTGCGGATTCGCTGGATCGGCCATGTACAGCCCCGAGGGATCGGGACTCATGAAGCGTCCCATTGACGATCCATACATTCTGGCCGGGAAGTAATCTAAGCCGCTTTCGGCGTCTCTTTCTTTGCCGGTGAAGTGGTGTTCGGTGGCGTCGGGGCCGCATTGCGGCAGGGCAGTGCCCAGCAGGGTCACGGTTGCGGGCGCAAGTCCGTTGCCAAAGGGCAGCGACTGGTAGGCGGTGGCGCAGGCTCCGGTCGCATTCACTTCGACGCGCTTTGTGCCCAGCCAGTCCGAGAGCGCAAAGTACGTGTCCGTCCCGGAGTAGGTGGCGTTCAGCTTGGCCCCGGCAAAGACATTCGTATGCACCCAGGTGCTGGCAGAGCCGGAGACGGCGTACTCGGTCACCTGTTCGCGGGCCAAGTCAGACTCCGGCCCCAGCACCCAGCTCGTCGTCGTCGAATAGCCGTTTGTCGCAAAATTGCAGCTGAATGAGCTGAGACGCCCGCGAGCCACACGCGTCCCCGCCGCATCCCGCCCCGTGGACCTGGCCCTGTCCACGGAGACCCCGATGGAGCTGTAACTGTTGTTGTTTCCGTCGATCAACAGGTTGCCGTTCGCATCGTAGCTCCAGCCGAAAAGCCGATTGTCTTGACTATACGCCTGGATGAAGCTCTCGTTGCCCGACGGTTGCAGATCGCCAAAGGCATCGCAGCTGTAGCTCTCGTCGAGCCCGTTCGCGGCCCGGTACGCGTTGGCTCCGGTGGCGGCATAGGTGGTCGTATTCTGCGTGGAGATCAGCGCACCCGGACTCGACCCCACGACCATCTGCGCTCCCCAGAGGTAGAGTGGGTACGAAGGGTTTGGCGGGTTGCCAGCCGTAATCTGCGAGCCACCGCCGATGTTGATGGACAGCTGGGTGAGCCCGGTGACCTTGGTGCCAGTGATGTCAAAAATGTGCAGGCGCTGCCACTTGGTCGGCACCCATGGTCGTCATCGTCGCGTTCATCGCCCATTCACACCTCAGGGATAGCCTCAAAATGTGTGCCCTACTTCAGGTAAGACCGCACCAGGTCAATGAGATCCTCGGCCAGTTCCGGGGCGATTTTTTCCTTCGAGCCATCCGTCAGGTGAAAGCGAATATGCGTTTCCAGGACCTCGCCCATGAGGCTGTTCACTCCACCTCGCACGGCTGCAAGCAGCATCAACTGGCCGCCGCAGTCGTCCTTGGCTTCAAGCGATCGCTCCACCGCATCCAGCTGCCCACGCAACTTGCGCACCCGCAACAGCAACTTCTCTTTCTCCCGCTCATCATGCGCCATCGTCCATCTCCGCTTCGATAAACCTCAGTTCCTTGTAATACCCACAGGGGGTATGGTATATACCCTAGTAAGGTATGGTTTCCTTCATCATATCCCAACTCATTCCCTGCCGGAGCACCTCTTTGCCAGTTCAGTACCGCCTCTTCGCCGCCACTCTGCTCGCCTGCTGCCTGGCTAGCGCCGCGGCGCAATTGCCAGATGCGCCCCCCGCCCCCACCACCATGGCCCCCCATCCCGATGGCAGCCGATGGTGGCTCTCCGGCCAGGCCAATGTCATCTTTCAGGGCAGATTGCCCTTTCATTCCGCGTATGAAGGCTCGAACAGCTTCCGCAACTCCGCCGAATACAAGACCTCCATGATTGGCACGCTCTACTCCGGTATTCGCCTCAATCACTCTGCTGGTCACAATACCGATCTCATTCTCGATGTTGAGTCTGCCGGCGGACGTGGCCTGTCGCAAGCCCTTGGTATTGCTGGATTTACCAACCTTGACGTCGTTCGCAATCCCAACCTTGGCTCTGCCCCGTACCTGGCCCGCTACCAGATTCATCAGACCATCGGCTTATCCAGCGAAACCGCCGCGCAACAACCAGGCCCATTCGCACTGGCTGATCGAGTGCCAGTGCGGCGCATTGAACTGCGCGCAGGAAAGATGACTTTGCCTGACTTCTTTGATATCAACTCGGTCGGCTCGGACAGTCATTTGCAATTCCTGAATTGGACCATTGATAACAACGGCGCGTGGGACTATGCCGCCGATACACGCGGATACACGCTTGGCGGAATAGCTGAGTATGACGACCGAAACTGGTCTATCCGCTATGGATTGTTTGCGATGCCGGTCGTTGCGAATGGGATCGCGCTGGACTGGGCTTTTAGCCGTGCGCACGCACACAACGGTGAGTTCGAGTTACGTCATAGCTGGATCCAAAAGCAGAAGGGAGTCACCAGGATTCTCTTCTTTGCGAATCGTGCGCACATGGGAACGTATCGTGAAGCGAACGACGCTTTTCTGAGCGGTGCCGATGCAACGCCTGATATTACGAGGCACGCACATTTCAGCGCATTGAAGTACGGCTTTGGATATAACACAGAGCAGTCGTTTAGCAGTGACCTGCGGGCGTTTGCTCGCTTTGGGTGGGACGAGGGTGCGCACGAATCGTATGCGTACACCGAGGTTGATCAGACCTTTTCAGGCGGCATGGACTATGCCGGCACGCGCTGGCATCGGCCGATCGATAAGGTAGCGATTGCATTTGTTTCGAATGCGATCAAAAGCGATCACCAGGAATATTTGAAACTGGGTGGCATGGGATTTCTGTTGGGTGATGGGCGGCTGAACTACGGGCGAGAAACGATTGTCGAGAGTTACTATACCTTGCATGCCTGGCGGGGATTGTTTTACTCGGTGGATGTGCAGCGGATTAACAATCCCGGGTACAACCGGGATCGCGGGCCGGCCTGGGTGGGATCGGTGAGAGCGCACGTGGATTTCTAGGAATGTTACACGTGTGACATTTTTGGGATTTTTGGCGGGGCAGAATTTGTCAAATTTATTTGTTGCAGGTGGTTTATTTTCCTAGACTTAGTTTTGCGTGGAATTGGGGTGGTTTGTGCATCCGGGTGGGCGGGATTTTGCTTATAGCAAAATTGCTATGTTCCACGGGGATTGTTCCACGGTTTGAGTAGGGCTCCCGGGTCTTAAAAGCGGGACCTGGGGCGCCTTGTTTCCGGTCAGGTTTTCAATGGGGAAGCGAGGCGGCGTGGCGGCCCTTTTGATGATCGAGGAGCAATTCCTCAATTTTTCGGGACAAGGCAACCTGGTCTACTTCGCCGGAGATGCGCTCAGCGATATGTCCTTGCCGGTCGAGAAGGATGGTTGCCGGGACGTTTTCTACTCCGAAGCGCTGCATCTCTTCCGGATCTACATCAATGAAGATGGGGTAATTCATCTTGTACCGGATCACTGCTGCCTCGACGGCGGGACGGCTTTTTGCCTCGTCGAGTGAGGCTCCGAGGAGTACGAGGCCCTGGCTGGAGTACGCTTTAGCAATTTCGGCGAGAACCGGCATTTCGTGCAGGCAGGGGGCGCACCAGGTCGCCCAGAAATTGAGTAGAACTACTTTTCCCTTGTATTGCTGGAGGGTGTGCTGGTGTCCTTGTGGGTCTCTCAGGATGATCGACGGCGTCGATTGCTGGGAGAATGCGAGGGGACCGAAGGCCAGGCAAAAGATGGCGCATGCTGCGGAGAGAGCCCTGGGTTGCATGTTTTCGAGGATACAACAGGGGCGAGGGTGGGTGTGAGTGGGAAGGGTGAAGTGTGAAGTGTGAAGGGTGAACAGCAATTGCAACGGCAGAAGCGGATTCCTTTCGGGAATGACAACAAGAAAGCAAAGGCAACTACAAAGGCAGCGACTCATTGACGGTGGTGGTTCCCACCCATGCCGCAGATGCGGCGGCAAGGATGGGG
>JANYDG010000120.1 GCA_025359885.1 Acidobacteriota bacterium
GCGGCGCCTCTGTTTTTTGCCGCATGGGTGGGAACGACCAATCTCAGCCCACCCTGGCCTTTGCCCCCGCCCTTTCCATCCCCAAAACAAATGCGGGTGCCCTACCCTTGACCAGCACCATCGGTCACGGGTGGGAAAGACAGAAGCCCGCCTGTCGTTGCACCCGCCCTTTTGTTACTCCCACCCGGGATCTGCTTCTCTCAAGTCACACTCACACGCGCCTTTCACACTCACACTTCACACTCACACTGTCTTTCACACTCACACTGTCTTTCACACTCAAACTCAAACCCGTCCGGCCCAACAAAAATCTCCCCTGCAATGCTCTAAACTCGGGGAAGACAAAGAGGATGTTACCAATGAAAATGCACGCAAAGATTCTGCTTCTGGTCGCCCTCATGGCCGGTCTGATCGCCCCCCACAGCCTGCCAAACGCAATCGGGCAAACTCTGAAGGTAGACCCCGCAGCGGCGGCCGCTCCTCAACCGCTCGAAGACCGCCGCAAGGCTCTCGCACGGCTCTTCAGCGAAGTGTGGGAAGACAACCTGCGTCACGCCCCGGAGTTTGCCTCGTCTCTTGGCGACAAACGCTACAACGACCAGATCACCGACTACTCAGTCCGCGCCTACAACGAGGGCCTCGAACGCGAGCAAGGCTTCCTCCTGCGACTCGCCGCCATTGATCCTGCAGGGTTTACACCCCAGGAAATCATCAGCCGCGACCTGCTCCTGCGCCAGTTCGCTGAAGATCAAGAGGCGGCGGAATTCAAAGAGTGGGAGATGCCCATCAATCAAATGGGCGGCATTCACACCACCTACCCCGACCTCGTGCGCCAGTTGAGCTTCAAAACAGTCAAGGATTACGACGACTGGATCGCCCGCATGCACCTGGTTCCGACAGCCTTTGAACAGACAACGCGAAATATGTCGATCGGCGTCGAGGATAAGCGCGTACCGCCCCGGTATCTCCTCGAAAAAGTTCTTGAGCAGGTAAAAGAACTGGCCCACCAGAAAGCGGAAGACTCGCCCTTGGCCATGCCCCTCAAAGACTTTCCCGCCGAAATTCCAGCTGCAGAACAGGCTCGCATCAAGGCCGAGATGCTGGCCGTGATTGGCAAGGAAGTGCTGCCGGCCTACCTGCGGTTTCAGCGATTCCTCGAAGTCACCTACGTCCCCGCCGGCCGTGAGGCTCCCGGCATCGCCGCTCTGCCCGATGGCGCAAAGTTTTACGCCTTCCGCATCCGCCAGCAGACCACCACCAACCTGACCGCTGCCCAGATTCATCAGATAGGTCTCGACGAAGTAGCTAAAGACGAAGCCGCTATGCTGGTCATCGCCAAAAAACTCGGCTTCTCAGATTTGAAGACATTTCAAGCCTCCCTCGCCGGCAATTCGAAACTCCATCCAGCTTCCAGCGACGCATTATTGAAAATATATCGTGACTATGTCTCAGCGATGCAGGCCAAGCTCCCCGATCTTTTCGGCCGCCTGCCCAAAGCAGCGCTCGAAGTTACAACGATTCCCGAGTATTCCGCCAAGTCCGCCCCCGCTGCCTACTACAACCAGGGCGCGCCGGATGGCAGCCGCCCAGGACGCATCACCGTAAACATTTACAACGCCCCCCAGCGCTCCCTCGTAGACGTCGAAGCCGTCGCCTATCACGAAGGCGTTCCAGGGCACCACCTGCAAATTTCAATAGGTGAAGAACTTCAAGAAATTCCGGAGTTCCGCAAATTCGGCGGCTACACCGCCTTCGTCGAAGGCTGGGCATTGTATTCCGAGCGGCTCGGCAAAGAAGTCGGCTTCTACCAAGACCCGTACTCGGACTATGGGCGGCTGGAAGCAGATATCTGGCGCGCGATCCGGCTCGTCGTGGATACGGGTGTGCATTCAGAAGGCTGGACGCGGCAGCAGATGGTGGATTATTTCAAAGCGCATTCAGGCATCGACGACACCAATATTCAGGCTGAAACTGACCGCTACATTGCGTGGCCGGGGCAGGCGCTGGCTTACAAGATTGGGCAGTTGAAGATCTTGGAGTTGCGGGAGCGGGCGAAGACGGCGCTGGGGGCGAGGTTTGATTTGAAGGCGTTTCACGATGAGGTGTTGGATTCCGGGGCGCTGCCGCTGGATGTTTTGGATGCGCGGGTGACGGAGTGGATTGCGGCGCAGAAGTGAAATGTTACACGTGTGACATTTTGGACCGTACTTTGACGCGGAATCTTGTCAAGTGGAATTGTTGCAAGTGGTTTGGTTTGTTGGGATTAAGATTGCGTAGAATTTGGGTGTTTTGTGCATTGGGCGCGGGGCGAAAATGCCCATCATAAATTTGTGATGTTTTTGGGCTGTGTTCCACAGTTTTCAGGGTGAAAAAGGAGGGTGGAGATGAGGCATTTTCGGGGCGGAAATGTGAGAGTGGCTGCTGCGGTGGGGGTGGCTTTTGCGGGACTGCTGGCGGTTTCGGCTTCGGGTTTGGGGCAGGCTGGCGGGCTGGGGGGCGGGTTGGGAAGCCGGTGGGCGGCGGCGGATGATCCGACGGCGAAGATGATGATTGATGCGGAGCGGAAGTGGGCCGAAGCGGGGTGCGCGCCAAACGGGATTGAGAAGGCGATTTTGGCGGAGGACTTTCACGGGGTTTCGCCGGAGGGTGAGGAGTATTCAAAGAAGGACATGGTGGCGGAGGCCGGCACGAGCGCCCCGGCGGAGCGCGGCTGCGTGATGTATGGGGTGAAGGTGCACTATTTTGGCGCGAACATGGCCGTGCTTTACGGGAGCGAGTCGGCGATTGTGAAGGGGAAGGATGGGAAGGAGTTTCGGCGGAAGCTGACGTGGGTGGATACGTGGCTGAAGCGGGATGGGAAGTGGCAGATTGTGGCGGCTGAGGATTTGCCGAGTGGGATGAAGATGTAGTGGTGGTGGCGGGAGGGGCAGGATGCTGCGGGGTGGAACGGCCTGCGCTGGGATGGTTTGCGGCTTTGGTGCCTGGGTGAAGCGGATTCCCTGGCGGGAATGACAACCAAAAAGGCAAGTGCAAAGACGGGCGGGCTTTTGTGGTTCCCACCCGTACCGCAAAGAGCGCGGTGTGGATGCGGCACCCCGGCAGGTTGAATGATGAGTGGGCCACCCGCCATGGTGTTAATCTGGGTTACAAGCTTTCAACCACACATAACTTTGTTTCGTCTAGCGTTTGTGTCTCGGCGCAGCCGATAGGAAGGCGCGGGAGTTATGGCAACTTTCGGCTCAAACGCGAAGAAATCGTCTCCGCTCCACGAGATACTTCACTGGTCCGTCACTCGTCCTGAGTGGCAGCAGGATGCGCTCAGACGTATCGTAGAGAAGGGCAGCTTAGACCAGACCGATATTGATGAACTTGAACGCGTAGCGAGAAGAAAAATCCAAAATCCTGCAATTAAACCTGCTTTTCTGGCGCCTGTGCCCCTAGCTCTTGCTCACTTGCCATCCTCGCCTGGGGCCTCTGATTCCGTTTCATTGCTCTTATTGCGCAATCTAAGGAGTGTGAATCGGCTTCCCGACGGATCTGAGCTTCCCCTCGGTAGCGGAAATGGGTTGACGATTGTTTACGGGAGTAACGGTGCTGGCAAATCCAGTTACGCCCGTGTGATCAAGAGAGCCTGCCGTGCGCGTGGGGCTTGTCGGCCAGTTATACCTAATGTCTTCGCGGTACAGCCCAGCAATCCCGTTTCTGCGACGATAGATTTCCGTTTCGGAAGCACGACTGTTCAGGCCACTTGGACTGGTGGATCGCCCTCCGACCCACGCCTTGCGAATGTCTTTGTATTCGATGCTGATTGCGCCGAACACTACGCAGGATGCGATGGCGAAGCTGCATTTACGCCATTTGGGCTGGACATACTGCCGAAGCTCTCTAAGGCGTGCGATGAGCTTTCTGCTCGCCTGAAGAAAAACATCGATCATTGGAGCTCACAGATTACCGGTGCACACGCAAATTGGAAATACAATTCCACTACGAAAGTTGGAATTTTAATCCAGAGCCTGAGCAAAACAACCAAGGACTCAGCAGTGACAGGGCCCGCGACGTTGAGTGCCTCCGAATCGAAAAACATTGCATCTCTACGCTCTACGTTGAAGGCAGACCCTGACCAGAACGCAAAACAGACTAGGGCAGCGAAAGCCAGGGTAGAAACGTTCCTCCAAAAAACTCAGATTGCAGTCTCGACGCTGTCCGATTCGGCTTCACAAGAAGCCCAAACCCAAATAACTCGTGCTGTTGAATCGGCGAATCTTGCCAAAGCTTTTACAGCAGGTCAGTTTGATGGGAGTTTCTTGCAGGGAACAGGGTCAGACCTGTGGAGAGAGCTATGGGAGGCTGCTAGGGAGTATTCAGTTGCGGGGCCATATCCTTCCCAAGAGTTCCCTGTCACTTCTTCGCTATCTCGCTGCGTGCTATGCCAGCAAGACTTGGATTCGGCAGCGCAGGACCGTTTTTCGAGGTTTGACGCATTTTGCAAAGATAAAACCCAGGAGCTTTCTGCCGAAGCAGAGCGCAGCCTGTCGCAGATGGTTACTAAATATCGGCTAGGTAGTACAGATCTGAAATCTGAATTCAGGAAAGTTGAAGCCGATCTGTCCGTTCTTTCGGCGGCTGAAATTGCAGGAACGGCGGAATACATTGAGGTAATTGACGAGCGCCTGCGTCAGATCACTCACAATCTGGAGATGAGGCAATGGAGCGCCGTTAAGGATCTTCCAGCCTCACCCATATCCGTTCTACAGAACGCTGTTAACGTACTTGAGAATAAGGCGAAAACAGAAGAGGCGGCTAAGGACCCTGTCACTAGAAATGATTTTGAGAACGAACTGAAGGAGTTGGAAGCGCGAGAATGGCTTTCCGGCATTCAAACGGACGTCCTGACGCAGATAGATCGCTACAGGATCGTAGGAGAACTTGAGTCTTGTAAGAAGGACCTGAACACTGCGACTATTACAACCAAAGGCAGTGAACTGACGAACA
>JANYDG010000111.1 GCA_025359885.1 Acidobacteriota bacterium
AGAACGGAAAGTGTTCTTCGGGTTGTGCTTGGAAAGCACCTTGGTGATCGCCGCCGTCAACGTCGTCTTGCCGTGATCGATGTGTCCGATCGTGCCTACGTTTACGTGCGGCTTTGAACGGTCAAATTTTTCCTTCGCCATAAATTCCCCAGATCCTTTGCGTATCTTGTGCTCGTAGTGCGTACTGCCCGTTACCCTTGCGGAGCGCCGGCCATCCGGCTCCAGCCCCAGTTACTAAAGCTATTTGCCCTGCGCGCGTCCGATAATTTCATCGGCAATCATGCGCGGCGCTTCTTCGTAGCGGGCGAACTGCATCGAGTACGATGCCCGGCCCTGCGTGGAAGAACGAATATCGTTGACGTAACCAAACATTTCCTTGAGCGGCACGATGGCCTTGACCAGCTGCGAACCGGCAGCATGCTCCAGGCTCTCGATGCGTCCGCGGCGAGAGTTGATGTCGCCAATGATGGTGCCGACGAAATCTTCGGGAACCGTCACTTCGACCGCCATCACCGGCTCAAGCAACACCGGGCTGGCTTTTCTAGCGGCTTCCTTGAAAGCCATCGAACCGGCAATCTTGTATGCCATTTCGTTTGAATCGACGTCGTGGTAGCTGCCGTCATACAGCGAAACCATCACATCGACCACCGGGAAGCCAGCGAGGATACCGCCGTCCAGTGCTTCGCGAATGCCCTGGTCGATGGGCTTGATGAATTCCTTGGGAATCGAGCCACCCTTGGTGTCGTTGACGAATTCATAGCCCTTGCCTGGCTCATTGGGCTTGATGCGAATCTTGCAATGCCCGTAGTTGCCTGAGCCGCCGGTCTGGCGAATGTACTTGCCTTCGGCTTCGGCTTCCTTGCGGATGGTCTCGCGAAAGGCCACCTTGGGCTCGCCGACGTTGGCCTCGACCTTGTGCTCGCGCTTCATGCGGTCGACCAGAATTTCCAGATGCAACTCGCCCATGCCGCTGATAATGGTCTGACCCGAATCCTCATCCGTCCGAACTTTGAAGGTCGGATCTTCGTCGGCCAACCGGCTCAGTGCGATGCCCATCTTTTCCTGATCCGCCTTCGTCTTCGGTTCAATCGCAACCGAGATGACGGTGTCAGGGAAGGTAATGGCCGAGAGCGCAATCGGAGAAGCCGGGGAACAAAGCGTATCGCCCGTCTTCAAGTCCTTCATGCCCACGCAGGCGCAAATGTCGCCCGCCATAATCTCGGTGATGTCTTCACGCTTGTTGGCGTGCATTTTGACCAGACGGCCTACCCGCTCGGTCTTGCCGGTGCGCGGATTGAGAACCGTATCGCCGGTCCGAAGCTGCCCGGAGTAGACGCGGATGAAGCCCAGCTTGCCAAACTGATCATTGATCAGCTTGAAGCCCAGCGCCGAGAAAGGCTCGCTGTCATCGGAATGGCGGACAAACTGCTCGGTCAATTCGTCAGGATTCAGGCCGATAATCGGTGGAATATCGAGCGGGCTGGGAAGATAGTCGACCACAGCGTCCAGGAGCGTTTGAATGCCCTTGTTCTTGAAGGCTGAACCGCATAACACGGGGAACAGTTTCAATTCCAGAGTCGCCTTGCGGAGGCCTGATTTGAGCTGCGCCGAGGTGGGCATTTCGCCGTCAAGGAACTGAATCAGGATTTCGTCATCCGTCTCGGCAACCATCTCGACCAATTGCATCCGGAAGGCTTCTGCCTTCTTGAGCAGATTGGCGGGAATCTCTTCGATGGAGTACTTGGCGCCCATGGTCTCGTCGTGCCATAGAATTGCCTTCATCTCCATCAGATCGATGACGCCTTTGAAGCCAGCCTCGGCACCAATCGGAATCTGAATCGCTACCGCGCGAGCGCCGAGGCGCTTGCGGATCGAATCCATGACCAGCTCAAAATCCGCGCCGTTCTTGTCCATCTTATTGACGAAGCAGATGCGCGGAACGCGATATTTGTCACCCTGGCGCCAGACTGTTTCCGTCTGCGGCTGCACGCCCGACACCGAATCAAACAGCGCTACAGCGCCATCCAGAACACGCAGCGACCGCTCAACCTCGGCGGTAAAATCAACGTGGCCAGGGGTGTCAATAATATTGACGCGGATGTTGTTCCACATGCAGGTCGTTGCGGCGGAGGTGATGGTGATGCCACGCTCCTGCTCCTGCTCCATGTAGTCCATGGTCGCCGTGCCTTCGTGCACTTCTCCGATGCGGTGCGTGATGCCCGTATAGAAAAGAATGCGCTCGGTGGCAGTCGTCTTTCCGGCGTCGATGTGCGCCATGATTCCGATATTCCGGCAACGATTTAGGGGTACTGTGCGAGCCACGGTATTTCTTCCTTGCGAACACTGGGGTTCGCGGTTATCAGTACTACCAATTTTCTGCGGCCAAGCCCACACGGGCACTCAACCTTACTGCAATCTCAGCCGGCAACCGGCTACCGCGAGTTACCAGCGATAGTGAGCAAAGGCCTTGTTGGCTTCTGCCATGCGGTGCACGTCTTCTTTCTTCTTCATGGCCGCGCCACGACCATTGGCCGCATCCAGCAGCTCGTTGGTCAGCTTGTCGATCATGCCCTTTTCGCCCCGGGCGCGCCCGTAGGTGATGAGCCAGCGAATCGCAAGCGAGGTCCGACGCTCGGGAGCCACTTCAATTGGAACCTGATAGTTGGCGCCGCCGACACGACGGGATTTCACTTCCAAAAGCGGCTTGCAGTTCTCGACCGCCTTCTTGAAGAGCTTCAACGCTTCGTCGCCGCCTCGTTGCTCGAGATTAGTCATCGAGGTGTAGAAGATGCCCTGCGCCGTTGACTTCTTGCCGCCCCACATCAGTGAGTTCACGAACTTGGTGACCAGCGTCGACCCATAAATCGGGTCCGGTGCGACTTCGCGCTTTGCAATGTGACCTTTTCTAGGCATGTTCGTTCAATTCCTTTGGCCCATCGGGGCCGTCTAGCTTTCGTACTTGCTCCTGAACCGGAAGTCCGGATGAGGAACCTGAACCGAGGCGATTACTTCTTTTTGCCCTTGGCTGCCGGTGCCGCTGCGCCGCCCTTGCCGCGCTTGGCTCCGTACTTGGAGCGGCTCTGCTTGCGGTTGGCCACGCCGACCGAATCCAGAGTTCCGCGTACCACGTGATAGCGAACGCCGGGCAGATCCTTCACACGGCCGCCGCGGATGAGCACAATCGAGTGCTCCTGCAGGTTGTGGCCGATGCCGGGGATGTAGGTGGTCACTTCGATGCCGTTGGTCAGACGCACGCGGGCAACCTTGCGCAACGCCGAATTTGGCTTCTTGGGGGTCTGGGTGTAGACGCGGGTGCAGACGCCACGACGCTGCGGCGAGGCCTGCAGTGCCGGTGAGGCCGTCTTGTAGCGAGGCGCCGTGCGCCCTTTGCGAACCAACTGATTAAACGTAGGCAAAATACAACTCCTCAAAACCCAACCGCCCGATCACGGGCCGTCTCAAAACCGTTTTTCTGCACACGCGCACCAAAATCCGGCTTCTTCGCAGGTGGCCCGGAAAACCAGGACGCACACACATGCAGAAGCCATCAGTTGCTGCTTCGCGTCTGCCCTCGTACCAAAATCAGACGAAAACCTGGACGGTGACCGTACGCTCGCGGCAATACCCGGAGGTCGATTCCGTTTCCTAAGTTTCGGCCTACATAATCCTCCAAGGTGGAGGGTGTCGCAGGCACCGTAGCGGAAAGCCCCTGCCCGCACAAGATCGAGCAAAACCAGAGCTTAATTGGGAGGCCGAGTTCGCCATGCCCCCAGCGATTTCTCGTCCTGCCGAGCCCTCGACAACGGCCGAGTCTCGACATGAGAAGCGCTTTGCAGTCTCGGTGCGCACGACACGCGCGTGAGACCGCTCTTGTGGAACCTTCTTACGATAACAAGAATCGTGGGCGAGGTCAATGGATTCGGGCCGCTGTTCCAGAAAAATGCGCGGGAATTTGCTTGTCCGCAAATTATCTCTGGATCAGGCGTAGTCGAGCTGGCTCATTTTGAGGCGACGCCAAGCCGGGTGGTCAGCAGCTCGAGAAAGCTCGCTTCACTCGAACGCAGGCAGACCTGGGCATTGGGGGTGCCCTCGACCTTCCGGGTGAATCCTTTTTCATCCACTTCGAGTCGCATTGGCTCCATGGGGCAGAGGTCAGGGCGGAAGGTATAGGCGGCGGCTACGGGGTCAAACAGGGTGGGGGTGACATTGTGGTCCCAGGAATGAGCCATCCATTGGTGATAGAGCAGGGTCAGCTGGTCGGTAAGTGGGCTGCCCAAGACAAAGATTGATTCCCGCACCGCGGGCTGCAGGTGAATCTGGGTGGAGTCAAGCGGGGCCAGGAAGAGGGGCACGCCGGCGAGCAGGAGTTTGGCCGCGTCTTTGGGATCACGATTGATATTCCACTCGGCGTCTGCCGGGTGCAGCTCTCCATTTTTTCCGTCGTATCCCCGGTTGATTGAGCCGCCCATCATCACCACACGCTTGAGCTTGCGAAAGGCCACCGGGTCGCGATCAATCGCCGCGCCGACATTGAAGAGCGGTCCGAGAGCAATCAGGGTGACCTGGCCAGGGTGACTGCTGAAGGCGGCCAGCATGGCAGCCACACCGTCGGCATGTTTTTTATCTGGAAATTGCTTTGCGTAAGCGGCCTGGCTCAGGACATTGTCGGTTTCTGTGTGAACACCAGCCGACACGGGGATTTCCTTTTCTCCCGTAGCAGCGAGGAATCGGTCGACCAGCCGCGCCCGCGTCTGCGTGTCCCCAAAGGCGGTGGAAATGCCCAGCACTTTCAATTCCGGGCTGCGCAGGATCAGGCCGAGGGCGAAAGCGTCATCGATATCGTCGCCGATATCGGTATCCACCCAGACCAGTTGCGGTTCGCGACCGGCCATTGCGGTGGTTGCACTCTGCGCCGGACTCGCAACAGACTCGCCTGCCAGCCACGCCGCCGTGCACAGCATCGCTGTGCAAATCAGTCGTCCCCGCCCTCGATTGATAACGCTCATTCGTCCAAGACCTTTCTTTGTTCAGGTTGTCAATTTGAACCACCCGTCGACCTACCGGGGGCGAGACAAACGAACCTACGTACAGTAGCATCTAGTCACGCTCCCGGGCCAGAAAAGACGCTGCAACAGCAGGCCGTTAACCCGCTTTCACCCGAGCCAGGATACGACCACGCCGATGCCTGAGCCTTTGAAAATTCGCAGACTGGTGGTTTGCGTAGCCCTGGGCCTGGCTGCCTGGCCGAGTCTTGCAGGCACTGCGGCGATGCCCGGCACTGGTAGGGCTGCTGTATCGCCGGTAACCTCTTCCTTTAACCTGGAGCGCGATCGCGAACCGATCATTCCGCTCGATGGCTCGTGGCGCTTCCATCCAGGAGATGACCCAGACGGGACCAGGGGCTGGGCCAGCCCTAATTTCGATGATTCTGATTGGACGCTTCTGCGCAGCGACCGCTCATGGAGCGGCCAGGGTTACCCGGCAATGAGCGGCTTTGCCTGGTATCGCTTTGACATTCAGCAAGCGGCAGGGCAGGGGCCGGTGTCGCTTCTGCTGGCACCGATTGAGACCAGCTACGAGGTTTACGTCGATGGAAAGCTGGCCGGAACCGCTGGCCAGATGCCTCCTTCCCTCGCGCCCTTTGGCATGTTTCAGTTCCACGAATTCCCGCTGACCGGTGCTCAGACTCATACTCCTCTTTCCACAGCGCAAACGATACACGTCGCTCTGCGGGTGTGGCACTCGAAGATCTGGGCGGGCTACATTGGGGGCGGACCTTCCAGATCAGGAAGCCAGGCGGGAGCAACCCGACTGATTGACGCCGAAATGACGCATCGCCGCAATCTTCAGCGCTTCATTTTCGTCGACAGCTATTCCTACAGCATTGTTGCCGCGCTCGTCGGTTTGACCATTTTCGGGCTCTTCTGCTTCCGCCCCCGTGAACGCGAGTACCTCTGGTTTGCCATTCTGCTGATTTCTGCAGCCATGGATCAGGCTCTCACCATCGTCTATAACGTCTACGCCATCCTTCCTGTCCCGGTCTACGATTTCCTCGACGGCTCTCTCACCGCGCTGAATCAGGCGGCAGGGCTGGCCTTTTTTTCGATTGTTTTGCGTGCGCGCCGCGGCAGAATCTGGACGATTTGCCTGGCACTGGCGATCGTCAACCCAATTTTCAATGTCCTCTACTGGCCCGGCTGGCTCTCGGTCCCGACATCTGCTGCGCTCAGTCTGCTATGCATCCTGCCCTCCTCGGTCTGGGTACTGGCAATTCTGTTGCGTCGAGCCGTTGGCCGGGACCCTGATGCGATTTTGCTCCTGATTCCGACCGTGCTTTATCACGGCGTCTTTTTCGTGCTGAATATTGCTCTCTTACTGAGCCAGGGCGGTTGGATCAGGATTCCCGACATTCTCGAGGAGCCGCTGCCCTTGCCGCCCTTTACCATCCACTGGCAGATTCTGGTAGACCTCGTCTTCCTGATCGCACTGCTGGCCTTTCTGATTCGCCGCTTCACCATGGCCAGGCAGGGCGAAGAGCGCTTTACAGGCCAGCTTGAGGCGGCTCGTCAGGTTCAGCAGGTGCTTTTGCCGGAGGCGATTCCTGAAATGGCCAGCTTTTCGGTGGACTGTATCTACCGGCCGGCCGAGGTTGTCGGTGGCGACTTTTTCCAAATCCTGCACCGGACCGAGGGCGACTTGCTGATTGTTGTGGGAGACGTGGCAGGCAAGGGTCTTGCTGCGGCCATGATGGTTTCTGTGCTGGTGGGGGCTATCCGCGCAGAGGTCGAGCACACTTCAGACCCGGTAACCCTGCTCTCATCTTTGAATGAACGCATGCTCGGCCGATCAGAAAGCGGGGTCACCACCTGCCTTTGCGCACGCCTATCGACCAATGGAGAATTATCCATTGCCAGCGCAGGCCATCTTCCCCCCTACCTCAACGGCCGGGAACTCACGACCCCTGGAGCATTTCCCCTCGGCATCGTGGGCAACCAGACATACGAACGCATCGCCCTCCAACTGAATCCGGGTGATCGCCTGACGTTTGTCTCGGATGGCGTGGTTGAAGCGCAGAACAAGTTCGGCGAGCTGCTCGGTTTCGACCGGATCCAGGCAATCAGCATGCGCCCGGCTGCAGAGATTGCCGATGCTGCGAGCCGCTTTGGGCAAATCGACGATATCACCGTCGTGACGATCGAGTTTCGTCGCAGCGCTTTTGAACTGTCTCCCCAACTCGCAGTCCAGGCGGCCGAGGCGTGATTGCCCCCGGCGACGCCAGGCTCGTCCAGATTGGAGATGCCCGGCTCCTTCAAAACGTCGATGCCGCATTCGCTGATGCGGCCGAGCGCAGCGGCGCGCATCTTGTCTGCCGCCCGGGCTGCACGCAATGCTGTCATGGAGCATTTGCAATCAACCCGCTCGATGCCGCCCGTCTGCGCCATGCGATGGTGGCACTGGCAGCCGACCAGCCAGTGCTGGCGGCACGGCTGGAATCGCGTGCGCGGGCATATCTCGAAGAATTCGCTACCAGCTTCCCCGGCGACCCAGTCACTGGCCTGCTGGATGAGAGCGACGAGGCGCAGGCCGCTTTCGAGGAATTTGCCAATGACGCTGCCTGCCCGGCTCTGAACCTTGCGACTGGACTCTGCGACGTCTATGAAGCCCGTCCCATGACCTGCCGGGTTTTCGGGCCACCCATCCAGATGGATGATTCTGCAGAGGAAAACGAAGAGGCTGCACATGGGCTGGCCATCTGCGAGCTCTGCTTTACCGCCGCCTCGCCCGAAGAGATCGCCGCGGCTGAAATGCACGTTCCACACCAGGAAGAAGCGCGGCTGCTTGAAGCTTTCCATCAAAAAACAGGCATTCGGCTGAGAGACAGCGTTGTTGCCTATTGCCTGGTACCACCCATCCTCACTGCTTCTTCAACACCACGGTAGCCTTTTCGTCGGAGAGGATAACACCCTCCAGATGAGCAAAGTCGGCCTGGCGGGCAGCCGGCAACTGGACCTGCTTGACCGTATAGTCGCGCTCGTAGTGCAGGATCTTTTCCCTGGCAGTCACGGCCGAGTGATAGCTGGCAAAGTCAGTGTCGACATTGACAGGGTCAGGCATATCATCCACGGCGTAACCGTCGGGCAGCGTGATGTCGTAGCTGTCATGCCAGTGCCCCACCGCCTCCAGATCAATCGCAACTGTCCGCGCCTTGTCGTCTGAGGGCAGCGTATCTGTGCCGACGACACGCGCGCGCACCAGCAGCAACGGTCCTGCCTGGTGTGCGTACTGGTGCGCCGTCAGCTTGTAGTGAAACTTGAGTGGCTGATCAAGCGCCGATGGCTGTTCATATTGCGGCGAATCGAGCACCACCCCTGGAATGGAACGCGCCACCTGCGCCTCCCAATATTTGTGCCGCTCGTTCTCGTCTGAATACTTGAGGAACATGCGCAGGTCTCCGCCCTCAGGCCCGGAGTGCGACGTATCTATCGAGCCGCTCAGGGTACCATCCGGCAGCAACGTGAATACGCCTTTGCGCACCATGCCATTGGTCTCGGGTGCCAGCACCGGCAGGCCAATCACCTGACTCGACGGCCCGGCCGCCAGAATCCCGTAGCTGCCCTGCTCATAGGAGGGCAGGTTTCCCACCGGGGTGCGTTCGTTGGTCGGGTCAAAGAAAAGATAGCGTTTGCCGTCACTCCCCTTGACCGTCGCATTGAACCGCGGGTCCTGCACATCCGCCGGAATCTCGATTGCCGTGATCATGTGATTGCCTATCAACGAGGGTGCGTCCGGATCAACGATGCCGCGGCGGTCATCCACGGGAACATAAAAGGCGTGAATCCCTGCAACCTGGAGCATCGAAATGACCAGCGTCGACTTGTCTTTGCAGTCGCCATACCCGTTGCGAAAGATGTCCGCAGCCCGATTTGCCTGCAACCCGCCAATGCCGCGAATCACAACAAAGTAGCGAATCTCCTTCTGGATGGATTCCGTGATGCGTCTCAGCTTGGTATAGAAATCTGGCGCACCAGCAATCAGTGTCTGGACTTTGGCCGTAATCTCGGGCGAAGGCGCGGGGCGATCCCCTTCGAGCGTCGTCACCCACTGGCCGATGGCTCGCCACTGGTTGTCCTTGCCCTCGACGGCGGCCTCGCCCCATTGCACAGACATGCGCGCAGCCAGCGCGCTCCACTCAGGATGAGAAGGAATATCCCGCAGAATCAGCGCAGGCATGTCTTTGACTTCCCATCGCCAGTGGTTGGGTGCAACCTCGGTCGGGGTCACACCCTGAGAGTTATGCCACGCGACGGAGTGTCCCCGCCCCGCCGGCAAATCCACCTCCATCGCCTGATACACCGCTGGAATGCCATTCTGGACATGCCAGACTGCCTCCTGAAGGTAGGGCTCCAGCAACTCCTCTGTCTCACAGATGATCACGGCACCAACATCGACTGCCGGGGGATGCGCAACCTTCGATTTCCGTGTCGATAGCATCACAGGAACCCCCGTGTCACCCTCTTCGGTGAAATCCGTATCCTGGGCCATGTACTGCTTTTCGTCCGCGCCAATGGTCCAGACGCGGAAATAGTTGACCTTCTCATCAACGTCATAGGAGACTTCGCAGGTATTGTGGCGGCCCTGAGGTTTGAGAATGCGTATCGCCTCATGCTCCCGCTCGACGGCCCGCCCCTGATTGTCTACCGTCTCCACGTATTCGTCATAGAGAATCACTGCGGCCGCATCGGCGACATACGCTGGCGTTTTGGTGCGCACAGCATCCAATCCCCACTGTGGCACGGGCTTGTCATGGCCAAAGATCGAGGCCGCGCAGGGCAGGACCATCACGGTAGCCATCAGCGCCGCCGTTAAAACACATTGGGACTTTCGCATCACTGCCCTCTTGCTTTCTTTCAGCCGCTTATCGGGTTAATTTCCACCTGTAGACTTGGCAGGTGCAGGGGGTGCAGCTTTGAGCACCAGTTGCTGGTTATCCGCGGTGGCAATCTTTTGGTAGAAATCCCGGAGCGTTGGGTAATCAGCCGCCGGAAGCAAGGTAAATCCCCGTACCAAGGTTCGATGCATGGTGATGCTGTTGCCTGTGGCTTCCGACTTCATTGAAAACAGCGCTCGCCCGGCCCAGGGAATTGAGGTGTCAGGGGGCGCACTCTCGACTGAGAACGAATCAGGAACGTGGTAAGTCACTTCATCCTGAATCGTGTTTGCGTACTCCATGTCCACAGGAGTCGAACGTTTTTCCTCAGCCACAAAGGGGTGCTTGGCCCGGGACTCAAAGAACACGCCGGGAAGAAAGACACGTTTGCCTGTCACTGTACCCATGTTGCCGGATAGTTTCACGCTTCCCATCAAAAACGACTTGTAATCGTTGAGACCGATAAAGTGGTCGAACTCCGCATTCACACCCTCAGGCACAAAGTCGCGCATGTGTTCGTTGAACTGCTTCTTCACTTCGGCCTCGTCATTTTCAATGGCTCGATGACGCCACATCAGTGCTTCAGGCCCATTCATCAAGAAGCGCACGATCCCACTCACTGTGCCATCCGCCGCGATTGTCACATCTGCGGTGCGCGATGTAAGCGCGTCTTTGTAAGGAACGGCAGGGGTTCTTCCAAAAATTGCCTCTTTGTCGCTCTGGCGCAATCCGTCGGTGAGCGCGTGGCGCCAATCGAGTTGGCCGAAGGGGGCAAATTTCGTTCCCGGATCAACCACCGTATCCTTGTCTGCAATGGAGACGACTGCCAGCACATCATCTAATTGGCCCATTGAAAGAAAGTAAGGATTGAATAGCTCGCGATCTCGATTGCAAACCGCAAAGGCGTGGGCTCTCAGCCCAGCAGCCCGAGCCATCGCTATGTAGAGCAGCGCAATCTCATCGCTTGAACCGCTTTTTTGTTTCCATACATCTTCGGCATCCTTGATCTCCTTCAGGTGAAGATGCTTCATCTCAGCAGAGGATTTACGGCGTGAGTAATCCGTGTTGTCGAGCGCCATGACCGCATCGTAGAGTTTCTGCGCTTTGACCATTTCACTGTCCGCGGGCGCGATGATTGTAGCCGCCGCTTCCCGCAATCCCTTGCTGGGATTGGCAAAGTGATCCATATCCTTGGACCACCGCTCCCCTTCCTTCTTCCAAAACTCGTCCTTGGAGACGTACGGCGTGTAGTAGAACTGCACCTGTTCCATCAGAGATCCGATGGGCGGCATGTAATCGTCCTCAGGCAGGGCCAGAATGTCGCTGGTGTCGAGCGTGTAGCGATCAGAATTCTTGTCGTGGACGATCTTTGTGGTCGCTGGCAACATCGTGCTGTAGAGAAGCTTGCTGGCAACATCGCCGTGACTATTTGTCACATCGCCCATGTATTTGTAGGGGAGAAATGAATAGTGCGCATTGCGGACGAAAAACTTCTGCTGAAGATCCCAGTTGGGTGAAGACAGCGAATTGTCGTCATACCGCATCGACCAGCGATACTCGAGGATGCTGCCTACCTCAACATTGGGCATGGTGAAGACGATCCTGTTGATCTGCGAACCTTGCCCCTTGCGCTCCACCAGATCTGTCGGCTTGACATTGAGCGGAATCACGGTACCGTCGGCATGGATGGTACGGGCCTTGATGTCTTTAATCTCGACGCTGTTGCGTGAGTAAGGCACTTCGACTGTCGCCAGTTCCTTACCCTTTTCGGTCAGCACCTTGATGCGCGCAAAGAATGTATGAAAATGCAGATTGTCATCCGTTGTTTCTTCGCGATACAGATAAATGGCAGCCGCGCCTGGAGCCTTCGGCTCAGCCGTCATCGAAAGCTCTTCACTGGTGGGCGGTTGAAACTGCCCAAAAACTGACGCGGGCGCAACAAGAGTTGTTATCGCCAGGATGACATGGCCCCAAAACCCGACCCTCATAAATACTCCTTAACAATACATAACATTGAAAAGCTACTCCATCGAGCACTGGGAGAGCTGAGACTATGGTCCAAGGCTGATTGCTACGCCCAAAACTAATACCTGCCGTCAACAAAAGAAAGGAAGATAAAAGCCAGGCAGACATGGTGAACTGTTATGTCGTGGGAGATGCGTAATCCTTCTGAGACATGTTTACGACTGCCTAAATAAAATCTCGCAACGCGCCTGGCATTGGATTTGCCGAGAACAGGCCTTGCTTTGGCCTGCTCAGGCCGTGACCTTCATCCCGCTGGCCCGCCCAAACCGCTCCGGCAACTGCACCAATAGTTTGCCCGGCCACATCAGAAAACTCAGCACCAGACGCGGCATCCGGCGAAAATCGTCCACTATCGAACCGCTGCGCTCCCCGGTGAGAAACCCGCCGTGGCGCATGACATGGCGATGAAACAGCGCAGAGAGCAGCGTGAATGCACACACGCTCAGCAGCGCTCTTTGCGGCATTGGCGCGCCAACCATATGGTGCAGTAGCCAATCCGCCAGTTGCGAAAGCCCCGGCACTCCGACCACAATCATCAGGTCACCAACCCGGCGGTGCCGCGCGTTCAGAGCCATCTGCTGCAATCCGGCCCAAAGACCCGCTGTGAAGACGACATAAACCATCTCAACCGAAATCACTGCCAGCCCATCTCTCAGCGCTCCGTGCATCATGGCAACCGCGTACACCGTTGATCGCACGATTGCGCTCATCAGGGCGCATTTCCAGTTCCAGCAGGCAAGGGGCAAAGGGCTCTTTTGCAGTGCAAGGTTGGGTGTCATGCCCCAATGCTGCCCGGAAATTGTTCCAGCAAAATGAACACCGTGTAAGTTATTCCACCATACCGTCACTTTCCGATAATCAATCGGAGTCCATTCCAGATCCTGAAATGGAATCCCTTCTTTCGCTGTCCCTGAGCCAGCCTGCTCAGGCCATCCGCGGAAATTGCTTGGGGAATTCGCGGGTATGTGGTTTGCTTAGGTTTATCCAACTATGCTGATACGGCTTGAACGCTACTTTGAATTTCCCCGACTGGGCACCAACTGGCGCACGGAAATTCTGGCCGGGGTGACCACCTTCCTAACCATGGCATATATTGTCGCGGTCAATCCATCGATTCTCGAAAAGACCGGGATGCCCCTTCCGGCCGTGACCGCTGCGACCTGCCTGTCCGCGGCGTTTGGGTCAATTCTGATGGGCATCATTGCCCGCTATCCGATTGCTCTTGCGCCCGGCATGGGGCTGAACGCTTATTTCACCTACACAGTTTGCCTGCGGATGGGAATTCCGTGGCAGACCGCCCTGGGAGCCGTGTTCCTCTCCGGAATAGTCTTCTTGCTGTTGACGGCATTTGG
The DNA here is from genome assembly GCA_025359885.1 of Acidobacteriota bacterium. Classification (GTDB taxonomy): domain Bacteria; phylum Acidobacteriota; class Terriglobia; order Terriglobales; family Acidobacteriaceae; genus Acidicapsa. The sequence goes on from JANYDG010000111.1 coordinate 13,306, forward strand.
AATACGGCAACTGATTCTGAGAGCGATTCCCCAGGAGCTGTACGCAGCGGTGGCCTGCGGTATTGGTCTGTTCATCGCATTCATCGGACTCACCAAGGCTGGTCTCGTCGTACAGAATCCGGTCACACTGGTCCAACTCGGCAATGTCAAAGACCCCACCACCGCACTCTCTCTGCTCGGTCTCGGGCTGATGGTCACACTGGAAATATGGAAAGTCAAAGGCTCAATCCTGATCGGCGTGCTTACCGTCACAGCGGCCGCGTGGGCGATGGGCCTGACGCATTTTTCGCGGGCAGAGGGTGGAATATCGAGCCTGGCCGCGACCGCCTTCAAACTCGATATTCCCGGGGCCCTGCGGGTTGGTCTCGTCGAAATTGTCTTCGTCTTCTTTTTCGTAGACCTTTTTGACAACCTGGGCACCCTCGTCGCGGTGACCAAGCGCGCCGGTTTGCAGGCGGCAGATCACTCGATTCCGCGCCTTAACCGCATTCTCTTCGCAGACGCTCTGGCGACGGTTGCCGGTTCGCTTACCGGCACTTCCACCGTCACGAGTTATGTGGAGTCTACCGCTGGCGTCGCTGCAGGAGGCCGCAGCGGGGTCACTGCCATCGTCACTGGACTGCTCTTCCTGGTAGCGATGGTTGCCGCGCCCTTTATCGGTATCGTGCCCGCGGCCGCAACCGCTCCGGCACTCATTCTGGTCGGCTCCATGATGCTGACGACGGTTACCGAGATTCGCTGGACTGATCCTCTTGTCGCTGTCCCTGCATTTCTCACGTTGATTCTGATTCCACTGACCTACTCGATTGCCAACGGGCTGGGCTTTGGCATCATTGCCTGGGCGGTCCTGCACCTGGCAGCAGGCAAGTTGACCCGCAAGGATTGGTTGCTGTATCTCTTAGCGGGTCTGTTTCTTATCCGCTTTGTGTATCTCTCTGCGAGTTGATTCAAAGGGTCATCGACCTGAATGGTTTGGAAAATGGTTCGGCAACAGCGCGATTCAGGCGAGACGGTTAAACTGGGTGCGTGGGCGGACGTAAGATAAAGACGGAGCAGGCCAAACTGATGTTGGAAACGGTTTCTGAAAGACCCTCTCCGGAGGGAAACAAGATCGGACGAAATCGGCTCAAGCTGCCCATGCTCGCAGTCGGAGCAACGGCGAGCCTCGCGGCATCGCTTCTGCTGGCGGGCTGCCAGAATGTCTCCGGCTACACGCCGGTCAGCCTGGTGCGCATCATTGACGCTTCCTATAACGCACCTGCAATCAACGTTTCCGTCGAGGGTACGCTGCTTGCTGCCAATATCGGCCAGGGCAGCATCACCACCTACGGCGGGTTTGCGCCATCACGCAATGCAGTGGTCAAGGTGACGGCAACGTCCAGCTTGACGCCACTGGTCACTTCAAATGCAACACTGGTTGCCAGCAAAAGCCAGTCAGTGATGATCACCGACATTAATGCCCAGTACCAGGTCACTGTCCTCGAAGATCAGTCAACGCCAGCCCCGAGCGGTCATTCTGAATTCAGACTGCTGAATCAGGCGCCTTCCACGGGTCCTGTCGACGTCTATTTTGTTGCTGGAACCTCCGCGACCATTTACGCCGTCGCCAAACCTGTGATTACCGGGCTGGCGGTTGGAGCAACGTCAGGCTATGTGATGATTCCGTCGTCCACGCTGTATATGGTGATTGCGCCTGCGGGCACAACCCTCTCGACGACAGGCACCACAATCTATTCCTCCGCTGTGCTGCCCCTGATCGGTGGTGAGGTACGAACGGTGCTGATTGTTGACCCCATCCTGGTCTCGCAGCCGGTGCAGGTTTACATGGCCAGGGATGTGAACTAGGCATGTCTCACTGCCCTCAGGGCTTGAGCAACCTCAGGGCTTGAGCAACATCAGGGCTTCAGCAACATCAGGGCTTCAGCACAAGGAACGCAACCCCGTATCCGTTCAGCTTAACGGTCATCCTTGACGCAGGCGGCAAAAAGACCGGGAGCGGCCCGCTGGCCGCACTTGTGCTGGCATCGAGCACAATCTGTGACGCCGCCGAAAAGCTTCCCAGTCCCGAGAGATCGACGATCACCGTCCTGGGATCGCCCGAGGCATTGTTATCTGAGGCCGCGTGCACGGCGCGGTCCACCAACATCACGACCACCTGACCATCGGCATTGCGCGTCGCCAGCGTCGCCACAGATGAACTCTCCGTCGCATCCAGCTTCAGTATCTCCAGAGCAGGATCGGTCGGTGCGGTTGGATAAAGCTGGGTCAGCGTTTCGTCTACCCAGTAGCTCAGGAAGGTGTTGCTGTTTCCATCCACCTCGCCATATTGCTGGTCTGCCGCATACGCCCAGTGGTAGAGCGCCTGATTGCCCGCTTTGCCCAGCTCCGCAAAGACATACGGCCGCCATGCAGCAAAGAAAGCGCTGGTGCCCCGCTTGTCAGTAACAAACGCGTGGCCGGGATTGCAGGCACTTGTCCCGTTGTTGTTGTAGTCTGCGTTGACGTTGTTTTCCGTCACCCACACCGGCATGCCAGCCAGGTCGGCGCGCTTGCCAAGTTCTGCGTAGAAGTATTGAACGTTGCTTACGAACTGTGGAATGGAGTTAAACAGACTCTGGTCGCTGTCTGATTGATTGCAACTACTGTAGAAATGCGTGGAGATGATGTCCACCTGGGCCGTGACGCCGCCTGAGCCGGCCGGAGCCAGAAAGGTGGGCAGGTGCTGCATCGGGTCGCCTGCATCCCCGCTCCCCAGGCCAAAGTCAGAGAATTCAAGCGCAGAAAGCTTGATGGTCGGGTCAACCGCGAGCATCGCAGGCACTGCTGCGTTGTAGATCTTGACGTAATCCTGGGCGCTGACACCGTTGATGTTGTACTCGTTGAAGATGCCCCACCAGGTAATGGGATGGGCGCTCGCCGACTGGAAGTGCTTGCCGCCCCAGTCAAAGCCACCCTTGTTGTAGTAGCGGACAAGATTTGCAGAGTATGCTGCAAAGTCATTCAGATGCGTTGCAACCTGAAGGTGGCCGTTGCTGTCGCACATCCACGCCGGAGCGACCGCAACCTGAAACTCCGGGCTGTGATCGGCTGCTTCGAGGACCGGCTGCACCGTCTGGTCAAGCAGCGTAAAGTCCCAGTCAGACGCCAACCCGGCATTCCCTTTCATCGGAATCGCCTGCGACAGCCCCTGCAGTCGGACGTGTTGCGTGCGGAGTGCCGTCAGCGTGTTTTCTCGATTGGTCGCGGTTACACCCGTACCAAAGAAATCACCAGCCCACTCGGCTACCTGGAAGGAGGTCGCCATGAACTGCTTAAGCCTGCCATTGACGCCCAAGGTCGTATCCACCGAATTGCCGACTTTGGCAACCACGGCCACAACCAGCGTGATCGTGGTTGTCGCGGTGTGGCCAGAGGAATTAATGGTGACTACGGGAGTGTAGCTACCGGCAGGGGTTGCCGCACTGGCGGAAAGGGTCAGTTGCCCGGATGGATTCGATTCAGAAGCCTTGTATCTCTGGGTAACGCCGGCGGGCAAGCCTGTCACAGAAAGAGTGACGCTCTCAGTTGGCGCAACAATTGTTACCGACAGGTTGGCCGCAGTTCCGTCCTGGGGCAAAACCACGGTTCCAGAGGGAATGGAAACTGTAAGCACGACCGGCGGCGTAGTGACACTGCTGCCTCCACCACACCCAGTCACGAGTGCCAGCGCAACAGAACTGACCGCGAAAATCAATCGTGCACAGACTACGTTGACTTTACAGCTTCTCAAAGAACTCATCAGCACTCTCAGCATGGGGCAAACCTGCACGCCCAATTAAAACAGAAGGAGCCGGATGAGAGCTGAATCATTCATCCACTCGCGTTCATGCCGGGATCCGATTTGAGCGAGCGCTCAAGACCAATTGCAATGCCAGGAAGATTCAAATGTCGCTGCTCGGGGTCTGACTGGCGAGCTCGGATCAACTTCGATCTACTTGGTTCAACTTGGATCAACTTGGATCAACTTGGATCTGCTGGCTTCTGAAAGCAGGAACGGCACAGCACCGGTCTACCCTGGTTGGGGCGGAACGGAACCGTTGTTTCGAGCCCACACGAAGCGCAGACCGTGCGTGTTTCTGGCCGCGCGCGCGAACTGGCTACACGCTTGGTCTTGCACTCCTTGCAACGCTTGGGATCGTTAACAAACTGCTTTTGATTGAAAAATAGTTGTTCGTCTGCGGTGAAAACAAATTCATTCCCGCAATCGACGCACTTCAGGACCCTATCGGAGTATTCCATTCCCGGCTTTCTGAAACAGGCGAGACCTGAAGCCGCACAAAACCGTGTGACAGCTCGTAAGCCGAACGCCAGAATCACATGCATGATGTCTAGATCGGGGCCCGAGCCGCACCAGAATGAATGGCGGCGATTCCAGGGTCTGCGCTGAAGTGGCAGGCCGGAATGATTCATCGCGCGTTTTGAGGGGTTGCGCGATGGGTTAAAAGGTCAGTCGTGTAAATGCTGCAATCTGACTTCGTATCCTGATTATCTTCTCAAACTGGATGTTTTCGCCTGAGGGAAAACTCCCCGACTACTTTCTTTCGTAGCCGGGGACATGAGTCGGATGCAACGCATGTTTTTCTACTGCGACTCGACTCTGCACCTTCCAGAGCCAAATTGCAACTAGTCCTGCTCTTTACGAGCCTTCTTGCGATTCCGCTTGCGCGCCAGTGCTTCCTTGACGCGACGCTTCTCACCGGGCTTCAGGTAGTAGGAGTGACGTTTGACTTCCTTGATGATGTCTTCCTGCTGAACCTTCCGCTTAAACCGACGGAGCGCATTCTCAAGCGGCTCGCCTTCTTGTACGCGAACCTCTGCCAAAGTAAATACACCCCCTGTCCTGCCTGATGGCTTCATTCAGAATACGGGATTTTTATGTTTTCTGCGAATCGGGGGCCAGACAGGAAATGCGAAGAGGGCTCACGAAGTTTCAAGCCGACGACTCCAGGGGCAGCGCGATATAATCCGCTGCAAGCTCAACGGGCAATCTGAACAGGTTTCAGGGGCAATCGCCGAGACGCGCAGGGACCCAATAAACGAGGATTTCATGGATCGACGGATGTTTCTAGGGAAGTTCTTAGCCGGCACTGCGAGTGCAGCGCTGGCTTCAAACACAGTGTGGGGCGCAGCGTCCGAGGGTCATGGCACCACCGCGGGCGGCTCTACTTCCCCCGCCAAGGGCGCTACCAGCGAGGCCGCGCTCAAGCCCATGGCGATTGGCCTGATGATTTCACCGGCAAATGGGCCAGAAGAAGTGATCTCCCGCGTGAAGAAAATCGGGATGACCAACTGCTTTTTGTCGCTGGACGGCTATATCGGCAAATTCAGCAAGGATTTAGCGACTGTAATCGGGGGACTGCTGGAGAAGTACTCGATCACCGCAACCAGTGCTGAGGTGGTCGGGCCTGGTCGCCTGGTCTGGGACTTTCAGAACGGACCATCCACAATCGGGCTGGTACCAAAGGCCAGCCGCGCAGCGCGCATGGACGCGCTCAAGCAGACTTCAGACTTTGCCCGGTTGCTGAGTATACCCCACCTGCAAACGCACTGCGGATTCATTCCAGAGGACCCTCAGGATCAAGCCTATGAAGCGACCGTTTTAGCCATTCGCGAACTCGCCCAGCACTGCGCCGGCAACGGCCAGGAGTTCCTGATGGAAACCGGGCAGGAGACGCCCACGACGATGCTTCGCGCCATCAAGGATGTCAACCAGCCAAACCTTGGCGTCGGCCTCGACACTGCCAACCTGATTCTCTATGGCAAGGCCAACCCGTCCGACGCCCTCGACATCCTTGGGCCCTATGTGCGCAGCATCCACGCCAAAGATGGTCGATGGCCCACCAATCCCATGCTGCTTGGGGAAGAAGTGCTGATTGGCACCGGTGTCGTCGACTTTACCGCTGTCTTCACCAAACTCCACAAGCTCGGCTATACCGGTGCTGTCACCATCGAGCGCGAAACCTCGGGACCTCAGCAGATTGAAGATGTAAAGGCAGAAAAGGTCTACCTGGAACGAATCATTTCGAAAATTCAGCAGGCGTAAAGGGACATCAACCATGCAGAGACGAGATTTTATGAGCGGTGCTGCCGCTGCAACCGGCATTCTTCTGCTGAATTCAAAGACCGCGTTCGGCTATCAGGCAAACTCGGCCGTACGGCTCGGACTGCTCGGCTGCGGCAACCGCGGAACTCCCGTTGCAACCTCATTTGCCCAGAACACCCCGGCGCGCATCGTGGCGCTCGCCGACTTGTTTCCCGACCAGCTGGCGAAAGGGAAAGCCCACTTCGACAAGGTGAATGCCGACCTGGGTGTTCCCGCTATTGACCCGAAGCGGATGTTTCGCGGCTACCGAGCGTTTGAAGAGATCGCTCACTCTGCCGACGTGGATGCCGTGCAGATCTCGACGCCGCCGTATTTTCACGTCCAGCACCTGGACGCGGTCGTTGCGGGCGGCAAGCATGCTTATTGCGAAAAGCCTCTCGGAGTCGACGCAGTCCAGGCCCGCCACGCGCTCGAAATCGGCAAGCGTGCTGAGGGCAAGGTGAGCCTCGATGTGGGCTTCCAGGTGCGCAGCGCCCCGCCAATCGCCGAGGTTGTCCGACGCATCCATGACGGCGCACTGGGCAAGATCGGTTCCATTGCCGCCCACTACAACGCTCCAGCTTCCAGCTATCCTGACCGGGGCGCCGTCTCGCCCGACGAGCTTCGCCTGCGCAACTGGCTTTGGGATAAGGTTCTCTCCGGTAACATCCTCGTCGAGCAGAACATTCACGTCATCGACCTCTGCAACTGGATACTGAAAAGCCATCCCATCAAGGCCGTCGCCACCGGCGGGCGCAACGTCATTAGCCACATGGGCGACTGCTGGGACAACTACCAGGTGATCTACACCTATCCTGGCGATGTCCGCGTCAGCTTCTCCTCAACGCAATTTGGCACCAATGGATGGTTTGACGTCTCAGAGAGCATCTTCGGCTCAGATGGCATTGCCGAGGCACCCTACTCCGGACCAGTGCGCATCGTTGGCAAAAATGCCTGGGAATGGAAGGACCCAAACCAGCCAACCTCCGGTACCGCAACCTTCGCATCGAACGGGGCCTTCAGCGACAACCTCGCCTTTTCTGATCGTGAAAAAGATAAGAGCTTTATCGAAAGCATCACCTCCGGCAAGTTCCATAACCAGACCGTCGACGGCGTCGAAACAGCCCTCAGTTGCATGCTCGGCCGCATGGCTGGCGAACTCGGGCGTGAAGTCACCTGGGACGAAATGCTCAAGCACGATGAGAAGTACGAAATCAAGATCGACATGAGTCAATTCAAGTAACAGACACGAGTGCCAATGGAGGCACGAAACATGATTCGCAGTTATCAGGGCAAGCACCCGATCGTGCCCGCAACCAGCTATGTTGACCTTTCGGCGCAAGTGATCGGCGATGTAGAAGTGGGTGAACACTCCAGCATCTGGATGAACTCAGTCGTGCGCGGCGATGTGCACTCGATCCGCATCGGCTCAAACTCAAACGTCCAGGATTGCGCCGTGCTGCACGGCCAGCGCTATCTCTACTCCGTCACGGTAGGCGATTATGTAACGATTGGGCATAACGCCACTGTTCATGGCTGCATCGTTGAGGATGCTGTTCTGATTGGCATGGGCGTGGTGATCCTGAACAACTGCCGGATCGGCGAAGGATCGATCATCGCTGCCGGTGCTGTCGTCCCAGAGGGGACAGTGATCCCGCCGCGAACTCTCTGGGCGGGGGTGCCAGCGAAGATGCGACGCGAATTAGGCGACAAGGACCGCGAGCTGATCCTGATGTACGCACGGAACTACCTCGATTACACCGCGATCTATTTGCGCGAGACCGAAGGGTAGCGATAGCCTATCGCAAAAACAGCAACCCCGCCGGAGCGGCGGGGTTTGTCTGCCTTGTTTTCCTTAAAACTCAGACTAGACGCCAGCTGGTTTTGGATTGGACTTGTCGTAGCGAGCGACCTGAATCTTGCGCGCGAGACCTAGCTTCGAGAGCGTCCAGATCAGGTAGAAATTCGGGTCGAATTCGTACCAAGTCAGGCCGTGACGTGCTGAGACGGGGTGCGCGTGGTGGTTGTTATGCCAACCTTCGCCGCCCGTAATCATCGCCACCCAGAAGCTGTTACGCGAGTCGTCGCGGGTTTCAAAGCGGCGGCTACCCCACAGATGCGTTGCTGAATTGACCAGCCAGGTCGCATGCAGGCCGAGTGTCACGCGCAGGAAAACTCCCCACAACACCATCTTGACGCCGCCCATGAGCCCGTGGTCGATGTAGCTGCCCAGACCAAGCAGCACCACGCCGCAAGCCACCAGGGTGACCCAGTGATACTTGCTCATCCACACATGAAACCGGTCGCGGGCAAGATCAGGAACGTAGCGGGCCAGAGCCGAAGTCTTTGCATGCATCGACTTGCCCAGCACCATCCACCCAATGTGCGCCCACCACGGACCCTCTTTGGGAGTATGCGGGTCACCGGTATGATCACTATGCTGATGATGCACGCGGTGTACGGCGACCCAGAAAATCGGCCCGCCCTCAAGCGCCAGCGTGGCACAGATAGTCAGCAGGTATTCCACCCACTTGGGGGTCTGGAAGCCGCGATGCGTCAGCAGTCGGTGGTAGCAGACGCCGATACCAAAGTTGATGGCCAGCACCCAGAGAACGACCGCAACCGCAAGCCGACTCCAGCTGAAGTAGAACAGAGCTGCGATGGCACCGACGTGAAAAGCTGCGATGAAAAAAGCCGTGACCCAGTTCACGCCACCGTAGTTGGCAGCACGGCCCATGCGAACTTCTTCGCCGACCGGAACGCGGGCTGCAGCCACACGCTTGGCAGCGGCGACCGAGGAGGACTGACTCTCTGATTCAACTGGGGGAGCGGCTGCAGGTTGTTCGTGCAGGACTTGCGATTCGACTGGGGGCATCCGTTTGTTTCCCTTTCGGGTACTGAATCAATAAATTGACTCGCACTCCTGATTGTATCGCCCGGTTCGCTTCTGCGCATCGAAACTTTTGTTCTGTTTGATTGAGCACAAAACGATATCCGGGGAAAGCCTGCTTTTTCGTGGACCGATTCGAACTTCGGGACTAGGACGTGGAACCTTCCAAGGGCGCTGGCAGTAGTACCGGAGCAGGATTCCGTTCTGTGAATTGCCTTTGGTGCCAATAGGGGTAAACGGGCTGCATCTCGCTGGCGCGATCAAGTTTTTCCACCTGCTCCGCGCTCAGATTCCAGCCTGCAGCTGCAATATTCTGACGCAATTGCTCCTCGTTTCGCGCTCCGATAATGATCGACGAAACCGTTGGCCGCTGCAGCAGCCAGTTCAGAGCCACCTGCGGCACGGTCTTGCCTATTTCTGCAGCCACCGTTTCAAGTACTTCCACAACGAGATAAAGATGCTCCTCTGAAACCTGAGGCCCTGATTCGGCCGTCTTGTGCAGGCGGCTGGTCTTTGGCAGCGGCTCACCGCGCCGAATCTTGCCCGTCAGCCGACCCCAGCCAAGCGGACTCCACACCAGGGCACCGACTTTCTGGTCAAGTCCAAGAGGCATCAGCTCCCACTCGTACTCACGGCCAATCAGTGAGTAATAAACCTGATGTGCCACATACCGCGCCCAGCCGTAGCGATCCGAGATTGCCAGCGACTTCATCAGGTGCCAGCCAGAAAAATTCGAGCAGGCTATGTAACGTACCTTGCCTTCGCGGACGAATGTATTGAGCGTATCGAGGGTTTCCTCAATCGGAGTGGATGCATCAAAGCCATGCAGGTGGTAAATATCAACGTAATCCGTACCCAGTCGGCTCAGGCTGCCTTCAAGCGATCGCCGCAAATGATAGCGCGATGAACCAATATTGTTTGGCCCCTCGCCAAAGCGGAACGTGGCCTTGGTCGAAATCAGCGCCTGGTCCCTTTTGCCCTTCAGCGCTTTACCCAGTACTTCCTCCGAAAGACCCTGCGAATAGACGTCGGCGGTGTCAAACAGATTGATGCCAGCATCAAAACAGATATCCAGCAGGCGTCGGGCCTCAGTCACCTGGGTGCTGCCCCACGCCTTGAAAAATTCACCACCGCCGCCAAAAGTAGCGACGCCAAAACTGAGTGCCGAAACCTTGAGGCCTGAGCCTCCGAGAAGTCGATATTCCATAGAGTTATCTGACGCTCCTGAGCAGATTCTGCTTTCAAACCCTGATCTTACGCAAGCTTGACCTTACGCAAGCCTGATCTTACCCAAGTTTTAGGTACACCGCGTGAATAAGCTCACTGCCCGCGCAACTCCCCTGTCGGTTTGAAGCTGAACCCTGCCACATCCTCCCCTGAGGCCAGCGCCTTTCGAAGCTTTTCCGGGCTGGCGTCACCCCCAAGCCCCGCAGCTCGCAACAACCTCAATGCATCCGCGGGCCTCGTAGCTTGTGGCAGGCGAAATATCCACGGAACATTGGTCGAAGTCAGTGCCTTGTCATCGCTGAGCGCGATCACGGGTACAAAGCTTTTCAAGGCAAGTTGCTCAGCCAGATGGGCAGCATCCCGGTCCAGCGCCACAATCGCCACTGCCCGCTGATCCATCAGCGCGTGCACCAGCGCAGTTGATGCAGCACCCCAGTTCGCTCCACTCTGGTTGCCGTCTGCACCTTTTCTGTCCAGTTCGGTCCCTACCGGCAAAAGGTCCCAGCCCTGTTTCCCAACTGAAAGTTGCTCTTGAACCTCAGTTGAGTTCGAAATTTCAGTGGCTCCTTTGCCAAAGATAATCACATGCCTGGGCTCATTTGCAGAGCCACTTGCCGGCTCATCCCGTTTCGGTGCCAAACTCGCAACACCCTCCTCACCGACCCGCGCATACGGAATCCCCTGCGCAGGCTCAGAACTCGTCGACGAATGAGCCCTGCTCGACTCCATCGAGGCAGCACGATACGTAATCGCTCCGTTATGCACCGTTCCCAGGTACATGGGGCTCACATTCTTCTGGTTCGGATCAAAAACCATGTGCCCCGTAACCCCCTCATACTCCTCAATACTGGCAAGCGCATCGTGAATCCGCGCACGATTCAAACCAGCCTTGCAAATCGAATCAAGCAACGCATTCATCGCGTCAAATGCCAACGCCGCGAACTGCTCCGGATCTTCCTTGTAGCGAATCTTGAAGCGGCGATTGAACTCCATCCACATCGAGTCCGGTCGCGTCGGGTCATACGGAAAGACAGCAGAGAAGCCCTCCGCGGCACTCCCTGCCTTCGCCAGCATGGTCGGCCCAAGCGTGCGGTACGCGCCATAAACTGGCTGCCTCATGCCGGCCTCGCGCATCTGTTTGAGGATGAGCGCGGTCGGTATCTCGTCCCCCCAAATCACCACCGCATCTGCTCGCGAAGAGCCAATCACGCGCAGTTGCTGTGCAAAATCTGTATCACCCGGAAAGTACTTCTGCTCAATCACAACCGGGTGCCCCAACCTGCGCGCAGCGTCGCGAAACTTGGGCACACCAAACCGACCATAGCGCTCATTCACGCGCAGCAGTGCAACTCGCTTCAGACCAAGTTCAGTAAAGATATGCCGCGCCAGAGTCAGACTCTGCACCCGGTCATCCTGCAGGTCAGTGAAATACCACGGAATATAAGTCTCAGGTATCGTCGGGTCAGTCGAAGCCGAATTCACTATCGGAATCTCTGCACGCAGAGCCACCCTCAAAGCGATGTGAGTAGACTCTGAACTTATAGAACCAAAGATAGCCCAATCCTGCTCGTCGTAGACCATCTTCACAACTTCGTTTGAGGCCGATCCCCAGATTGATGGATCGGTAGGGCGGTCATCCCCATACACGGCCTTCGCCTGCCAGTTGTCATAGTCGTTATGCAGCATAAGGCGAAAAGGTTTGCCGCCATACCCTCCGCGGCTGTTCGCCTCATCAATGGCCATCTGCGCGCCATGCAGCATCTGCTCTCCAAACAACTGCTGCGGATTATGTTCTATTGGACCCAGAAAACCAATTCGCACCTCAGTCAATCCAGCAGGCTCAGGCAAATCCCGCGCTGCTCCCGAGTAAAGATTTGGATGGATGTAGTTACGGTCATAAGGCACCGTAAATTTCGCATACGGACTCAGGTCCTCTGGTTCACCAGCATAGGGGCTCACCGCGCGATCCTTCGGCGGCAGAGGCGGGTGCGCGCCACATTCACACACAGCTCCGCTTTGCGCCGACAAAGTAATTATCCCGCTACCATAGACAATCAACGCCGCGCCGATGAGCCATCCTTTACACATGGCAGTTACTCTCCGTCAACTGACGATTCAGCCCTGGTGCGGAACATCGCAATTGCTTCGATTTCAACCAGCAGCTCAGGTCGACACAGATGAGCTTGAATACCCGTTGAAGCTGGCAATGGGTCAAGGCCCTGGGCTTCAAAGAATGCTGTACGAACCTGGTTAAAGTCATCGTAGTCCCGATCAATATCGCGCAGGTAACAACTCGTTCGCACAATGTCATGCCACGTGCAGCCCTCGCTCTCCAGCAGTCCCGTAATATTCTCAAAAGTACGTTGCAGTTGCGCGCGGAAGTCGCCAATGTGAATGCTCTTGCCGGCATCATCAATCGAGGCTGTGCCAGAAATAAGCAGGATAGTCAATCCGTTTAGATCGATCCGCATGCCACGCGAGAATGAGCTCGGCTTGGCATATGCAAATGCTTCGTTAAGTACACCAAGGTTGGTCATGGCACGCTTCTGAATTGGAGCATGCGCGATGGTTTGAAGTATTTCTGCAATTGCATTCATGAGAAAAGCCTCCTTAGGGCTGATGAATTCCGTGACTTAATCCCTTGGCAGTAGCGACCCAGATGTCGTTACCTTGAAAATCAATCCCAAGAACATAGTTATGCGCGGGCGCCGACGTGACATCGACATAGGTTACCTTGCCATCCGGACCGCGCTCAGTCATCTCAGGCTTTCCATCCAGCGGCGAGTTGCGATAAACCGCCCAGTTCACGCCGTCGAAATATGCGAGTCCCCGGTCCGTGCAGAACCACGCACGATTGGCGTCTACGCCCTTGATGAAGTTAGTGAAGTTCGAAGGCAGCCCACTATCCTTTGTAAGAAAGTTGTGCCAGGTGCGGCCATCGTAACGGCTGTCTCCAAAGTACGTGGCCGCCCATAAAATGCCATCAACATAGCTTACTGAAGTGACGATCTCATGGATGAGTCCTTGATCTTTGAAAAGCACGATTTCGTTCTCTCCATCGGGATCGTCATACTTATCCCAGCGCCCGGTCTTCTGGTCATATTCGAGCACCCCGCTTCCCCACACCGCATAGTAAACTTTGCCTGCAGTGGCTGATACTCCGTAGGTCCAAATCTCAGCCATGGGCGTGTTTCGCTCGTTGTAGAGCGTCCATTGGCCCGTACGAGTATTGAACCGGCAACCGCCTGCGGCCGTCGCAACCCAAACGTTCTCTCCCTCAACCGAGACGCCATAAACCACGTCGTTGCTGAGTCCTGAATTCAATTGCGTGAAGCTGTCAATGCGCCCTGCAGAAACACGGCTCAGACCGCCCATCGTCCCCGCCCATACAACTCCAGTGCGCTTGTCCAGCGCGAGCGAGAGTACCGCGCGATGTGCCAGACCATCCGCCGTGCCATAGGTCTTCCACGCATGATTCTCGTAGACCGCGAGACCATTCTCAGTGCCCGCCCATACACGCTCTTTATCCACCAGCAAAGTGAACACATGATTGTGAGGCAGTCCATTCGCAGTCGTGAAATTCTCAAAGTGATAGCGAGGCATCGCAGTAGGAGTCCCAAATGCACACGTCGCTACCGCCATCAACAGGGCACTGATAACTAGCCTCTTCATCGCGTCCTCAGGTATTCGATCAAGTCGTTCAGTTCGTCTTTGCTAAGATCATTAGTACGGCCATGCTTGTCCGCCGCGTTATACACGGTCCATATCTCCTCAAGTGTCCGCGCTGAGCCATCATGCAGGTATGGTGCTGTCAATGCGATGTTCGTCAACTGCGGCGTATCGAGCAACGCGCCATTATCTGTTGCTTTCCGTGTGCCTACATCAAATGATTTCTGGTTGGTCCCTTTGGCACCGCTATGACAATACGGGCAGCGATTCTGCTCAGGAATGGCTGTACCGAATTTGTCGGTCGTTCGACTAAAGATGACCCGCCCACGGTCTTGAGAATCAGTAAACTGTCTATGCGCCAGACGCCACCGATTTGGCCGCTGCGGTATGCTGCGAATGTAAAGACTGAGATCCGCCAGCGTTAGATTGTCGTACGTCTGAGAACGCCAGAAATACTTCTCCGTTCGAGGCCCACACTCAGTCGGGATATCAGGATTGCCGCCGTTCCACTTATATGGCTCCGTGTCACGAATGTCTTCAAGCAACCGGTTGTCTACAATGTCACGACCAAACCCATCCGGCTCCAGGTCCCATTGAACACCATCAAAGGTCGAGTCAATATGACAGTTTGCACAGCCAAACTGGCCTTGAAACGAGTATTTTGAAGTGTAGAAAGTCTGCTCGCCATGCCGCAGTGGAGACACCTTTGCGGGACTATCAAGCTTGATCTTCGACACCTCACGATTCAGGCGCGTGTCAATGACGCTCACCGTGTCGTCAAGCCTGTTGGCAACGAAGAGCCTGCGACCGTCTCGCGTGAGCGCGACACCATAAGGGTTTCGTCCCACAGGGATTCGAGCTATGACAAAGTTGGCGCTTGCAGAAAGGTCCTGCACAAACGGCCCTGCATGGGCGTGTATGAAATGCATCAGCTTCGCTACATCCACGACAGTCACAATCTCCGAGCCGCCGTGAGAGATATAGATTCGCGACTTATCAGGAGCAATCGCAACGCCAAAGGGCCGCGATGCATAGCGTTCCATCTCATCAAGAGGCACCTCGATCGGAGTGCCGATGTCTGCACCAAACAGAGTGAGCGTATCCTCAAAAGCCCAGCCATGTTCAACGTGCGCGAGAGGTACAAGGTTTTTAGGATGCAATTGTGCTGCGACGCCGAGACGGCCATCACTGGAAAATGCAATGTGAAATACCCCGGCGATACGATGAAGCGGAATACGCTCTATCACCTTGGCCTTCGCGGCATCAATGACCGTGATTTCAGATTCAGGAGGCATGCGGTTATCGAGACCACTTCTCCGCGCAGGAGGATTAGGATACACGTGAGTCGCATAGATACGGCTCCCATCTGGGTTAGCCGTTAGATAACTGGACCCACGGCCAGCGAGCAATCGGGCTTCCTCATCACCTGTCTCCGCATTCAGCACAGCAATGTCATTGCTGATGCGATTCGCAACATATAACCGCTTTCCTGAATTGTCCGCGACCACGCTCGATGGCTCCGCGCCAACAGGCCAGTTAGCAACGACGGCAAGGGTGTGCGTGTCGATCACCGATAGCGAGTCATCCCATGAGTTCGTCACGTACAACCGGTCACCCGTATGGGAAAAGGAGAAACCTCTAGGCAGATGTCCCACCGCAATTGACTTGATCACAGCAAAGCTTCGCGTATTCAAGACTTTTACCGAATCGCTCTCCTGGCAAAGAACATAAAGCCGCCCTCCGTCAGGTGAAAGCAGGACCTCCAGGGGCGACGCGAACCCTGCAACGTTACCCTTGCTCTGTACCGAAGGCTCACTCAATGCGGCTCGAACCACCGTACTTTTCGACAATATTGCCATCAGTAATACCGCGCACAGCGCAGCGATTGCCGTCGAAATTCCAACTTGTGCCGATCGACTCACCTGGGCTCCTCCACTGTCAGCACGCGGTCGACACCTACGCCCACCAACACCTGCTCACGTCCATCGGGCCAATGCACAAGCAGTTTGTCCACTATCAGAGCGTCACCGAGTCCAAAGTGCAGACGATCATCGTTCTGCGAAAGATAACCTGATGCAGCCACGCGTTCCGCACTCTGTCGCTTGCCAGCCGTGAATAGCTCAACACGAGCCCCGATGCCATCGCGGTTACTCTTGACCCCCTTCAGCTTGATTGAGATCCAATGGCCAGTTTCAGTTGAAACATTATGCAATAACTTACCCTTGCTCCCAAGATTGACAACAAATGCATCAACCTTCCCGTCATTGTCGTAGTCCGCGAAACACGCACCACGAGCAACGCTACGCTCGCTCAACACCGATCCACCTGTACGAGAAACATCACTGAAATGTCCGCCAGCCATCCCTCGTAAGAGCGTGTGTTCCTGGGGGATAAGATGAATCAGACCACCATGAAAGATGAGCAAATCCAGTTGTCCATCGTTGTCGAAATCAAAGATCCCCGAGCCCCAGCTCACGTATTGAGCACTAACCTGCGAGACGCCAGTAGCAGCTCCGATATCGTCAAACGTCAACTTCCCCGTATTTCGCAGCAGTCGGTTATACCGCGAATCCGTTACCCATAGATCCTGCACGCCTCGCCCCTCCAGGTCGGCAAAGACTGGACCCATCGCCGATGTCGATTCGCCATTCTGCCCATAGGCCACGCTGGCATCACCGCCTATCTCCTCAAACGTTCCATCATGCTTGTTATGAAATAGAAAATTTTCCGTCTTGTCATTAGCTACATAGACGTCAGGCCATCCATCGTTGTCAAAGTCGGCAGCCGTGACGCCCATGGTACGCCCCACATAGGCTCCAATACCCGACTTCTCCGTGACATCTGTAAATGTGCCATCGCAATTGTTGTGAAAAAGTAGATTCGTTTCACCCTCGTAGTCCAGTGGTCCTGGGTAGTTATCAGCCGCGTAGAAGGCGCGATACTTTGGATCGAATTTCACATACCGCCCGACAAATAGGTCGAGGCAACCATCGCGATCGTAGTCCAGCCATGTGGAACTGATGGCCCAGCCCTCGACCTTGATATCAGCCTTCACTGTCATATCTGTAAAGTGGCCATTACCGTCATTGTGATACAGGATTGTACGCCCATACCCAGTGACCAGCAGATCGACGAAACCATCATTGTCATAGTCCGCTGCCGTCACCGCGACCGCATACATATCAGGCACCAGTCCGGCCTTGGTAGTTACATCCGTAAAGTGTCCTTTGCCATCATTACGATAAAGATGGTTATGCGGCAGGATTGCTGGTTTTTCTGTCAGTGGGAAGGGA
The DNA here is from genome assembly GCA_025359885.1 of Acidobacteriota bacterium. Taxonomy (GTDB): domain Bacteria; phylum Acidobacteriota; class Terriglobia; order Terriglobales; family Acidobacteriaceae; genus Acidicapsa. The sequence goes on from JANYDG010000111.1 coordinate 30,506, forward strand.
TGAATGCTGTCATCAAGCGGACGTCCGTTCACCACATAGAGATCAGGTAGCCCATCGTTGTTGTAATCAAACCAGACACATCCAGCGCCTGTGCCTTCAAGCAGGGAACCGAGTTGGCGTGAACCAAAGCTATGCGTAAAGTTGATGCCTGCTACTTCGGATGCGTCTTCGAATCGAATGACGGAACTGTGCGCTGTTGGCCGATCTACCTTTCGATCCTGCACACTCTGCGCCATTGCGATCGAAGCGACGACGGACAAGCTAAGAACAAGGCAAGTGCGCCCCAGCATATTAGTGACCTCCGGTTGCAGTTATCTGAACAGGGCCTGACAGATCCACTGGGGTCGTACTCCGTAAGAGGACTTTTGGGACAGTATTTTCTGGAGATCGCTCCGGGCCAACATGGCAGCCGACACAGATGCGTTGCTCGCCACGGCGCGCCCAAAACCATCCATGTTCCTCGCGGATCACGACGCCCTTCGCGTCAAGGAGGGCAAAGCGAATTGGTTTGTCTCCAGGCACTTTTACGAAGAATGAACCATCCGCCTCAACCGGGGCTGTGCCCAGCGTCACCGCTGTTCCATTTGCATCTTTCATCTCCGTTCGCACCGTCACTGGTAATGCGTCAAAAACTCCATCTCTAGACTGGCGTGCATCCAGCGCGAGCAGATTCGCAGTCGTCCAATCGTGAAGCGCTGTTGGGTGACGATTAGGCTTTGTTCGAGCGGCGACAAGCACTGCCTGCACCAGGTCAATACCATCCATGGCGAGGATTGTTTGCAACGATTTTGTACCAGGTTTCCAGGTCACTAACGTGTAGCGGCGACCAACGTTGCTGCGCACACTTAGCAGCCAGGTTCCTTCAGCAGTCTCAACCACGTCTCCCGCATATTGGGCCGGCGGCGCAGTAATGGCTATCTCAGTTGCGAGCGGCGAAGTGAACTTTGCGAGTGATTTCCCATGCGTAAAGACAACATCTCCCGTAGCTAACTGGCGTCCGCCCCAGCGGCCCTGCTTACTCGCCTCGCTGTGATCGCAGCGATAGGATTCCACGCCTGATCCGTCTGAGTACACGAGATACATTTCAGGGCTCTCGCCTGAACCAATCGGAAAAGTGGATTCAAACAGAATGCGTCCATCATGAAGCACATTGGCAGGTATCGCGCTGCCGTTGAGGTAAGTGAGCGGCAGTACTGCGGAACCATCGATACTAGCTGCTTCCAATTGAAATCCAAGCGAACCTCGCTGCGCATACACGATTCTGTCATCTGGTAGATAGAGTGGCCGAATGGCATCTGTTTGTGTCGCGGTTACCCTGCGAACTGATCTATCTGACAGGGTCAGCTCCCATACCTGCCAAGGGTCGTTTGCACGCTCCCTGCCGGCAAAAGTGACATGGCTAGCATCAAAGGAAACACTGGCGTCTGCCGAAGCAAAGAAGTCAGGAACCAACGGCTGCGCGACACCATCACGCACCATGAGCAGATGCGCACCGAGTGGAAAGCGTTCCTCGCCGCGCAGCGCCGCAAGGGGTTGATAACTGGGCGAGGCAGTTACGATCACGGGAGCACCTGGCTGCAGGGTCGGGTTTGCCGTAAATCCGCACAAAAAGATCAGCATTGCAAACGGAATGACAAGAGCAACAAGTCTGGACCAGACCTTCATCGCGACACTCTCCTTCTCCGCTCTTGCAGCGAGAATGTATTGCTGGGTTTTCGCAGCCCGAGCAAAGGATCGAGCGACAGCATCATGTCATCAAAACCGACAAAGTCCAGCGATTGTTCGCCATCGCTCCATGCTTCCATCGGGCATGGATGCACCTCAACCAGCAGGCCATCTGCGCCGGCAGCAACAGCAATGCGTGCCAGCGCAGGCACCATTTCACGGTGCCCGGCGGCGTGGCTTGGGTCGGCGATGACAGGCAGATGGGTGATGAGTTTAAGCAGCGCAATTGCACCCGCGTCAAAGGTGTTCCGCATCGCCGTTTCAAAGGTGCGTATGCCGCGCTCACACAGCAACACATGCGGGTTGCCAAACTCAAGAATGCACTGCGCGGAACGGAGGAGATCCGCAATCGTCGCCATCATTCCACGCTTCAGCAGAATCGGTCTTCCAGAGCGGGCCGCCGCTTCGAGCAGCGCAAAATTCTGCATGTTGCGCGTGCCAATCTGCAGCACATCCGCATACTCTGCGACCAGCGGCACATCGGTCTCGCACAGCACCTCTGTAATGATGGCGAGGCCGTATTCAGTGCGCGCACGAGCCAGCATCTTTATCCCGGCAAGGCCGTGGCCCTGAAAAGCATACGGAGAGCTGCGTGGCTTGAATGCTCCGCCACGGAGGATACGCACCCCGGCGCGGCGCAGATGGCTTGCGGTGGCCATCAGTTGAAACTCGGTCTCAACCGAACACGGGCCAGCCATCATGGCCAAATCACCGCCGCCGATCTCGATATCGAGTATCGGCACCACGGTCAGCTCGCGCTGCGGGCCCTTCAAAACATCCGGCGAATCTGCAAACCCTTCGTACAGTCCTGCGAGCACCCACGTGCTCCAATCTGGGGAAGAATCAGACTACAGATGCGCACGGCCCTGCACATCCACCAGACGGTGGAGCGAAATCTCCACCGCCTTTCTTACCGTGAGATTTCTGATTGCCATCACTTTTGTCTGATTCCGGGCGTGTCAATTAGTCCGCTGGCATCGATTCCAGACTCCAGGAACGCCAAATTGCCTACCATCTTTGCATAAGCATTTAAACTGAAGAAGTCATGACCACACTCAAAGCAGTCCGCGGCACCCGCGACCTCCTGCCCGCCGAGACCGGCTTATGGAACCGCATCGAGGCCACCGCCCGCCAGGTCTTCGCCCGCTACAACTTCGGCGAGATTCGCACCCCCGTCTTCGAAGACACCACCCTCTTTGCCCGCGGCGTCGGCGAAGAAACCGACATCGTCTCCAAGGAAATGTACACATGGGAAGACCGCGCCCGCGCCCAGTCCGAAAAAACGCAATCCCTCACCCTGCGCCCTGAAAACACCGCAGGCGTCGTCCGCGCCTACATTGAGCACAAGCTCGGCGAAACCGGCCAGCTGCAAAAGCTCTACTACATTGGCCCCCAGTTCCGTCGCGAACGCCCCCAGCGCGGCCGCTACCGTCAGTTCTCGCAGATCGGCGCCGAGGTCATCGGCCCCGTCTCCGCCGGTTCTGAATCCCCCCTGCGCGACGCCGAAGTCCTTGAAATGCTCGCCACCCTGCTCGACGAGCTCGGCATCAGCGGCTGGGTGCTCAAGCTCAACTCCGTCGGCTCCGCCACCGACCGCCCTAAATACATCGAAACCCTCCGCGCCGCACTCCTCCCCGTCGTCGGCCAGATGTGCCCCGACTGCCAGCGCCGCGCCGAAACCAACCCCCTCCGCGTGCTCGACTGCAAGGTGGCGGAGGACCAGCCCTTCATCGACGCCCTGCCTAAAATCGCCGATTCGCTCGACCAGGCCTCCCGCGATCACTTCGCCCAGGTCTGCGCCGCCCTCGACGCAGCCGGGGTTCCCTATGAGCGCGATCACCGCCTCGTCCGCGGCCTCGACTACTACACCCGCACCACCTTTGAATTCACCCACGGCGGCCTCGGTGCGCAAAACGCCCTGCTCGGCGGTGGCCGCTACGACGGCCTCAGCGAATTGATCGGCGGACCCAAGGCGCCCGGTATCGGCTTCGCCATGGGCGAGGACCGCCTCGTCCTCACTCTCCAGGCCCTCGAATCCACAAAAATCACGCTTCTCGACACCAAAATTGACGCCTATATCGCTCCGCTCGGTGAGGCCCAAAACCCCGCTGCGCTCCAGCTCGCCCGTGAGTTGCGCCGCCAGGGCCTCTCCATCGAGCTCGGCGACGGCAGCTTCCGCCTCAAAAAATCCTTCGAAGCCGCCGACAAGGTCGCCCGCGCCATCATCCTCCTCGGCGAAGATGAGGCGCAATCCGGTATCCTGACAGTGAAGCAATTCTCTAGCGGCATGCAGACCAAAGTAGCCCGAGCCGACCTGGCCGCGCACCTCACCGCATCCCGCATCTAGTACCCCCATTCGATAGAGGACATTCGTAGTGCTCGATTTCATCGGCAAGTTAGAACGAACCCATATGTGCGGCGACCTCCGCGCATCAGACGCAGGCAAACAAGTAGTCCTCATGGGCTGGGTCAACCGCCGTCGCGACCACGGCAACCTCATCTTCCTCGACGTGCGCGACCGCAGCGGCATCGTGC
>JANYDG010000124.1 GCA_025359885.1 Acidobacteriota bacterium
GCCAACCCCAACCCCGTGCCGCCCTCAGAAAATGTATTGAACCGGTCAAAAATGCCGCCCAACCGCTCTGCGGCAATCCCCTTGCCGTTATCCCGCACCGTAAACTGGATGAGCTTCTTCCTCTCCTCCGCCTCCAGTACCACTTCTCCGCCCTCTGGCGTATAGCGCACGGCATTGTTGAGCAGATTATCGAGAATCGTCCGTATCGCTCGCCGATCTGCTTCGATGTACGACAAGTCCGCAAACGCCTTGACCTCGAGCCGAATGTTCCGGTTCAACGCAGCGTCGCAGACCCGGTTGCGCGCCTCTACCAGCTCGGCATACGGGCGCAGCCGCTCCAGTTGCGGCTCTCGCTTGCCCGAATCCAACTCGGCCACTTCGATCAGGTCTGCCATCAAATCGTCGAGCTTTTGCGCTTCCTCGCTCGCTGCTGAAACCAGCTCCAGTTGCAACGGCCGCAAATCGCCCGCAAACCCCAGCCCCAGCGCATACAGCCCTCGCCGTAGATGCAGCAACGGCGTGCGCAGCTTGCTTGATGCCACGCTGATGAACTGGGTCTTGAAGCGATCAATCTTTTGCAGGCTGGTGACGTCTTCGAGCGTCGTTACCGCGCCCAATAACCGCCCCTCTGAGTCACGCATCGGTGTCGTCCGCAGGCGAAAGCTCCGCTCGTTGTCCCCTATCCGCATCGGCAGCAGCGCGGCCTCATCTTCGGCGGCCATCGCGCGCTGCATCTGCACCGCATTGCGAATTGCCTCCAGGATGCGGTTGCCGCTGGGCGTATTGGCCAGGTTGATCAGGGCCATCCGGTCAGTCATGTCTGTCAGTTTTGCGGCCACCGCTTTGCCGCTTTCGGCGCCCGTACCCGCCCCTAGCACCTCCACCGCGGCCTGGTTCACCTTGAGCACATGGCCTTTGCCGTCGGTCACGATGATCGGTTCAAAGATCGATTGCAGCACTGCATCTGAAAGCTGAAAATCCATCTGACGCCGCCCCGCTTCCGTCTCGCGAAGCTCCCGCAACTGCACCGCGAGTCGGTTCATCTCGTTGGCAACCGTCCCAAAGCTGTCATGACGCGTGCCGCCTGCGCCCCACTCTGTCCGGTGCGCAAAATCCCCCGAAGAAATCCGCTGGACATCCCGTGCCAGTTGCTGGATGGGTCGAATCACAAACACCAGCGTCCCCGCCGCCACCAGGATTACCGACCCCGAAAGCAGCCATAGAATCAGCGGTGCATGCCCACCCGCCTCGCCCGCAGGCACAAGCACCCGATGCACCCAAACCGCGAGCACCAGCGAAAGCACCACCAGCAGCGTGCATCCCACCGTCAATCGCTGTGTCAGATTCAGCAAGTCCTTGCCTCCAACCTGGCCAATACGGGTGGCCCCATGCAACTAGTCTCTAGTTTAGAAGGTGTGATGCTCGATTCCCACTGTCCTTTATAGCTCTCTCACGGCTTTCAGTGTCAGTCTTAACATCGGAATTGGTCGCAAGCTCACGGAATCCGGCAAACTACATACCCGCGCTCCTGATATGGGCAATCCATCCCCGCAGGTGCGGCCCCATGCAGGACCGCCATTGAAACCACCGGATACGCACCGCGCAAACGCGCAAAATCAGCCGAATTGAAATGGTTCAGGCCGTAGGTGGCGTTGCTCATCTGCTTCCACTCCGTCGCGAGGTCAGGGAACAGCGAAACCACCCCGCCATCCTTGAAGTAGTCAGCCAGCGCCGACCGCTCTGAAACGGCGCGGAAGCCGTGCACATCCGTGCCTTCGTCCTTGAAGTAGCGTGAATCCACGGCAAATACCGCGTCTGTCGGCGTATTCCGGCGCACCCAAAGCAGCGCATTGACCCAGCCATTGCTGCTCGTCTCTGACGGCCACTCTATCTGCGGGCTGGTTGGATACGTCGAGCGCGACACAAAGTACATGCCCACCGCCAAGGGCACTGAAACCGCCGCCAACACCCAGGCCCGCCCCCTGGCCGCGTATTCCCCGATCACCCCGCCCAGCAGCAGCATAAAGACAATCGTAATCAGGTGAAAGCACCGTAGAGGCTGCAACCGCGCAAACATGTCCAGAGCGTGAGAGCTTGAAAACACCAGCCCCGCCGCAATCGAAACCACCCCAAACGGAAGCAACGCAAAACTCAGTCGCTCAAAGCCCGGCCGGGTCCCACGCAGCTTTCCCCTCCAGAACCAGGCCAGAATTGCCATCGGCGCCAGCATTCCCAGCCAGTGATACCACTCCCAGTTACTCAGAAAGAAATAGTCGCGCGAATACAGCGCCTCACGATACGGCCCCGTCGCAGCATTCAGATGAAAGCCTGTCGGCAACGCGCCCGCGATTGCAGCCATGACCGGAACCCGTTGGTTGGTCTTTGCCTTGCTTGACTGGGCGATCCACATCACCACCGTCAAAAACACCAGGTACACCACCATCTGCGGGTGAATGGACGCCGTCAGAACAATCGCCGCACCCACCCGAAACCACTTCCGCTCAAGAAAACTCGCCAACGCAAACAAGGTCAGCGGCGTCGAGAGAGACCGCGCCGTAAGATACGGGTCAATCAGCAGCAGAGCGGTATTCGTCGCCGGCATCGACAGCACCGCCGTCATCACCAGCACCGCGCCCCATCGAGCCCGCGCGTTTTCAAAACACGCTGCGGCCAGCAGCCAGCATGATGCCAGCATCGCGAACAGCGTCGCGACGTACCAGCCCAGAATCGTCCAGTCCATGGAGAGGTGCGTCAGTCGCGCCGTCCACGCCAGGATCGGGCTGAAGAGCGACAGCCGTCCATGGGAAAGGAAAAACTCTGTCCCAAACGGATAGAGTGCAGGATTCAACAGTTTTTTGGCCGCAGGAATATAAATCTCGGCGTCTTCAACGCCCAGATGATACCCGTGAATCGCAAGTGCCGCTGCCGTTAATGCTCCCAGACGCAGTAGAGGCAAACGCCCGCCCGGGCCAGCCTTCATGAAAACTTCTCGACGGCCAGCGTAATCGCATCAGCCGGAAGCTTCAGTTGCAGCGGAGGAAAGTTGAAAATCGGCCGTCTGTACAGTCCCAGCCGCGCCGCTACGCAATCGATTGTCGTTCCCAGCACACTCAAGCCGTAAATCGTGCTGCGCCGCAGGTTGATCGACGACGCCTCAGGAAAATACCGCGTCGGGCAGGAAATCTCGCCAATCCGCGCATCCAGATAGATGCACTGCGCCAGCAGCTGGTTATCAAAGGCAAAGTCTTCAGAATTGGCGTCCAGTGGCAGTGACAGCAGCATCTCCCGGCTGTAGGCGCGAAACCCGGTGTGGTACTCCGAGAGCTTTGCCCCGAGCAGCAAATTCTGGATGAACGTCAGCGCGCGATTGGCCACATACTTGTACAGGGGCATTCCGCCCCGCAGCGCTCCACCGCCCAGAATCCGCGAACCGAGCACCAGATCGTAAACGCCATAGGCAATCATGCTGGCCATGGGCTCGACCAGCAGCGGGGAATACTGGTAATCCGGGTGCAGCATCACCACAATATCGGCACCCTGATCCAGAGCCGCAGCGTAGCAGGTTTTCTGATTGCCGCCATAGCCACGGTTGCGCGCGTGCACATGCACCTGCAACCCAAGGCTCCGGGCAACGTCGACGGTTTTGTCGGTGCTGTTGTCATCCACCAGGATGCATGCATCCACTGCATCTGGAATTTCACTCACTGTGCGCGTCAGCGTCTTTTCGGCGTTATATGCCGGAAGCACAGCAACTACCCGCTTACCGTTGATCATTCAGCCAGCCAAAATTACATTTGATTCCGTAGCTCAATCATACGACGGCCCCCGGAAACATGCGTAAGCAAACAATACCCGCATTCAAACTGCAGTCGGCATCTGTATCCTCGGGCGAAATTACCTCTGATCATTCCCATTCAGCCCGTTCAGCCCGTTCAGCCCGTTAAGGCCGTTAAGGCCGTTAAGGCCGTCAAGCCCGTTAAGGCCGACCTGGCCGCCGACACCATAAGACTCCAGCACAGCCCGCATCGTGACGATGCCCTCCAGATGATGCTCGTCTGCTCGATGAACAACCGGCAAAATATCGAGGTGAGCTCGGCTCATGCGTTCCAGCGCCAAATGCAAAGGCTGGTCCCCGTGCACGTGTGGCACTGCTGCGGTCATCGGAAAATTGCCCAGCGTCAAATCTGCTTCACCGTTGGTCCGCGCAACTCGGAGTGTGTCCACACTGACGAGCCCCAGAAAGCGGTCATTCTCGAGGACCGGCCAGTATTTCAACGGAGAGTCGCCCACGACCAGCAGAGCTTGCTGAACGCTCATCTGCACTGGAAGTACCCGAGGCGTTTCCTGCATGACTTGAAAAACGGTGCGGGAATTCAATTCACCGTGTTCCTTTGAACTCGGTAGATGGATGCCATCCTGATGCGCGAGCGCTTCGTAGATTGGTTCCTTTTGCAGTCGGGAGGCAATAAAAAGGCTGGTAAGGTTGGCAATCATCAGCGGCACAATGACCGCATAATCGCGCGTCATCTCAAAAATCATCAGCACGGAAGTCATTGGCGCCCGGACGATTCCCGCAAACAAAGCGCCCATTCCCACGAGTGCATAGGCTCCCGGCGAAGCCGTGTACCCGGGCAAAAGCTGGTGAGCGATCGTTCCAATTGCGCCACCCAGCATCGAGCCAAGCAGCAAGGCGGGCCCAAAAATCCCCCCTGCGTTTCCTGTCGCGTAGCTCACGGTGACGCCCGCGAACTTGAGCACGATCAACAGCAACATCACCTTGAGGGCAAGAGATCCATTCAAAGCGCTGCCGACATAGGTGTACCCAACGCCCAGGGCCTGGGGCACAAACCAGCCCATCACGCCGACCAGCACGCCTCCGATCGCCGGATGCCACCAGCGCGTCTTTGCCGGCAGGCGAAGAAAGTACTTCCTCAGAATCAGCAGGGTCTTGGTAAAGGCCACGGATAGCAACCCGCCTGCCACTCCCAGCAAGGCGTAAATGCCCAATTCCAGCGGATGAACCAGTTCATAGGCGGGGACATGAAACAGCGGATTGTTGCCCAGCAGCAGCCGCAGAACTGCCCACGAAGTAGCCGAGGCCAGCACCACGGAACCCAGTACCGGCGCATGCAAGTCGCCCATAATTTCTTCAAGCGCAAACATCACCGCCGCCAGCGGCGTGTTGAATGCGGCTGCAATCGCCGCCGCCGCGCCCACGGGAATCAGCGCTTTGACCTTCTCAGGCGGTAGACCCAGCCTGCGACCCAGAACCGACGCAATTCCTGCCCCCACCTGTACCGAAGGTCCCTCACGCCCGAGAGGAATACCGCACGCCAGCGTCGTTGCCGTGCACACAAACTTGCCGACGACGGTGCGCAGAGAAATCTTTCCATTGTGAGCAAACAAAGCGGCTTTGGTCTGCGGCACGCCGCTGCCCCGAGCATTTGGAAAATAGCGAAACAACAGGAATCCCATGGCGAGCGAGCCGGCAATCGGAATCGCCAGGCGTCGCCACGCCGCATCATCGCCCATGGGGTAGAGCCGCATGCCCAGACGTTCCGTCACCAGAATGAACGCCACGACCACTAACCCAGTCAGAGCTCCAATCAGCAGCGACAGAACCAGAAACACCTGCTCTTCACGTTTGAGGAAATGCGAGACCCAGCGCCACTGCAGAATCCTGCGACCTAAACGATGCTCTTGAGGACTGGACAGGTGATCCGCTTCAGTAGAAGCCATATTTCGAGTCTACTCGGGTGCAAACCTGTTTTTGACTACATCCCCGGCAGCAGCATCCGCAGGAGCAGGAAACCCGCCACTCCGGCAAAGAAGACCAGCGCCATCCGAATCCCCGGCTCACGATTCACCTCCGGCACCAGGTCAGTCGCCGCCACATAAAGCGCGACGCCTGCGGAGACAGGCAGGCCAAACCGCACCAGGCCCGGCACCAACTCAATCACCAGCACGCCCAAAACGGTCGCCGCCGCCAACGCCACGGCTGAGTACAGCGCCGTCCGCCGGCTGCTGCCGCTGGCCAGCATCACCGAGGCCATCGTGAAGCCCTCTGGCATCTTGTGCAGGAAAATCGCCAGAAAGATCAGCCAGCCCAGCGCATTTGACAGCGCAAACCCCGACCCAATCGCCACGCCGTCAAAGAGCGCATGCACCCCGAGCCCTGCCAGCACCGAGTAGCTCGTCCTGGTGGAAATAAACTCGTGCGCGTGCGTCTCTTCGCCAAAGTGGAAGTGAGCGTTGATGGTGTGCTCCAGAAAATGCACGGCGCAGTAACCCGCCATCACCAGAACCGGAGCCAGCCGCGCATCGAGCCTAAGGCTCTCAGGGAGCATTTCGAGTACTGAGGTGGCCATCAGAAAGCCCGCACCCAGCGCCACAAAATACCGTAAATACCGCTGAATCCCCCGGGCGCGGACCAGGACCAGCGCACCAGCCACATCTGCCAGCGCCGCCGCCGCACCCAGTAATAAGGAAAGTTTCAGCATGCGTCAGGATACTACGGCGATGCTCCAGCGTAGCGCGGACTGCCGAAAATGGGTAAATCGGGCCGAAAAAGGGGGGGGTGGTTTTTTCGTGAACAATCGTCCGCAAGCGATTGATCAAGAGCCGCTTATCGGGTTGTTGCCGGGCGTATTTTGTGCATTTTTGCACCACTTTTCGCGCGAATTCGTGTCTGCCTGGGGCAACACCTGAGACGCTGTTCCTCGGTTGAATTCAAGGATACGCGGATGAAGGAAAAGTCTGCGCAAGTACCTGAAGGCAGGTTCGTGCCGCTCTCGCTGGAACTCGGCGGCGACTATCGGCGCTCCGCCCCGCTCTCAGCCCCAGCCACAATGACCACCACGACCATCCCCATCAGCAGAACGGCCTCTTCCACCCAGGTGCTGCGATGATGCAGCCGATTAAAGTCCACGCGCGCCGGGTTATCTTCGGCTGCCGCGTCGATCACGCCGCCCGCCGACATCCGGTCCTGCTCCATTGCTGGAATGATGCCGTACTGCGAATAGGTGGTCAGCGTCACCATCCCGAGCACCAGCACCAGCCCGGCCAGCGCCAGTCGCGGCTTGAATATGCCCCAGGCCGGGGCCAACGCCAACAGCGCCAACAGCACCACGCCGCACACCAGCCCCATCCTGTGCACAATCTGCAGGAGCGCGCCCACAATCTGGCCGGCAGCATGGGTATTTGGTGCCAACTGGCCAAAGGTCACCGCCGCCACCACGGGAAAGAAAATCTCCGCCCCCAGCCAGACCACCAGCGAAAGCAGCAGCAGTGTTCGAATCAGTGTCTTCACGCGTTTATCCTACGCCTGCCGGCCGAGCGCGCGCCGCAATACCGTTTCGAGCGCCGCCTTCTGCTCTGCGTAGTCCGCTGCTGAGAGCTTCCCGGCAATCTTTTCGCTCTCGATGGCAAAGAGTTCTTCTTTCAGCGCCTCCAGCAGCAAGTGGCTCTTGTTCCCGGAAGCTGTCGTCGTATAAGCAGGCGTTGGCACAGAATAAGCCGCAGCCGGGCTTGCCGCAGGCACAGCAACCGGTTCGGCAACGCCCGCTGGCTTCTTCAGCAGAAACGCCGCTGCCGCCGCCAAAACCAGCGCCAACCCGCCCAGAATCCAATATTTGTACTTGCTCAGCGGGTCTGGCGTGTCAATGGGATTGCCCAGACCGCCGCCCGGCTTGCCCCCCGGTCCATTGGCAGCCGCGTTTTCATCCGGGCCTGCGGCCGCGCCGCCCATGCCTGCGCCGCCGGCTTGACTGCCCGCTGCGCCACCACCTGCCTGGGTGTCGCGTGGCAGAGAACCGGTTCCAGAGATCGTAAACTCCAGCGCCTGCCCCGGCGTGATCCCGCGCATCAAAAAGGTCTGTGCGTTCGGGTCATCGGGCACACTTTGAAAGCTCGTTCCCGACCCTGGTGTAAAGCTCATGCTCTTGGGCAGCATCACCGCAACGTTATCTGCGCCCTGCATCAGCATCGGTTTGAATTTGTAGCTGCCCGAATAAGGCAGGTGGTAGGTCAACTGAAAGCGCGTTCCTGCTTCGCCCTCATTGGGCCGAATCGGAAAGGTAAACGTGTAGTGCCCCTTTGGCGTGGCAGGGTCGGGCGTGGCGGCCAGCGGCATGTTGCTCGGCCCTACCGTTGCCGCGCCTTCCAGCGTTGCGTCGGCCGGCAAAACAATTTCGTAGCCATGCGGGTCCGCCTGGGTCCGGGGCGGCGAACTGGTGTTTTTTACGAAGTAGTTCTCCGTCACCTTCAACTGCCCGTTTTCGACCTCCATGCGCAGCACGTCGGCCTCGGTCGTTACCCCCTCCACTTTCGTCGCAACGTCGTAGACGGTGATTTCTGCCGTCGTCATTCCCGGAGGCATGTTCTTGAAGTAGGAGCCTTTCTGGTGCTCCACCTTGATCAGATACGGGGCTTCCGAGGGCGTATTGAGCGTAAACTGGCCCCGGCTGTCGGTCTTTGTGCTGCCCACCTCATCCATGGCTGCCGCCAGGCTCAGCAACGAAACCTTGTCGCCCACCGCAGGCTTGCCCGAAGTCTTGTTGGTCACCGTACCGTGAATCGACCCCGCAAATGCGACGGTACTCACCGCGATTAAAGTAAAAGCCGCAAACACAGCCAAACGAAAAGAAACAGCAATCTTCAGATTCAAAGCAATACCTTTCATCCTTCTTAAATGGAGCAATTCAAGCTCCGCTAACCGGCCGCTCTTTCAAGCAAATCCATCTCCGCCACCACGGTCGCGGCTTCTTTTTCAAGAATCGCCCGCTGCACTGCGTAGTCTTCCTGCGGATACTTCCCGGCCTGGAACTCGAAGTTCAAATCACGCAGGTTGATATAGATCTGCTCTTTCAGCTCTTCCAAAAAGTCCAGTCGCGTCTTTTGCCGCTGCACAATCGCGTGCTTTTCTGGCCAGAAGGCATAGAGAAACAGCACCAGTGCCAGCACCCCGCCCAAAATAATCCCTGTATCGCTCGACATAACCATGACCTCGAAAAATCCCGTTCTTCGATCTCAAAACTTACCAAACCGGGTGCCCCATCCTCGCGCGTGTTGCGAGGGGGTGGGGGGCCTGCTCAATCGGTACCAGTCTCCCGCCGAATCCGCTCCCGCATCGCTTCCTCTGCCGGATTGCTCGGGACGGCTCCGGCCGACGCAAGCTTTGGCTGATTCTTTGCCCAGTTGCGAACAAGCAGGATTGTTCCAATCAACGCAATCGTCGAAACCGCGAAGGGCATAATCCACGCCAGCAGATCAAAACCCTGGGTCGTTGGAGCAGCCAGTACCGTTGCGCCATAGCGCTGGACAAAGCTCTGCAGAATCAAGCTGTCATTCTGCCCGCTCGCAATGCTGTTGGTCAGTTCATCCCGCATGCCGCCTGACACAGTGCAGCCTACATGGTTGCATTCCAGCAGCACCTGGCCGCAACTGCAGGTGCACATCATCTTGTGCCCGAGGTCGTTGAAGCGCCCAGCGGAGTCAGTTACCCCCAGCGAAAAGCAAACCAGCACAGCGACGAATGCCGCCTGTACGAATCGTGAAAAAGCCATCCGACGCAAGCGCTTCATCAATCTCCACCCCCGACCGTGCCGACTGTCGCATGACCTGGCAGAACTCCAGGTTTGGCTGGCACCAGCACCGCCACGCGCGCCGGGCTCACGCTCGGCACAAGGGCCACCAGAGTGCCAAATACCACCACGGCGAGGCCGACCCAGATCCACATCACCAGGGGATTCAGAAACGCCTTGATAATCGGCAGTCCTGAGTCCGCATTCCGGCCCTCGTACACCACATACAGATCCCAGCGCATCATGGAGTGGTTAGCCACCATCGTTTGCGGCTGGCCGTTGACCAGGTAGACCCGTTTTTCAGGGGACATTGGCTCGGCCTGCAGCTTTTTGCCGTTCTCATACACGTCCAATTGCGAAAACTCGGTGTCGTAGTTCGCGTTTGATTCCTGCGTGTTGCCCAGGTTCACCAGCGTGTACGGCCCAATCTGCATCTTGTCGCCCGGTGCCATGGGAGACTCTGCGCTCTTGTTGAATGCATATCCTGCAAATCCGATGAAGATGATCACGATGCCGAGGTGAACGATGAATCCGCCATAGCGCCGCGTGCCTCGCCGAATCAGCAGGAGCATCGATTCCGCGAGGTTCTTGCCGGTCTGCCGGTGAAGGACACCCGCCCCGCGCACAAACTCCGAGACAATCGCCGTCGCCACAGCCGCAGACAGCGCCCAGGTCATCAGCGCATAAAACACACCTTCATCCGCCCACGGCTTCAAGCCGCCAATGAGGCATCCCAGCGCCGTCACGACAAAGGCTGCTCCGGGCACGATGAAGTTGCGCCGCAGGCTCTTCAGAGAAGAAGCACGCCACGCCAGCAGCGGACCAACGCCAGTCAACAGCAGCAGAAACACCCCGATGGGCACCGCGATATGGCTGTAATACGCGCCAGAAAGCGTCGTCTTGGTCCCCTCGATGTACTCCGAAAGCACCGGAAACAGCGTGCCCCAAAGGATGGTGAAGCAAGCAGCCAGCAGCACCAGGTTGTTGAAGAGGAAGCTCGCCTCGCGGCTCACCACAGATTCAACCCGATGCTCGCTTTTCAGGTGATCGTGCTGCAAGACGTAAGTAAAGATGCAGACCGCCAGCGTAATCACCAGGAAGGCGATAAACCAGCTTCCAATGGAAGACTGCGCAAACGCATGTACCGAACTCACGAGCCCGGCTCGCGTAAGCAGCGTACCCAGAATCGACAGCAGAAACGTCGAGAAGATCAGCCACACGTTCCAGCTCTTCATCATCCCGCGTTTCTCTTGCATCATCACTGAATGCAGAAACGCCGTTCCCGTCAGCCACGGCATCAGCGAAGCGTTCTCTACCGGGTCCCAGCCCCAGTACCCGCCCCAGCCCAGCACGGCATAGGCCCAATGCATCCCGAGGAAGATGCCGACGGTCAAAAACAGCCAGGTAAACATCGTCCAGCGACGGGTAATGTGAATCCACTTTTCACCCGGATACCGCATCATCAGTGCGCCAAGGGCAAACGCAAAAGGCACCGTAAACCCGACGTAACCCAAATACAGCATGGGAGGATGAATCACCATCTCTGGATACTGCAACAGGGGATTGAGCCCGTTGCCATCCTCGGGAATGACCCCGCCCCGCACCCCGCCGAACGGAGGCACCTTGATCACCAGCAGCATCAGGAAGAACGTCTGCACCGCCGCCAGGATCGTTCCGGCATACGCATGCAGTTTCACGTCTGACTTGTGCGTAAGCCGCAGTACAAATCCGTAGCCCGCCAGCAGCCATGCCCACAGCAGCAGGGAACCCTCCTGCCCGCTCCACAATGCTGCAAACTTGTACGCCGAGGGCAGAGCCTTGTTGGAGTGCTCAACGATGTATTCAATCGAAAAATCGTTATGAAAGACCGACCAGATCAGCGCAAATGCAGCCGCTGATACCGCTGCAAAGCTGGCAATGCCTGCCCGCCGCGCCGTCTCTGCCAGCCGCTCAGGCGATACCCGCGCCGGTGCTGAATTTGGCCCGCCAACTGCCAGCAGCCGAAGGGCGATACCCCCGGCAAACAGGTTGTACGCCGCCAGCGCCAGTGCAATGATCAGTGCAAAACTACCAAATGCTGCCATAGCTCTTCCGCAACCTCAGCCAAACTTTCTCTGCTCTTCGCTTTGTCTTTAGGGACTCGAACTGCTCTGATGCGTGAGCAACAAATCCCTTATCGATTGTCGCACCCACAACACAACGCCACAACGGATCAGGGCTTCTCAATCCCATCCTACGGAATTCGCGTGAACCTTCATTCACTTTAACGATGGAGCCTGAAGAGGGCTGTGTCCTGAATCACACCCATGCTTCTGGCTTGAATGACCCGCTTCAATCATCTGCCTGAACGACCTCGCCCATCAGGCTCTCATCCGGCCCGACCCCGAACCCCAACTGCTGCATCCACCAGCGCCGCCAGCCCGATAGAGAAGGCGTAAATCAACAAATGCCGCACAGAAAACACCCGCCCCAGCAGCAACGCCCCGGCCAGCGTCAATCGAAATGCATCCAGGTCAGGCAGGTGAACCAGCCGGGAAAACTCCACCGCCCACGCGAGAGCCAAAGCAATCAGCGCCAGATTAGACCGTCGCATGCGAGGCATGCCCGCGGCCACCAGCAGATACACCATCAAGGCCCAAAGTGCGGACCCGCCATATTTTGTCACTGGAAAGGGAAGCCCCAGGGGAACCAGCCTCAACACCAGACCGACAGTCACAGTTGCTGCCGCCAACCCCAGGCAAAGCGCAATCCGGCTCAATTGCTTCCCATTGCGTAATTGAGTGTCCCGCTTCACCCACTGGTTTTATCAGAAAGGGCAGACATTCGGCATTTATGCGGTCTGCTTCTCGCCAAGGCGCAGCAATTTAGCCGCCAGGATTCTCAGATCGTCGGTTGACCTGGTCTCTGAGTAGAAAACCCCCGGCATCCCAAGGTATTCAATCTCAGCGCTCGGCGTTGTACTCAACACCAGCACCACCACATGGGGCAACCGGCTGCGCAACTCCGCAACAAACTCCGGGCCAGAAATCCCCGACATTTTGTGCCCCGTAATCACCAGCGCCAGTCTGCGGGCAATCTCAGGAGATTGAACCATGCACAACGCTTCGCCCGCATCCATCACCCGCATCACTGCCGGTGCGTAGTCCTTCAGCAGGGATTGACGCAATAATGACCGCAACGGATTGTCGTCCACCAGCAGAATTGTTTCCAAAACAGCCTGCGGCTCGATGAAACGCAGCATCGAAAGCCCTCATTTGTGCTTTCCTGAATCGCCCTGATAACTCGCTAAACGTATTCGATGTGAGAAATAACGGTCAGGTTGCCTGCGAGAAAGCGAATTAAATCAATTTTCTAGCCTCTATCCGAAAAGAAACTCCTTTGACCGCAAGTCCTTGATCGTATCCCTGAGCCGCGCCGCCTTTTCAAACTCAAACTTCTTCGCGGCCTCGCGCATCTGCACCTCCAGGTCCTCAATGTACTTTTCCAACTCCGGCTGCGAGGCGAACTCCGGCATCCCTTTCGCCGCCTCCTCCTCTGCTGGATCGCCGTACTCCGCCTTCAAAATCGACGCCAGCGAATTGTCCAGCTTTGACAAGATGGAGGTCGGCGTAATCCCGTGCTCCTCGTTGTAAGCCTGCTGCACTGTTCGCCTGCGGTCCGTTTCGTCGATCGCCCGGCGCATCGAATCTGTCATTTTGTCTGCATATAAAATCGCCCGGCCCTCGACATTCCGTGCCGCCCGGCCAATCGTTTGGATCAGCGCCCCCGTCGAGCGCAGAAACCCCTCCTTGTCCGCGTCCAGAATGGCCACGAGGCTCACTTCCGGCAGATCCAACCCCTCCCTGAGCAGGTTGATGCCAATGAGCGCGTCAAACTCGCCCTTGCGCAGGCCAGCCAAAATCTTGATTCGCTCCAGCGTCTCAATCTCAGAGTGCATGTAACGGCAGCGCACCCCGACCTCGGTGTAATACCCCGCCAGGTCTTCGCTCATCCGCTTGGTCAGCGTCGTCACCAGCACGCGCTCGTTCCGCTTGACCCGGTCGCGAATCTCCCCCAGCAGATCGTCAATTTGCCCCTTCACCGGCCGTATCTCCACCTCCGGGTCTACCAGGCCCGTCGGCCGAATCACCTGCTCCACCACCACGCCCGCCGCCTTGGTCAGCTCAAATGGCCCCGGCGTCGCAGAAACATAAATCGTCTGATTGATCCGGCTCTCAAACTCGTCAAACTTGAGCGGCCGGTTATCCATTGCCGACGGCAATCGAAACCCGTAATCTACCAGGTTCTGCTTCCGGCTCCTGTCTCCATGCCACATCCCATGTACCTGCGGAATCGTTACATGCGATTCGTCAATGAATAACAAAAAGTCTCGCGGAAAGTAATCCAGCAGCGTCGGCGGAGGCTCCCCCGGCAGCCTTCCAGAAAAGTGTCGCGAGTAATTCTCAATTCCATGGCAGTAACCCATGCTCTTGATCATTTCCAGGTCAAACCGGACGCGTTGGTGAATGCGCTGCGCCTCGACCATGCGCCCCTGCTTCTCCAGCTCCGCTTCCCAATCCACTAACTCGGCCACAATCGTATCCACGGCCGCTGACTTACGCTCCGGCTGCACAACATAGTGACTCTTGGGATAAATCGGCAGCCGCGCGTACTTCTGCTTTACCGTGCCAAACAGCGGGTCAATCTGGGCCAATGACTCAATTTCATCCCCAAACAATTCAATCCGGTATGCATTCTCGTCATAGGTAGGGAAGACTTCAATCACATCCCCGCGCACGCGAAAAGTCCCGCGCCGGAAGTCATGGTCATTGCGCTCGTACAGAATTTCGACCAACCGCCGCACAATGTCCTGCCGGTGAATCCGCTGGCCCTTCTCAAGCAGCAGCAACATGCCAAAGTAAGCCTCCGGCGAACCGAGACCATAGATGCAACTGACTGAACTGACAATGATCGCATCGCGCCGCTCAAACAGGCTTCGCGTGGCCGAGAGCCGCAACTTGTCCAACTCTTCATTGATCGTGGCTTCCTTTTCGATATATAAGTCACCCGCCGGGATGTAAGCCTCCGGCTGGTAGTAATCGTAATAACTCACAAAGTATTCAACAGCATTGTTGGGGAAGAACTGCTTGAACTCGTTGTACAGCTGCGCCGCCAGCGTCTTGTTATGCGCAAGGATCAACGCAGGCCGATTCAGCTCTTCGATGACCTTGGCCATGGTAAACGTCTTGCCCGACCCGGTGACGCCCAGCAACACCTGGTGCTGCTCCCCGGCAGCCAACCCCTGCACCAATTCCTCAATCGCCCGAGGCTGATCTCCCTTGGGCTGATACGGCGTGACCAATTGAAAGTCCATAGAAGACGAGTATACTCCAAAGGCGAATGAAAAGAGAATACTTGGGTGGCCTGTTTTTACATCGTCAACGGTGAAGTGTTGTTAGACCATCGTAAATGGGCCGAACAATACGCAAATGCAATGGACGTTTGGCAAATGCAGCCACCACGCCTAGAATCAGTGAATAATGAGAATCTCTCGTCTTGTTCTAA
>JANYDG010000002.1 GCA_025359885.1 Acidobacteriota bacterium
CTGAAACAGCCAAACCGCAAATATCACAAATTGCAATATCTGCACCCCAAAATGCACAAAAAAGGGTACCCCCCCTCCCCCCCCCTCAATATTTTCAAACCCTGCGGTGAATTAACTGGTAAATACCTGTCAACCCAGTCATCGCAGCGAAATTCCCCGTTTCCGGCGCAAAGGCCCCGCAACACAAAGCACACCGCCAACAGACTCGGTTAATCTGACTCCATGCACGACGAAGAGCAAATCCCTCCGCCAGAACCAATTCCAGAACCAGAATCCGCACCAGAATCTGCGCCAGAATCCGCGCCCGACGAAGCTCCTCCGACACTGTTCCTCGCTCCCGCAGCTCCCGAACTGCCCGCGCCCCGCGGCATCGCGCCCCTCTGGCACACCATCCTGCTCATTGCAGCCATCTTCGCCTACTCCTTCTGGGGAGCGCAGCGCGCCGACTCCGCCCTCGACAACCCGCTCGCTCCCGTTCATTCAGCCGTTACCGATTCCCACGGCAAAGCCGGAGCAACCGCAAGCCCTGCGAAGGACGAGGGCGCAGACCGCCTCCGACTCCTCCGCTACGGCCTCTCGGGCGGCTTGGAATTGCTCGTCGTCGTCTGGGTTCTCTTCGGCCTGCGCCTGCGCAAGGTTCCATTCAGATCCCTCTTTGGCGCATGGCCGCGCGGCCTCAACGACATCACCAAAGAGGCCGGCATCGCCGCCGCCTTCTGGCTCTGCTCCATGGTCGTTCTCGCCGCTTTTGCACTCTCGTGGAATGTCGTGCAAACCCGGTACTACGATTACCAGCTCAAGAAGGAACAGCCCTCCGCAGCCAGCTCATCAACCCCCGGAAGCAAGTCCTCAACACCCGCCGACAAGCCCAGATCCGCCACCAGATCTCCGCAACAGGAGCAAGCTGACATGGCAAAGGAGCTCATGCAGCTAGCGCCCGCCAACGGCCTCGAAATCGCCGCCTGGGGCCTTCTCTGCCTCATCGTCGGCTTTTCAGAGGAGCTCATCTTCCGCGGCTACCTCCAGTCTCAGGGCATCCGTCTCCTCGGCAGCATTCCCATCAGCATCGTCCTCACCTCGCTCGTCTTCGGCGCTGCGCACGGCTATCAGGGCATCCGCGGCGTTTGCCTCATCGGCATCTACGGAGCGCTCTTCAGCATCCTCACCAGAATCCGCCGCAATCTCTTCCCCGGCATGCTCGCCCACGCCTGGCACGACTTCGCCACCGGCATCGCCCTCGCCCTCATCCGCGAATCCCACCTCCTCGACCGCCTGCCTCTCTCCTCCTGAGCGCCAGGCAAATCCCCTTTGCCGGGAATTAACCCGGTCTGCTCTACACTGGTCTCTCATGACTCGCCGCCGCTGGATCGCCGACTCCGCCACTGACACCACCGCCAGCCTCCTCGGCCCCCAGGCAGAGCACCTCGCCCGCGTCCTCCGCGCCCAGTCCGGCACTGAAGCAGACATAGTCGCCAACGGCCGCCTCTATCACGCCTGCATTACAGACGTCAGTCTCGAGGCCGTCCGCTTCCAGCTACTCGCCGAACTGACCGCCGAGCCTGCCCTGCCCATCACCCTCGTCCTCGCCATCTTCAAATTCGACCGCATGGAGTGGGCCATCGAAAAGGCCACTGAACTCGGCGCAGCCACTATCGTTCCCGTCATCGCCCTCCGCACCGAAAAGCATCTCGCCCAGGCCGCCGAAAAGCGCGTCGAACGCTGGCGTCGCATCGCCCACGAAGCTGCCCAGCAGTCCCGCCGCACCGACATCCCCACCATCGCCGAACCCATCGTACTGCCAAAGTATCTGGCCACCGAATCAACATCCCAGCGCATCCTCCTCGCCGAAGACGAACGCAAAACCACCCTGCGCCAGCGCATCGAAACCGCCCTCCAGACTGCACAGTCCAATTTGCCAGACTTTGAACTGGCCATCGGCCCCGAAGGCGGCTGGACCAGCGAAGAACTAGCCCTCTTCACCAAACACAACTGGCAACCAGCCTCCCTAGGCCCCAGAATCCTCCGCGCTGAAACCGCAGCCATCGCAGCCGTCGCCATCACCGCCGCCCTGCTCTGACCCCTGACCCCTGATCCCTGACCCCTGACCCCTGATCCCTTTACCCTCATCCCTTCTCCACCTGAAAGTGAAACGGCGCTC
>JANYDG010000021.1 GCA_025359885.1 Acidobacteriota bacterium
CAAATATTTCCAGTCTATCCCTTGACCCGCCGTTCATGGACCGGCTGCAGAGCTCCAACGAATTTACAGAGTCTGACTTTTGATCATACATTTTCAGAGAGTCGGTCGAATCTGCTGGCTAGGACGATTTTGGCGGAGCAGGCGGCCAAGGATGACCTCATGGCCGGGTATACGGCTGAGCGCGATATGGGCACAGAGGGCGCGGGGTCGGCGGATACCGCGGTGCGGAAGGCGATTGATACGGGGCTAATTCCGGGGCCGCGGATGCGGATGAGCGGGAATGCGATCAGCATTCTGGGCGGACATGAGGATGCGATCGCGTACAACCCGGCTTCGCATGTGCCGTCGAATGCGGATTATGCGAATAATTCTGCGGAGCTGGTGACGGTGATTCGCGAGCAGCTGAAGGAGGGGGCTGACTTCATCAAGATTTACGAGACCGGCAAAGACCGGATGCGGGACGGGAAGTTTACGACGCCGTATCAGTACACCGAGGAGGAGTTGGCTGGCGCGGTGAAGGAGGCGGCGCGGCAAGGGACGCGGGTGGGAGTGCACTGCACGGGGGAGCCGGGGGCGCTGTATGCGGCGGAGGCCGGGGTGGCTTCGATAGACCATGCGGATCAGCTAAGCGAAGAGACGATGCGGCTGATGAAGGAAAAGCAGATTTACGCGGTACCGACGTTTGCGATTGTGGAGTATTTTGGCAAGCATGCTGACCCGTCGGTGGGGGACTGGGACGACTCGATGCAGAGGTTTCACGTGGCGGAGTTCAAGAAGCAACTGGCGGCGGGAGTGCCGATGGCGGTGGGGTCGGATGTGGGGCCGTTTCCGCATGGCACGCAGGCGCGGGAGCTGGAGCTGATGGTGGAATATGGGATGACTCCGGCCGATGTGCTCAGGGCGGACCTGATCAATGGGGCGCGGCTGCTGGGGTGGGAAGGGCAAATTGGGGAGCTGAAGGCGGGGTTTCTTGCGGATGTGATTGCGGTGGAGGGTGATCCGTTGAGGGATATTTCGGCGGTGAAGCGGGTTGGTTTTGTGATGAAGGATGGGGCGGTTTTCAAGGGCAAGGGGTCAGGGGTAAGGGAATAGGGACGAGGGAGTAGGGAATAGCTGGCGGTGAGTGGTGAGTGAGGCTCTGATGCGCATTTGGATGGTTTGGTTGGTGATGGCGATGGGAATGAATTCTGCTTGGGGGCAGGCTCCGGCGGCTGCTTCGCACAAGTGGGCGGTGGTTTTGCATGGCGGGGCAGGGGTGATTGAGCGGTCTTCGATGTCTCCGGAGGCGGAGAAGCAGTATCGGGCGGGCTTGCAGGCGGCGCTGGATGCAGCGGCGGGCGTGCTCGGTAGAGGCGGGTCGTCTTTGGATGCGGTGCAGGCGGCGATTCAGCTGCTGGAGGATAATCCGCTGTTCAATGCGGGCCGCGGGGCGGTGTTTGCTGCGGATGGAACGAATCAGATGGATGCGGCGGTGATGGATGGGCGAACGCTGGCTGCGGGGGCGGTGGCCGACGTTCAGCGGACGCGGCATCCGATTGCGCTGGCGCGGGCCGTGATGGAGAAGTCGCCGCATGTGTTTCTGGTGGGTGCTGGGGCGGATGCATTCGCGGCGGACCAGCATCTGGAGCAGATGCCGCCGAGCTGGTTCTTTACGGAGCGTCGCTGGCAGCAACTGGTGGACGAGTTGAAGAAGCAGGGGCAGCCGATCCCGGCGCGGCCGGCGGGTGTGCCAGCGGCACCGGGAGCGCCGATCGCGTTCTTTGAGACGCCGGACGCGCACAAATTTGGGACCGTGGGGGTGGTGGCGCTGGACGGGGCCGGCAATGTGGCGGCGGGCACTTCGACAGGCGGGACAACGGGGAAGCGCTGGAACCGGGTCGGAGACACGCCGGTAATTGGGGCGGGAACGTACGCTTCGAACCAGTCATGCGCGGTTTCGGCGACGGGGGTGGGGGAGTTTTTCATTCGCCTGACGGTGGCGCGGACGATTTGCGCGCTGGTGGAGTACAAGGGGATTCGGCTTCAGGCGGCGGTGGACGAGGTTGTGCAGAAGCAGCTGGTGGGGCTGCATGGGGATGGCGGGGTGATTGCGCTCGCTCCGGACGGGCAGTTGGCGTGGAGCTTTAATACACCGGGGATGTTTCGGGCGCGGCTGGCGGAAGGCGGGAAGGCTTCGGTGGGCATTTATCGGGATGAGCCGTAGGGAGTTCCGGAATCCTGTCCGGAAATGAACAGTTGAATCCGTGAGCGGACATGTGCCGGTCCGGCTGGTTCTGCAAGTTATTGATTCTAAATTGGATTATTTGGCCCCAGGAGTGCAACTACTGGTGCCGTGATGGATATTTCTCGACCTGACATCAAGAAGAAGAAGCGACGCCAGCAGATCCTTGTGGCGGCGGTGGCGCTGGTGGTAGTGGCGGCGGCTGTGTGGTTTGTGGTGCGGCTAAAGCCAGCTGCGCCGGGGGTGGATCGCGCGACGATTTACTCGGACACGGTGAAGCGGGGGCCGATGCTGCGACAGGTGCGGGGGCCAGGGACGTTGGTGCCTCGGGAGGACAAGATCCGGCTGATTCCGGCGGAGACGGAGGCGACGGTGGTGCGGATTCTGGTGCTGCCGGGAGCGAAGGTGGAGCCGCAGTCTCTCATCATGGAGCTGGCCGACCCGAAGGTGCAGCAGGAGTTGCTTGACGCCCAGTTGCAGTTAAAGGGCGCGGCGGCGGAGCTGACCAACACGCGGGCCAGGCTCCAGAGCGATTTGATGACGCAGAAGGCGGCCGCTTCGACGGTGAGCGCGGACGATACGCAGGCTCGCTTGCAGGCGCAGACCGACAAGTCGCTGTATGACCTGGGAGTGATCAGTGGGCTGACGTATTCGGCTTCCAAGGGCAAATCGGACGATTTGAAGACGCGCAATGACCTGGAGAGGCAGCGGTTGACGTTGAATGAGAAGGCCATTGAGACGCAGATTGCGGTGCAGCAGGCGAAGGTGGAGCAGGCGCAGGCGCTGCTAGGCCTGAAGCAGAAGCAGTTGGACGCGTTGAGTGTGCGGGCGGGCATTAGCGGCGTGTTGGTGGATTTGCCGCACCAGGTGGGCGAGCATGTGGCTCCGGGAACGACGCTGGCAAAGGTGGTGCAGCCAGACCAGTTGAAGGCGAGTTTGAAGATTGCCGAGACGCAGGCGAGGGATATTCAGATTGGGCAGCCGGCTGAGGTGGACACGCATAACGGCGTGGTGGCGGGCCGGGTGATGCGGATTGATCCGGCAGTCCAGAATGGAACGGTCACGGTGGACGTGGAGCTGGCCGGGGCGCTGCCGCAGGGTGCGCGGCCTGACCTGAGCGTGGACGGGACGATTGACCTTGACCGGATGACGGATGTGCTGTTTGTGGGGCGGCCGGCATTTGGGAATGAGAACAGTACGATCAGCCTGTTCAGAGTGAGCGCGGATGGGAAGACAGCGGCACGGGTGCCGGTGAAGGTGGGTCGCGCTTCGGTGAATAGCATTCAGGTGATGGATGGGCTGCAGGCCGGAGATACCGTCATTTTGAGCGATATGAGCCGATGGGATGCTACGGACAAGATACGCCTCGAATAAGTCAATGAAGCACGATAAGAAAACAGAATGATGAGGAGAACAAAGTGAGCCAGAACATCATTGAAATTGAGCAACTGACAAAGGTGTTTTACACCGATGAGATTGAGACGCACGCGCTGTCGGGCGTTCATTTGACGATTGGCCGCGGGGAGTATGTGGCGATGAGCGGTCCTTCGGGCTGTGGCAAGTCAACACTGTTGTCGATTGTCGGGCTGCTGGATACGCCGACAGCGGGGCGCTACATGTTGAATGGGAAAGAGGTCGCGAATCTGAATTTTGCAGATAGGTCGCGGATTCGCAACCAGGAGATCGGGTTTATCTTTCAGAGCTTCAATCTGATTGGCGATCTAACGGTGGCCGAGAATGTTGAATTACCGCTTACTTACCGCAGTGGGATGCCTGCGACTGAGCGCAAGAAGAAGGTACAAGAGGCGCTGGAGCGGGTGAATATGGCGCACCGGATGCGGCACTATCCGGCGCAGCTCTCGGGCGGCCAACAGCAGCGGGTGGCAGTGGCGCGCGCGCTGGCTGGGTCGCCGTCGATTCTGCTGGCGGACGAGCCAACGGGCAACCTCGACTCAAAGAACGGCGAGGCAGTGATGAAGCTCTTGCAGGAGCTGCATGCGGAGGGATCGACGATCTGCATGGTGACCCATGATCCGCGATTCGCAGCACATGCTGAGCGGCAGATTCACCTGTTTGACGGCAAGGTAGTGGCCGAGGGTGAGATGACGCAGTTACTGGCTGAAGTCTAGGGGTTTCCAAAGCGCCGGAGTTACCGAGGGGTTGAAATTATGACAGGCACATTGCTCCAGGACATTCGCTATTCTCTGCGCCAATTATCCAAGTCGCCGGGGTTCACGCTCACAGCGGTGATGACTCTGGCACTCGGAATCGGGGCGAACGCGGCGATCTTTACGCTGGTGCAGGGTATTCTGCTGAGGTCGCTGCCAGTCAAGGATCCGGGTCAACTATATCGGGTGGGAGATCAGGACGACTGCTGCGTCAATGGCGGTTACATGAATGAAAACGGCGATTTTGATCTCTTTTCGTATGACTTGTATCTGCATCTGAGAAGCTCTGCGCCTGAGTTTGAGCAGTTGGCGGGAATGCAGAGTGGGCAGAACAGTTACAGTGTGCGGCGAGGCAATGCTATCTCAAAGTCTTTGCGCGCTGAATATGTCACAGGGAATTACTTTGAGACGCTGGGTATCGGGCCGTTCATGGGCAGGATGCTCACAGAGAACGACGATGCAGCTGCGGCCACGCCCGTGGTGGTGCTTAGTTATGAGGCATGGCAGTCGGAGTTTTCAGGGGATGGAACGATGATAGGCTCGACGGTAACGATCAACGGGCAGGCCTTGACGGTAGCGGGGATTACGCCGCGCGGCTTTTTTGGTGATCGGATTTCCGACCGTCCGCCTGCTCTGTGGATGCCAATCCAGACTGAACCGCTGATTGCAGGACCGGGGACGATCTTGCATCATCAGGATTCAAACTGGCTTTATCTGTTAGGACGGGCCAAGCCGGGAACGAACATCCTGGCGCTGCAATCGAAGCTATCGATTGCGCTGCGGCAGTGGCTGGCGACGCGCCCGATGTATACCGACAATGGCGGATCAGCGGAGCTGCCCAAGCAGCATGTGGTGATTGTGCCGGGTGGTGGAGGCATTCAAAATCTGCAGCAGGAAACGGGGACTGGCCTGCGGATGCTGATGGGTCTGTCGGCGGTGGTGCTGCTGATTGCGTGCGCGAATATTGCCAACCTTCTGTTAGCGAGGGGTACGGCGCGGCGGTCAGAGATTTCGATTCGAATGGCCCTTGGCGCGGGGCGTGGACGACTTATTCGGCAGATTATTACGGAAAGCATCCTGCTGAGTTGTATTGGAGGGGTTGCGAGCCTGGCGGTGGCCTATGCCGGTTCGCACATGATTTTGTCGCTGGCTTTTCCGGACGCGCGCAGTATGCCGATTGACGGTAGCCCTTCGCTGCCGGTGCTGGGGTTTGCGTTCCTGGTTTCGCTGGTCACTGGCGTGTTGTTTGGGATCGCGCCCGCATGGCTTACGTCTCATGCGCAACCGGCCGAGGCCCTGCGCGGCAGTGGCGGCTCAGGGCGATCTGCGCGGGACCGGTCTTCGCTGCCGCAGAAGGTACTGGTGGTGGTGCAGGTGGTGTTGTCACTGGCGCTGCTGGTGAGCGCTTCTCTGATGAGCAAGTCATTGGCAAACCTGGAACATATGGATTTTGGCATTGCGTCGAGCAACCGCTATGTGGTGCATGTGGACCCGGCGGGAGCGGGATACACGATGGAGAAGTTGCCGTCGCTTTACCACGAGTTGGAGTCGCGCTTTGCGGCAATGCCCGGTGTGAGCGGTGTAGGCATGGCTCTCTATTCGCCGCTGGAAGGGAATAACTGGGGCGAGTGTGTGATCCCACAGGGATATCCGGCACCTGGGCCGAACTCTCATTGTAATTCGACGTGGGATCGGGTGAATGCGCATTACCTGGCGACGATCGGTGTACCGATGGTCCGGGGGCGTGAGTTTACAGAGCAGGATACTCCCACTTCGCTGCCGGTGGCGATGGTGAATGAGACGTTTGTGAAACGCTTCTTTCCGCAGGGAGACCCGGTGGGAAAGCATTTTGGTATCGACCTGCCGCAGTATTCAAGTTCATTTGAAATTGTGGGCGTCTTCAAGGATTTCAAGATAAACAACCCGCGCGAGGCGACGAGGCCCGTGTTCATGCGGCCATTGACGCAGTATCTGACGGCCTACAAGGAGCCTCCGATCATCGGGGGCGAGGTGCAGTCGATGTTTGTTAACTCACTGATTCTTCGATTCAATGGGCCGCAGCAGGATGTGGAGTCCTTGATTCGGAGGACGCTGGCGGAGGTCAACCCGAACCTGACGGTGCAGGATCTCCGTTCGCTGGATGCGCAGGTGGCTGGGAACTTCAATCAGGATCGGCTGATTGCCCGGCTAACGACGTTGTTTGGGATTCTCGCGCTGGTGGTTGCTTCAGTTGGATTGTATGGCGTGACGTCGTATTTTGTAGCGCGGCGAACAAGCGAGATTGGCATTCGCATGGCACTCGGAGCTACGCGAAATCAGGTTTTGCAACTGATAGCGCGCGGAGTGGTGGTGCAGTTAGGGCTGGGACTGCTTTTTGGGGTACCGGCGGCGATGCTGACTGGGCACTTCATTGTGAGCCAGTTGTACGGGGTGAGTGCGTACGACCCGGTTTCACTTTTCAGTGCAGCTGCAGTACTGGCTTTTTGTGCGTTGGTGGCGGGGATGATTCCGGCGCGACGTGCAGCTTCAATCGAACCGATGCAGGCGCTGCGGACGGAATAAGGGGAGGTTACGGATGCACACACTCATACAGGATGCACGGTACGCGTTGCGGCAACTGATGCGCGCGCCAGGGTTTGCGATTACGGTGATTGTGACGCTGGCGCTGGGCATTGGGGCTAACTCGGCGATATTTACGATCTTTGACCAGGTAATGCTGCGAAAGCTGCCGGTGGAGAAGCCGAAGGAGTTAGTGCGTTTTGAGTGGACGGGTGCTTACTCAGGATCGGCGAGCAGCTTTGGCGGGGATACTGGCAACTATTTTTCGTGGCCAATGTACAAGGATCTGCGCGACCGCAACACGGTGTTTGCGGGTATTCTGGCTGCGGACCGTTCGAGTGTTGGTATTTCCTGGCATGACCAGGCAGAGAACAAGGATGCAGAGCTTGTCAGTGGTAACTATTTTGATGTGCTTGGGCTGAAGGCTTCACTGGGAAGACTGATGATGCCCGCGGATGATACGGCGAAGGACGCGAATCCAGTGGCAGTGTTGAGCTATGACTACTGGAAGACGCGCTTCACCGCTGCGCCGGATGTTGCGGGAAAAACTCTGCTGATCAACGGACATCCATTCACGATTCTGGGGGTAGCACCAGAGGGGTTCCACAGCGCGATTGGGGGGTATACGCCGGGGGTGTTTCTCCCGGTAAGCATGAGTGATATTGCGATGCCGTGGACGGCCCCGCGCAACGATCTGACGAATCACCAGTCGATATGGCTGACGCTGGTGGCGCGGCTGAAGCCTGGCATTACACCGCAGCAGGCAGAGACGGCGCTGGGACCGCTCTGGTATGCGCTGCGGGCGCAGGAACTGACTGGGTACAAGGAGGTTTCAGCGCGGTACAAAGACAAGTTTCTCAACCACACACACCTCTCGGTGAAGGACGACTCGACTGGATTTAATCCGGAGCGACAAGACCTGAGCATGCCGCTGCTGGTACTGATGTGCATGGTGGGCGTGCTGGCGGCTATGTGCGCGGTGAATGTGGCGACGCTGCTGCTGCTGCGAGCTGCGGGGCGGGTGCGGGAGATATCAATGCGCTATGCGCTTGGCGCGGCGCGGTCGCGGATTGTTTCGCAACTGCTGGTCGAGGGTGCCGTGCTCGGGGCCATCGGCGCGATTGCCGGAGTTGCGCTCTCGCCCGTGATAGCGCACTCACTGGTACGCATCATCAGCAATGTCAGCGACCAGGACCAGACGCCTTATACAACTGCCGTAGACCTGCGGATACTGGGATTCACGTTGCTCCTTTCGGTGGTGGTTACGCTGATCTTCAGTGTCGCGCCTGCCCTGCAATTCATACGACCGAGGCTGGCTGAGGCATTACGGCAGAGCAGCGGAACAGCTTCGAAGCGCTCGCAGCTCTTTCGCAAGATCGCGGTTGGCTTCCAGATCGCGTTGACGGTGTTGTTGCTGGGTGGAGCGGGCCTGTTTTTGAGGACGCTCGAGAATCTGCGCCGCCAGGGTTTGGGCTTTCAGACGGCGCATGTGTTGAGCTGGCAAGTTGACCCGACGCTGGCAGGGTATACGGATGACCGCACGGCCCAGGTAGAGATGAATGTGCTGGATGAAGTGCGGTCAATTCCCGGAGTGCTGCAGGCTGCGGGTACGACGGACCCGGAGATTGCGGGCAATCAAAACGGTTCAAACTTTACGGTGCAGGGGCATGTGGCACCTGAAGAAGAGGACATGAATTTTGAGGTTCCGAACATCACGACCGAATACTTTAGGACGCTGCGGCAACCATTGCTGGCGGGGCGGGAATTTACGGCTGCCGATGTCAAGAGTGCACCTCGGGTGGCGGTGGTGAGCCTGGCGTTTGCCATGCGCTTTTACGGGTCGCCGCAGAATGCGCTGGCACGGCTCATTGCCGAGGGTGGTGGGAACAACGTGAAGCTGGACACGACCATTGTGGGCGTTGTGGGTGATGTGAAGCATCAGAACTTGCGCGAGGCGCCGCGGGGGACGATCTACCGGCCTTACCTGCAGCAGACACTTCCCGGAGGAATGGAGCTTTACGCGTTAACCAACCAGTCTTCGGGGGCGGTGGAGAGCATGATTCGCCAGCGGATTCATCGGTTGGATCCAAAGCTGGTGGTGTACCAGATGCGCACGCTCGAGGAGCAGATGGATATTAGCCTGGCCAATGAACGCGCGCTCGCATTTCTGGCGGTGAGTTTTTCGCTGCTGGCGCTGCTGATGACGGCCGTTGGGTTGTATGGGGTGCTGGCCTATGCGACGGCCCAGCGGACGCGGGAGATTGGCGTGCGCATGGCGCTCGGTGCGCAGCGGAGCGCTGTGGTGATGCTGGTGTTGCGGGAGATGGCGCTGACGGCCGTCATTGGTGTGGCGGTGGCGCTGCCGGCGGCGTTTGGGATTTCGCGGCTACTGACCAGCCAGCTCTATGGGGTCGTGCCGGGAGACCCACTTACGCTTGGGATGTGTGTGGCGGTGACTGCGGTGATGGTGGTGTTGGCTGCAGCGATTCCAGCACGTCGAGCGGCATCGGTTGACCCAATGCTTGCACTGCGTTCTGAGTAATACGTCAGTAACGGGAATGGAGTCTTGCGCAATCATGATTGAACTGACAAATGTTGAGCGAAGTTATAGGACAGGACCAACTGAAACATGGGTTCTGCGGCAGGTGAATCTTACCATTCGGCCGGGCGAGTTTGTCACGGTGACGGGGCCCTCTGGCGCGGGAAAGTCTTCCCTCTTGAATGTGCTGGCGATGCTTGATGACCAGTGGAAGGGCGACTTTCTGTTTGAGGGTGAAGCAGTGCAGGGGATGACTCGCAAGCAGCGTGCCGACCTGGCGCGCAGGCGCATTGGCATGGTCTTTCAAAGCTATCATCTGCTGGATGATCTGACCGTGGCCGAGAACATCGACCTGCCGCTGTCGTACAAGGATATTCCACGCAAAGAGAGGCAGGCGCTGGTGGCAGATACGCTGGATCGATTCAACATCGTAGGCAAGAAGGACTTGTATCCCAGCCAGTTATCGGGCGGCCAGCAGCAGTTAGTGGGGATTGCGCGAGCGGTGATTCACCGGCCGAGCCTGCTGCTCGCGGATGAGCCGACGGGAAACCTGCATTCCGAGCAGGCCAAGGAGATTATGGATTTGTTTTGCAAGCTGAACCAGGAGGGCGCGACGATTGTGCAGGTGACGCATTCAAAGGAAAACGCACAATTCGGCAGCCGAATCCTGGAGTTACGCGATGGTTGGGTTTATTCGGATACCTCTGCAAAGAGGACTGCAGGAGTGCAATCTTGAGTGATTCAAGGAAGTTCAATTCGTTGATCCAAGTCAAGTCAGGCTTTGCCCGGCTAACCGCTGGACTCTGCTGCCTGAGCATGATGGCGCAGCCGATGAAGATGGCAGCGCAGAGTGATGCTCCCAACGCACCGTTGCCGCAGAAGACTCCTGCGTTGCGGCTGGACATTCCGCACTCGTGGAACCCTGTGAGCGCGTATCGTGCGTCGTTGGTGGCCGAGCCAGACCTGGCCAACTCCAGCCGCATCGATGCTCTGATTCAGGATGGAGTGCTGCAGCTTTCATTGAAGGATGCGTTAGCTCTTGCGCTTGAAAACAACCTGGATCTGGCAATTGCCCGGTATAACATGCCGATAGCGCAGGCGGACATCCTGCGGACGCAGGCAGGCGGTTCGTTTCGCGGTGTGAATACGGGCGTGGTGCAGAATACGCCGGGTGGAGGTGCGGGCGGCTTTGGTTCGGGCGCGGCGGGTGCGGGCGCTGGTGGAACCTCAGGCGGGGCGGGTGGCGCTGGCGCTGGTGCTTCGGGGCTGGTGCAGTCAACACTGGGTACAGGCACCAACGTTTCATCCTATGATCCGACCATCAGCACTAACTTTAACGTGGAGCATGCGGCGGCACCACTGTCTAACCTGCAGACTTATGGAGTGCAGGTACTCAAGAATAACTCGACCAATGGAAACATCATTTATGCGCAGGCGTTTCCAACCGGGACATCGTTTCAGGCGATTCTGGACAACAACCGCACAACGACCAACTCACCGAACAGCTTTCTGAATCCCACATTGAACACCTACTACCGGTTCGCCTTCCAGCAGGAGTTACTGGCGGGGTTTGGTCTTGGGCCGAATCTTCGCTTTTTGCGGATTGCCCGGAATAACCAGAAGATTTCTGATGCAGCGTTCAAGTTACAGGTGCTCACGACGGTTACGCAGATTGCAAACATTTATTGGGACCTGGTGGCGGCTTACGAGGATGAGCAGGTGAAGGATCGTTCGCTCAAGTTTGCGCAACAGACGCTGGACAGCGGACGCAAGCAGTTGGATTTGCAGGCGATTCCCGCGATGGATGTGATGAAGGATGAGGCGGAGGTTGCCAATCGGGAGCAGGATCTGACGATTGCCAAGACAACGCTGCAGTTTCAAGAGTTACTGATCAAAAATGCGTTGACGAAGAATCTGGACGACCCGATTCTGGAAGCGATGCCGGTAAGGCCGACGGATCACAGCAGCATGGGAGAAGCGCCGACTGCGGCACTCACGGCGGACATGATTGCGCAGGCGCTGCGGGACCGATTGGAACTCGGAGAGACGACGATTGATCTCGAGAATCGTCGCATCAGCCGAGAAGCTGCGAGAAATGCGTTGCTGCCAGAGGTGGCGTTCAGCGGGTTCTACGCAGGGTCGGGATTGGCGGGTCCGAAGGTGCCGGGGTCAACGGTGAATTCACTGGTACCGACAGGGCTGGGCGGTGCGATTGAGAATGCGCTGAATAATTCTGCGCCGGACTATTATGTAGGGATTTCGGTGAACATTCCGTTGCGTAACCGGATTGCGAAGAGCGACCAGTACCGCTCAGAACTTGAGGCACGCCAGTCAGAGCTGCATATGCAGCAGTTGAAAAAGCAGATTCGCATTGAGGTCAGGAATGCGCAGTATGCGCTGGAGCAGAGCGAGGCGCGCGTGGAATCTGCGCGCAAGGGCAGGGATCTTGCTCAGAAGACGTTTGACATCACGGCGAAGGAGCAGGAGCTGGGAGCTGGGTCGAACCTGCAGACCCTGACTGCGCGGCGTGACCTGGCGGCAGCGGAGTCAGCGCTGGTGGCGGCAATGACGGCGTACCAGAAGGCACGAATTGAACTGGATCGCTCGGTGGGGTCTACGCTGGAGGCGAACGGGATTTCAATTGACTCAGCGAAGACGGGCACAGCAGCTGGGAGTGGACAGTAGTCGCGGTGCGCTGCAAGACTGGCTGGAATGATGAAGACCAATGACAAGTCGAGTGCGGTTGCTGAGAAGCCTTACAAGCTGCTGATTGCCGATGACCAGCCGCAAATCCTCGAAGCGCTGCGTCTGCTGCTGAAGCCGGAAGGCTATCAACTGGAGATGGTACGCACGCCTGCGCTGGTGCTGGATGCGCTCACGCATGACAGCTTTGACGGAGTCCTGATTGACCTGAATTACTCGCGCGACACGACCTCAGGGCAAGAGGGAATGGAGTTGGTGGCACGCATCAAGGAGATGGATACCCAGTTGCCGGTCATTGTGATGACGGCCTGGGGCAACATCGATTTGGCGGTCGAAGCGATGCGGCGAGGCGCCAGTGATTTCATTCAAAAGCCGTGGGAAAATCCGCGCCTGCTGAGCATTTTGCGGACTCAGATGGAGTTGCATCGAAGCCAGCGGCGGACGCAATGGCTGGAGGCGGAGAACCGCATTTTGAGAGCGCCCGGTGCGCCGGATTTTATTGCTTCGGCTCCCTCGATGCGGATGGTTTTGGAGACGATGTCGCGGGTGGGGCCGTCGGACGCAAACGTATTGATTACCGGTGAGCACGGGACGGGCAAGGAAGTTGTGGCGCAGTTGCTGCATCGGCTTTCAGGCCGTGCGGCGCGCACACTGGTCGCGGTCAATACGGGGGCACTGCCTGAGGGGACGTTTGAAAGCGAGCTTTTTGGGCATGTGAAAGGTGCTTTCACCGATGCGCGGACCGATCGCATTGGGCGCTTTGAGCTGGCCAGCGGCGGCACGCTTTTTCTGGATGAGATTGCCAATATCCCGATTCGGCAGCAGGCCAAGATTTTGCGGGTTCTGGAAACGGGTGAGTTGGAGCGCGTGGGGTCTTCGCGGACGCAGAAGGTCGATGTGAGGATACTTTCGGCCACGAATGCCAATCTGCGCCAGGATTGCGCGGATGGGCGGTTTCGCGAGGATTTGCTCTTTCGACTGAATACGGTGGAGATTTGCTTGCCGCCGTTACGAGATCGTCGCGAGGATATCCCCGCCCTGGCTGGGCATTTTCTGGCACGACACGCAACACGGTATCGGCGCGCGATTCAGGGGCTCGAGCCCTCGGCACTGCAACTGATGCTGACGTATAGCTGGCCAGGAAATGTACGCGAGCTGGACCACACCATTGAGCGAGCAGTCTTGATGGCGCGCGGGGAGCGGATTGAGGCGGCTGACCTGGCGTTGCATGCGCCGCGCGTCATGGCTGGCACGATGGACGATTTGAGCCTGGAGGCGGTGGAAGCGATTCTGATTCGCAAGGCGCTGGCGCGGGTGGGTGGGAACGTGAGCCAGGCCGCAGATGCCCTTGGATTGAGCCGTGGAGCGCTTTATCGGCGCATCGAAAAATATGGGCTCTAAGCCGACAGCATCCGGAGTTTCAAAAGGCGCGCCGCGCAACCGGCTGCCGCTCCAAAGGACGCGGCAGAGGCTGAGTTTTGAGCGTCGCCTGCGGCTGTGGCTTTACCTTATGGGCTTGCCGGCGGTGCTGCTCATTGCGATTGAGTTGCGGCAACTGCATCTTGATTTAGCAATTCAGCTGATTGTGCTTCCAATGGCAATTGGCACCTGGCTGTTGATCGTCTCCCTGCTACAGGAGCAGATCTTTCGCCCATTGCAGACGCTGGCGAATGTGGTGGCAGCGTTGCGCGAAGATGACTATTCCTTCAGAGCCCGGGGAGGGAGGCGCAATGACGCCATGGGTGATCTTGCCCTTGAAATCAATGCGCTGGCCGGAATGTTGCAGGTGCAGCGTGTGGGTGCCATGGAAGCAATGGCGCTGGTGGAACGGGTGATGAAGTCGATGCAATCGCCGGTCCTTGCCTTCGATCCGGATGGCCGGTTAAAGCTGCTGAATGCGGCGGCCGAACGGGCCTTTAGTCTGAAAAAGCAAACGACAGCAGAGCGGACGCACGGAAAGTCGGAGAGCGGAAAGAATGATCTCGACCGGCTGTTGCGCGCCGAGGACAACGATTTGCTGTCATTGAGCAACGCTCAGGAGCCGGCACGGTGGGTGGTCAAGCGGACAGGTTTTCGTCTGCGAGGGGTACCGCATACACTCTTCGTGCTGTCGGATGTGAGTGCAGCTTTGCGCGAAGAGGAACGGCTTGCCTGGGAGCGCTTGATTCGCGTGCTGGGCCACGAGATCAACAACTCACTGACGCCCATCAAATCGATTGCGGGCAGCCTGCGCAGCCGACTCGACGCGACAGGGGATACGACGGAGGAGGCCGAGGATTTTGCCCGCGGTCTGGAGGTAATTGAGGACCGCGCCGAAAGCCTGAATCGCTTTTTGCAGGCTTACCGGGAGTTGGCCGGGTTGCCTGCACCGCGGCTTGAATCCATCCGACTGGCTGGCCTTGTGAAGCGCGTCGCCAAACTGGAGACGCGTGTGGTCGTGGCGGTAGCCGAGGCAGAAGATGTAGTGGTGCTGGCAGATGCGGATCAACTGGCGCAAGCTTTGATCAACCTGGTGCGGAATGCAGCGGAAGCATCGATGAGCGCGGATGCGGGGCTGCTTTCTCTGGGAGGCCAAACACCGTCGGTTGAAATTGGGTGGGAGACCGGGCCTGGCGAAGTTCAGATCAATATTACGGACAATGGGCCGGGTCTGACGAATGCTGGCAACCTGTTTGTGCCGTTCTATACGACCAAGCCAAACGGAACGGGGATTGGTCTTGTGCTGGCTCAGCAGATTGCCTTGGCACATGCTGGGTCTGTTCAACTGGCCAATCGGAGCGAGGCTCATGCCGATTCTTACCGGGCCGTTCACGGATGTGTGGCGAGCCTGCGTCTGCCGTTACATCCGATTGCCAGTGAGGCACTGTGAACGCGGCTTTCTGCGCAGTTTTCAATTCTGCACCGGTCTGCGCACAAGGAAACAGTTCAACTTGATTTGAGGTGCGACAATCACCCGTCAGAGGAGGCCTGTGTGTCGCAAAGCTACGAGCCGTTAGAGAGTTCCGAGAAAGTTCAGGCCCACCTGCAGGAGCACATCGACCTGATTGCGCGCCATGAGCAGGAGTTTCTGGCGCAGCGTACCCAGTCAGAAAAGCTGGGGGACAGGATGGCATCGTTCATCGGCAGCCTCACGTATGTGAGTCTGCATGTCGTGATTTTCGTCTTATGGGTGGGTTGGAACTGGCTGCCGTCTTTGCGCATTTACCGTTTCGATCCCGCGCCATTTCCCTTTCTGGCAGTACTGCTTGCGTTTGAGGCGATTCTTGTGGCGAGCTTCATCCTGATGCGGCAATCGCGAATCAGCCGCAGGTCAGAGGAGCGGGATCAACTGATGCTGCAGATGCTGCTGCTCTCTGAGCGCGAACTTACAGCGCTCCTGGGGATGGAGCGGCAGATGGCTCATCGAATGGGATTGCACGGGATTGCTGCTGACCAGGAGATCACGCAACTGAGCCAACAAACTTCAATTGATGAGTTGGCTCAGGGGCTGAAGGAAACTTTACCGTCCGAATGACATACGCGATTTGGATCACGCGGTCGGCGAATGATCTCGCGGCGAACCTTTGACTATGTGAAACCCAGGTATTCGCAATGTTGCAGGACGGTCCACATTCTCTCAAAAAAATCCCACCAACTGAGTGGACCTGGATTCTTCCTGCAAAATTGGATGTTGGGTCTTGTAAAGTCTTGTTGGGTCTTGTCGGGCTGGTAGCCACCATGGCCCTTGAGGTCTCTTGGTAAACCGTTCATTCTATGGAGCGGGAGACCGGGATCGAACCGGCGACATTCAGCTTGGGAAGCTGACGTTCTGCCACTGAACTACTCCCGCAACTTGTATTGGGAATTCGCCACGAAGTCCCTGGATCCTCAACGACCGGTTCGCATTTTTATTGAATCGAACGGCTCTCAAACAGCATACACCTGCAGGTACCAGAGAATCTCGAAAATGCAATGGCATGCTGCCGGCGCTTGGGTTGTTGCACCTGTCTTGCGGCCTGACCGTCCAACACTCGCCCGTCTGCAACTCAGGATTTGCCGCCTTTGATAACCTGAGGTTATGGTGTCGGCATGTCCTTTTTGCGCGTTCGAAGACTCTCAGGCGTCGGCGCAGTTCTAGCAGCACTGCTATGCGCAGGATGCCCGTTATTGGCTCATCCTCAAAATCAGGATGGTTTCCGGACGCTCTTGAAGCAGGGCTTTCAACTGCATCAGGAGTCGCGATTTGCCGAAGCGATCCCGGCTCTGTTGAGGGCACACAAGCTGGAGCCACTCGACTACTTTGCAAATCTGCTGCTGGGGATCGATTTGCTGCGGACGGGTCGCGCTGCCGAGGCAGTCCCTTACCTGCAAAGCGCGGCCCGAGCGAAGACTACCGAAGAGATTCCCGAGGAGTATCTCGGTGAGGCTGAGGCTGGGTTGAAAGCCTATGCGCTGGCAGCAGAAGCCTTACAGCAGGCGATCACGCGCGGGCATAGTTCCGAGGAATCGCTGGAAGCCTGGGCTGGCTTTGCGCTGGAGCGCTTTCATCAGATTGGGCAGGATTTGCGAGCCTCCGAGGCGGGTCTTGAAGTAGCGCATCGCTTGCAAAAGGCATCCGCAACTTCTGAGCAGGAAACAAGGAATGGAACTCGCTGTGCGATGAAGATTCCCGTGATGGAACGGCAGTTGGCGGCGAAGCAGGACTCATTGGATGCAGCGGCGGCTTACGGACTTTCAGTCTGCTATGCCGTGGAAGCAGGTGCGGCGGCGGCGCGGTTTCAAGCTGGGTCAGTTAATCCAGAGGATCAGGCCGCGCTTCATCGGCTGCGAGGCGATATTCAATTGCGACTGCGTGGCGATGCTGCTGCGGCCGAAGTGGAATACAGACTTGGGCTTGCGACCCGCCCGCGCGACCCGGGCCTGCTTGAACGCCTTGCAGAGGCGCAGCTTGCAGCGGGTGAAATGGAGGCTGCCGGGCAATCGGCGCAGGCTGCTCTGGCCGCGGACGCTCATCGGCGAGGTGCCTTGCAGACCCTTGCCACCTTGGCGATGAACAGCCGGGACTACGAGCAGGCAGTTCCGTGGCTGAGGAAGCTGGTGGAAGTGGCCCCTGGAGACCGGATTGTCGCGGTTGAATTGGGGCGGGCGCTGGCTCAAACGGGAGCATCGGCGGAGGCCCTGGGATGGCTGCAAGCGCCTTTAGATGCAGGCTTTCCCGACGAGAAGGGAGCGCTCCATGCTCTGCTTGCCCGGGTGCTTCGTGCGCAGGGCAGAGAATCAGACGCAATCAAGACGGAGGCAGAGGCACGGCGGCTTTCAGATGCCTACCAGGTACGGGGCGAATCAGAAGCAACGGAAAAAAAAGGTGGGCAATCGGATGTTCACGAGAAGCCAAATGCCCAGTAGCCGCGTTTCCAGAATGCATCGGCGAGCATTCTTGCGCGTGATTGCGGCCATGGGCGTTAGTGCCGCAACTGCTGGGAACCCTCTTCGCATGCGTGGGGAAGCGACAACTGAGCCGCGCTTCCGGATGGTAAACGGAGCTGCGTCGGCGGGCCTTGATTTTGTGTTGCGCAATGGGGCTGCGGGGCGAAAGTACCAGGTTGAGACGCTACCCGGCGGGCTGGGAGTCATCGATTTTGATCGCGATGGATGGCCTGACTTGTTTTGCGTCAATGGCGCACCATTGCCAGGGATGATAAAAACGGGGTCTGATTACTGGAACCGACTCTATCGGAATAATCGCGATGGGACTTTCAGCGATGTTACAGCCAAAGCTGGGCTGGCTGGCGAGGGATTCGGCATGGGGGTGGCGGTCGCTGATTATGACAACGATGGATTTGAGGATATATTCGTCGCCGGTGTGCACGGCAATCATCTTTACCGCAACAACGGCAAGGGCGCTTTTACGGATGTGACTGCTCAGGCGGGACTTCGAGGCCCTGGATCGCTGGGCCGGCCGGCGTGGAGTGTCGCGGCGTGCTGGTTAGATTACGACAACGATGGGCTGCTCGATCTGTTTATTTCGAACTACTGCGACTGGTCGCCTGGTTCTGACCCGGTCTGCGGAGGGTTGGATCAGGTGGCCCGGGCCTATTGTCATCCCGACAAATATCGGGCGCAGGTGATGCAGCTCTACCACAATAATGGCGATGGCACGTTTACCGAGGTCACCCACAAGGAGGGACTGCCAAATCTGCTTGGGAAAGGCATGGGCGTAGCACTCGCGGATTGGGCGGGAGAAGGCCGGGCAGGCATATTTGTCGCAAACGACAACTCGCGAAACCTGCTGCTGCGCAACCGCGGCAAGGGATTGGAGGAGGTTGGCGTTGAGGCAGGTGTGGCCTATAACGGCGATGGACGCAATATTTCCGGCATGGGCGCGGATTTTGGCGACATCGACGGCGATGGCCTGCCAGACATTGTAATGACCGGGTTGAAAAACGAGACCTATGGCGTGTTCCTGAACCGGGGCAAGGGGCTGTTTGACGACGGCAGCGCACAGACGGGGCTATTGAACTTGAGCCGACCCTGGAGCGGCTGGGGCTGCGGGCTGGTTGATCTGGATAATGACGGCTGGCTTGATCTCTTTGTCGCAGGAGGCGGACTGGACGTTCAGGACGCACAGACAAATCGAGTGTTTGCGAACAATGCGGGGCGATTTGTGGATGTTTCCAACGAAGTCGGAACCGGACTCGGGCAGGCTGCGTTGCACCGTGGAGTCGTTTTTGCCGATTTCAACCGGGATGGCCGCATCGACGCTGCGGTGAGCGCCATCAATGCACCGATCGAGTTGTGGTGGAATCGCGGACCAGAGCAGGGCCCGGCTCATCACTGGCTTCAATTGCGACTGACTGGCAAGAGCAGCAATCGCTCCGCAATCGGAGCGGTGGTGCGCTGCAAAGTGGGCGAGCGGACCCAGGTGCGGACAGTTTCAAATTCAGTTGGTTACGCCTCATCGAGCGACCTCACCGTACATTTTGGCCTGTATACCTCTGTTCGAGCGTCGGTCCAGATTCAATGGCCATCTGGAAAATCGCAGGATTTGGGCGAAGTTGTGGCAGACCAG
This sequence comes from Acidobacteriota bacterium, assembly GCA_025359885.1. Lineage (GTDB taxonomy): Bacteria > Acidobacteriota > Terriglobia > Terriglobales > Acidobacteriaceae > Acidicapsa. Next base: position 19,239 of record JANYDG010000021.1, read on the forward strand.
CGCCTCTTGATTACCGAGCCGGTTATCGCCTGACTGCAAACCAATCATCCAATATGCAGCATCGAAGCCAACGGATGAAATATTTGCAGAGCGCTAATGCATAAGAAATATCGCCATCCTGCATAGACAATGATTTCCGCCAGGATTATTAATAGGGGCTAGATAATCCGGGGCGAGCATTCAGCCACTGGCTCGACCGGAAATCTGGAGGCGATATTTCGTTATGACAATTTCCCAAAAAGCTCAATCAGCAATGTGCAGAACTGCGATCCTGGCATCCGTTGTGATGATGTTGGCAATGATGTTGAGTCCGGTGATGAACGCCCAAAGCTCAAACGCACAATTGAGCGGCCAGGTTACTGACACTACAGGAGCCGCCGTCTCCGGTGCTGAAATTCGTGCGGTCAATCTTGCCACGAATGTCCCATATTCGGCTGTGGCCAACAGTTCTGGCATTTACGTCATTCCCGAAATGTTGCCAGGGACCTATTCGGTGACAGTGAACACGCCGGGGTTCGGCACGGAGAGGCGTTCGGGGCTGCACTTGAGCACAGGCGACCATCTATCACAGAATTTTGCCTTGAAGCCAGGTGCGATTGAGACAACCGTGACAGTGACAAGCGCCTCGTCGCTTATTTCATCGGACGAGTCAAGCACCTCCGATGTGCTCGATAACAAGATGATCACTGAGCTGCCGCAATTGAACCGGAATGCCCTTGATCTTACGTCGACAATTCCTTCGATTCAGGGGCAAGGGCCGCTGAGCGATCAGGTTTCGACGCTTGGTAACTCCGCATACCTCATCGCCAACACGGGTAACAGCTATTCGGTTTCGGGTGGACAAGTCAACGGTACAAGTATCACCGTAGACGGAAACCAGGTGCAGGAGGCGGAGTTCAATGCTACTAACCGATCAATCCCGACGCCTGACTCGATAGGCGAGTTTCGTGTGGAGAGCGGAGTACTCACCGCCGACAAAGGGCGCTATGCCGGCGGCATCATTTCCATGGAAACCCAAAGCGGTACGAATACCTATCATGGCCGCGCGTTCTTCTACTTTCGCAATGAAACTCTGAACGGCAATGACTGGACAGATAACTCTTTGGGGAACCCCAGGCTGGCCTTTCATCAATATAACTACGGCGCCGCGTTTGGCGGGCCGGTGATGATACCGCATCTCTACAATGGCAAGGATCGGACCTTCTTCTATGCGGCCTGGGAAGGCGAAAGATACTCTCGCGGGCAATCAGTTGTGAGCAGCGTGCCCACGATTCTCAATCACGATGGAGACTTCTCTGAGACTGTCATCAACAACATCAATGGAGTTCCGGTCACTGCAACCATTTACGATCCCTTCAACGGAACAAGTGATTCAAATGCTGAGGATTGCACTGGCCCCCTTGCAGGTTCAACTCCATGCTGGATTCGGCCGAAATTTACAGGAAACAAGATCCCAGCTACTTATGGCTCAACGGTCAACTGCGGCAGCCTCACTTGTCCGGTCTCCGGGCAGAGCGGCCTTTTTCTTGATTACCTCGCCCTCTGGCCGCAGCCCAATCATAGCCCTTCTGCGAACAGTGACCATGCGAACAATCGCTATGACTCGATCAGTACCACAAGGCCAACCGATAAGGTATTTTTCCGGCTTGATGATGCGCTGCGTAGCAATCAACATCTCCAGGGCAGCGTCAGCCGTTCAATGATGACGAATAACATCCCTGCTCCCTTTGCGCATGCAGCAGAATCAGTGACCACCGACGATGATTGGAGCGGCAGCCTTCTCTATACCTGGACTCCGACACCCAAGACGGTGATCAATGGGCACCTCGGTTTTGCAGTTTCAAAGCTCATCAGTAACGGCGTTTCAGGATTGGGCTCGGCCCCGGATCCCAAGGTGGATACCTCAAAATGGGCATTTGATCCGTTACTCAAGAACAACAGCGAAAAGTCAACCAACCAGATTCCTCCAGCAATGACTGTGAGCGGCTATACACCCGTGGGCGGCGCAGAATTTGATTCCTTCATTACCCAATCTGACAATGGAAGCGTATCTATGACGCGGCTAATTGGCCGGCATACTCTCAAGTTGGGTTATGAGCAGTCATTCATTCGATTCACCGAGCAAGGCGGCGACAAGACAGGCGCGGCATGGGTAAATCCTGGAGGCGGATCAAACCAGTACTGGAACCAGAACGATGGCCTTTCGGGCAGCCCTCTTGCAGAGTTGATGATGGGCTCATCGAGCTTCTTCCAGTGGGGTAACTGGAATATTACTCCATTCGGCTGGAATGAAGCGGCATATGTCATGGACGACTGGAAGGTGAATACAAAACTAACCGTGCAGATAGGCCTTCGCTGGGACCACGATGGGGCTAAGCAAGGCCGTCATGTCCCGGGAAGCCTCGTTTACGATCTGAACGCAAAGAATGTACTGTCGGCAAACAGTGACTGGTCCTGGAACCAGGTGCTCGCCGCTGAACCTTCACTTGCGGGTATGCCCCAGCCCGCCTGGCTCTCCCAGGGAGCGACTGGGCGTGTAGCTCTCATTGGTACCAAGGAATATCCGCAGAAGAACCTCTACACCACAAATATTGCAAACTTTGCACCCCGATTGGGAATCAATTGGCAGGTCAACGATAAGACAGTGCTTCATCTGAGTGCGGGCTCTGTGGACCAGGGATTGAATGGCCTGGCGACAGACTGGTTGAGCTTCTACTACAACTCGAACACATTCAATCAGGTGTCTACCCTGGATGGTCAGCATTGGGTAAGCGAGTTCGGAAACGATCACGGTCTCGGAACTTTCCCGCTCCAGGCCAGTGGATCGAATCTGGGTTTTGTACCTCCACTTACGAATAACCATGATTACTGGTATGCGAGTTACGGTGCAGCTGGAAATTTTGACCAAACTGGAACCACGATTGGCCACTTCGATACTCCTACGGATTACATGTGGGGAGCGAGTGTGCAGCGCCAATTGAGTAAGGACTGGGTGCTGACTGCCGAGTATCAAGGCATCAAGGGCGTGCACCTGCTAACCAATGTATGGAACTGGAGCTTGAATAACACACCACTCGGCTTCTATCAATTGGGTACGCATTTGAACGATCAGGTACCTAATCCGTTTTACGGCCAGTCGCAGACATTTGCCAGTCAGCCAACCGTGGCTTTAAGCCAACTGCTCGCGTTATCACCACAATATGCAGGTACGACCTCGACAACGCCGGGGCAGGCTACCTGGGGTAAGTCATTCTCAAACTTTGCAAACGTTCAAATTCAGACGCGAAATTTCCACGGTTTAGCGCTGCTGGCTTCCTACGCAGTACGCAAAACTCTGAGTAATACCGCCAGCACTGATGTTCACCAGTTTGGAGCGACCGCTGGCAGATTGCAGAATCCTCACAATCTAATGGAGGGCTATGGGGTTGCTTTGTATGAGCTGCCCCAGACCGTGAAACTCAACTATAACTACGATCTTCCGTTTGGTCGGCATCGGCAGTTCATGAATCAGCCAAATGGCGTTGGGGGCTATCTACTTGAAGCCCTGGCGGGTGGATGGGCGCTGGCTGGTATCAGTACGTGGGACGTAAAAGGAACTCCTGTCCTGCTCCCGACCGTAGATGGCGGCAATACAGCACCTGGTGCGGCCCTTCGCTGGTCATTCGCAAATCATAGTTACAAGCACGGCACTAACTATGGCAACGCATTGGTGGTGAATGGCCAGTTTGTCAACGGTGGCGCCACAAAGGTTTTGAATGCGAACGCTTTCAAGCGAACTGCTGACTACTCCCTGAGCAACGCTCCAGTCATGTTTGCCGACCTGCGCAATCCAGGTGACTTTTATACGGATGCGAGTATTCTGAAGAAGTTCTACCTCTCTTCGAATGAGTCGCGTTACTTTGAAGTACGCATCGAGGCGCAGAACATTCTCAATCACCCGAATTTCGGCAGCATCATTGCCGACCCCGACTCGCCGACCTTCGGCGGAATCAACGGAAAGACTGGACAGAGAGTGATGCAGATCGGCGGTCGCTTCTTCTTCTAGTGGAAAGAAATGTGGATGAGACGCAGGCCCATGTTGCGTCTCATTCGCAATTCCGCTGCGGATTCCTGAGCGCAAAGGACCTTTGCCTTGGCAGCAGGAGACTTAGGTTCTCCTCTCAGTGAGCTTTTGCTTCAATGGCAGGACTTCAATAACACGAGAGGTTAACGGCCATCCCGAAATTCGGCAGGGGAATGGCAAAAGGCAGGCAAATGACCTGGACGCTTCGACGACCCAAACGAATCATCATGGTGTTATGTGCGGCATTGCTTGGCTCTGAACTGGTTGGTAGCGCTCAGGTTAACAAGCAATCCACCGAAGCTTGGATTTCCACCTTGAATGTGCGCCTTCACATGCATGCAGGATTGCATGCACCAAAGTTAGTTAGCCTCAGCAGGCAACGGTCAAGTCCAGACTCCTGGATGAACACGCTGAGCGAAACGTTGCCGGCTAGCGTGGATGTGAAGGGGTTAGAAACACCGATTGTCTGGCAATGGAGTCCTGCTGCCAGCAGTTCAGACGCCCACCATGTGAGCTTTGTTTATGAGTGCGCACAACCGCACCTGAGACTGCATTGGATGTGGGAGGCTCGTGCAAAGTTTGGCCCTGTTGAACATCGCATCGTTGTTGAGAACCTGAGTAATCAGGAGCTGTGGCTGCCCATGTTGAACTCGCTCAGCATGGCATGGAGGCTGAAAGCTGGTGCGGAACTCAAGAACTTCTATGTTGAGAAGGGCGCAGATTCGCCTTCCGCAGAGGGCACTCACCTTGAAACCATTGCGGATGGATATCAATGGATTGGACGGTCTTCTACTTATGCGCGACCTATCAAAGGAGAGGCACGCGAGATTATTCCGGCGGAGTTCGTCTACGGTACAAATGGCTCACAGGCAGGGTGGTTTGCGGGCATCGAATTCAGCGGCAGGACGCGCATATCACTCTCGCGCCGAAAAGACTCACTTGCGAGTGATCTGGGCCTTAATCCTGAGCCGGGGCCATTCCGTACACGGCTCGTTGCAGGCGGAAAGTTTGAGACGCCGACTGCGTTTCTGGGCTTGTTTCAGGGTGGGCCAGACGGCGCTGGCAACCAGTTACGTCCATGGGTCCGGGAGGTTTTGAATAACCCTTCAGCCTGGAAAGATGCGCACTATCCGCTCCTCGTCAATAACAGTTGGGGCAGCGGAATGCAGGTTGATGAGGCCCTCTCGATGCGCATGATTACAGAATCAAAAGAGCTGGGCCTGGAGATGTTTCACATGGATGCCGGATGGTTTCGCGGGGTAGGTGACTGGTTCTCTGATCCAAAGAAATTTCCGCATGGGCTCACCGCGATCGCCGATGAAGCGCACAGACAGGGGTTGCGCTTTGGTATCTGGGTAGATTGGACACAGGCGGCGTTAGACACTGCGCCAGGTGCATTGAATGTGCGAGATCCAAAGGTTCGCGACTGGCTTGTGACGGACCTTCCGGCAGACTGGAAGCCGGAGGAATTCAAAGGTCAGACCATTGATCTCGGTGTATCTGCAGCAAAGGATTATGCAGCCAAAGAGGTGAAACGCATTGTCGAAGACAATCATCTCGACATGCTGGAGCATGATGGGTATCTGGTGGCACAAGGGTGCACACGCGGAGACCATCCTCATGCTCCACCGAACATGAGTTCGCTCAAGGTCACCCATGACTCTGGGTTCGATTTTGTAGTCGCATCGAACTCAACTGACGTGAGCTATCATGCGGTTCTCGCCTACTACGACATCTATGCTCAACTGCGCCGCGAGCATCCAGGCCTGCTGTTGGAGATATGCAACGATGGGGGCCGCATGGTTGACTTTGGATCGGCCGCCCATGGCGATTACTTCTCTATTACGGATACTTATGATCCGTTGTCCAATCGTCGGGCATTCTATGACACCAGCTATGTCTTGCCAGCTGCAATGCTTGAGAGTTATGTCGAGAAATGGCCGGTTGCAAATCTTGATAACTTCCGGTATATGTTGCGCAGTGGCATGATGGGTTGGACCACAATCATGCTCGACACCACAGCCTGGTCGTCCCAGCAGCATGCAGCCGCGAAACAGGCATTTGCTCTCTATAAGGAGAAACTGCGTCCCCTTATCCGAGACGCGCATCTCTACCATGTTTCCAATCGTCCCGATGGAGTGCAATGGGATGGAGTCGAGTATTGGGATACGGCGCGGAAAGACGGGATGGTATTTGCCTTTCGAGGGTCGACAAAAGACGAGATCGAACATCACTTTCTGCTCGCAGGCCTAAAGGAAGCAGCTCTCTACTCCTTTCACTTTGAAGATGGAACAACCCCTGACGGAACGATTATCGGAAGGGAATTGATGACGACGGGACTCACAGTTCATCTGGCGCAGCCTCTGAGTTCAGAACTGGTGTTTCTGCAGGAATTGCAGTCGAATGGTTCAGCAGCCAGGCGCATCAGAGAGCCTGGTCGGAAGAGGTAGATCAATGCCCGGTGTGCTCCCAGAATTGACACGAGAATTTGCTGGAAAGGTGGCCGTTGTCACTGGCGCAGCTCGAGGAATTGGCCGGGCAATCGCGGAGGACTTGCACGCGCGCGGTGCACGCCTCATCCTGGTTGATCGCAACGCGTTGGGTGTCTCAGAGACTGCGGAGACGATGCGCCAAACGGATGGACCCGTCGTTGATGCTGTCGCTACCGACCTTGCTGATCCTGATCAAATCAAGGAACTCGCTCTTACGATTCAAAGGCTGAGCATCGGTGTGGATGTGCTGATTAACAATGCTGCAATCGAGTTAGACCTGCCTCTCAGCGAAGTTACCGCCGCAGTGTTTGACCAGGTGATTGCCGTCAACCTGCGAGCACCGCTTCTGGTAAGTCAGGCTCTGACTCCGCTCTTTCCCAAGACGGGTGGCTCAATCGTCAACATCAGCTCCATCCATGCCAGCCATGCTTTTGAAAATTCAATTCCGTACGCATGCTCAAAGGCCGGCCTGGTTGCGCTGACCCGGAACCTGGCCCTGGAGTTGGCTTCCAGGAACATTCGCGTCAACGCGGTATGCCCCGGCTACATTGACACGCCCATGTGGGATGAGTGGCTACGCTCTGCCAGTGATCCGCTGGCGCTGGCAGAGCAAACTGCTGCGCTGCACCCACTGAGGCGTCGAGGTAAGCCGGGCGATGTTGCATCGGCAGTCGCCTACCTGGCCGGCCCTCAGGCGGCGTGGGTGACTGGTACTCATCTGGTGGTTGATGGGGGTCTCACCATCCGCGCGCATCCGTGAGTGAAAGCCGCCTTTCGGCAGTTCGCGCCCATCCGCAGGCCCGAGGAAAAGCAGAGTGACTTGGTCCCGTCGTGCCGATGGTTCTGCATCCGAATTTCAATAGAATCCGCCAATTTTCGAAGAATGATGTCGTTTTTCCGGTATTCGAAGTTGAGACCTGCGGCATATGATAGGTTTCGCTGCCAAGGCCCATTCTTTTGAAGCGGCTGGCATTGCCGGAGATCAGTGCGCATGAAGAAGCAAAAAGCGGCTCTAGGCGGGACCCTCAAGCAGGAGTTCAAAAAAGACCTTGAGTTGTTCGAGTACTTTCTTGTCCTGATCAACAACTCCAGCCCAATTCGAAACGTAGAACTGATGTGGGCAGATGATCTGGAGCTTTTTGATCCGGGCGAAAGGCCGCGCGTGAATACCTGCGATGCCCTGGTGCAGATTGCACAGATGACTCAGCAAACCGGGGGAGGGGAAGTCGCAGGACGTACGTCGCCCAGCCCAAGTACCCTTTTTTGTGATCTGGTGCACGGCTTCGGTAGCCATGAGGAGCAAACGTGCGGGCGAAGTGACAGGCCTGCCAAGGAACGCTGCCGTACCTCTGGATGCAGCCAGGTGTATCCCTGTCACGTCGGGCTGACGGACATTGCAGTTCCAGTGATCTGTGAGGATAAATATCTGGGTACACTGTTCAGCGGGCAGGTGTTGTCCAAGCCGCCATCGCCGGAGGGATTTGCCCTGGTAAACGCGGCTCTCGTCGGGCAGCCCCATATTGATATGGCTCGACTCGAAGAGGCTTACTATCGCGTACCTGTTGTAACCACCGCACAGCTGGCCGAGATGGTGCGCATGCTCGAAGTGTTCGCGCGCTACCTGGCCAACGCCTGGAGGCGGCTCGAGATCATGAGCGAATTCCAGCGCGTACGGGAGCGTGAACTCGCCCTTGACCGCCGCCAGCTTGCTGAAATGATGCTTGCCGGGCAGATGAGCAATGGTCCAGAGAACAATGTTGAAGCGATGCATGCGCTGGCAAACAGCGTCGGCCTGGAGCGGCTGCCCGATCGTGTGTTGATCTTGCGGCTGCAAACTGCAATGCAGAGTTCACAGGTGCTTGTTGCCCCACGGCGTGAGGCCAAGCGTGCGGCGGCCATTGGCAACCATCTTGCGCTGGCGCGAGTTGCGCACATCGTCGAAGACCGTTGCCAGAATTGGCCGAACACGCTGGCGACGGTGATTACTCCAGGAGAGATTTGCATTTTTACCACCCAAAAGTCGCGCACCCATGGCCATGAGCGGATGTTGCTTGACGAGATGGCCCAGGCACTTTTGCGCACTGCGCGCAGTCAGGGGCTCGCGATGGCGCGAGTCGGCATCAGCAGCACCCATGCGCAGTCCACCGAGCTGTTACGTGCGTACCATGAGGCGTCGTCTGCTCTGGATTCGGGTCATTCGACCATCAACTGGTTTGAAGCGCTGCCCGGGCGGCAGCAGCAGCCTGCGCAAAATCTGGGCAAGGTGATAAAGGCTCTTCAGTTGGCAGATATAGCGGTCGTGAATGCTGCCGTGCAGGAGTTTCTGGCAGCCGCAGCGCCGGCCGCTGCGACAATCGCACAACTTCAGCAGGCGCGCGGATTGCTGACCTGGGCCTGTGAGCACCTCGCGCGCGAAATGGCATCGCTAGGGTCAGACGGTGTCCTGGTCACGCTGGCCAAGGATCGGGCGGTGCAGATCATCGTGGGGTCGCCCAATTCCTTTTCCATGGCGGAAGCATTCCGCAGTTTTGTCGAACAGTTACGCGTTCAACTTGTGCAACTCTTCAGCCAGCGCGATGAAAAAATCGTGATTGAGACGCAGCGGTTGGTGCGCGAAATGGGCCCGGAAAAGGTGACGATACAGGATATTGCCCACGATTTGAAACTCTCCGCCGGGCACCTGGGCCGTGTCTATAGCCGCACCAGCGGGCACACGCTTGAGGAATATCTGATTCGACAGCGGCTGGAGATGGCACGGCGCTTACTGCTTGACCCGCGACTGCATGTCTCTGAAGTGGCTGACCGATGTGGCTTTTGCAATCCGGCATACTTCGCTTCTGTCTTCAAAAAATACATGCACTGCACACCCCGCGCCTATGCCAGCGAGCCTCAGCGCTGGAGCGGTTTTGAGCATTCGGCTCTTGAACTGGAGAGAGCCGGCTAGTCGCAAGGGCAGTTGAATATCTGCGAGATTCAAGGAGATTAAGCGATGCGTGCACTGGTCTATACGGCTCCACATCAAGTGGCGATGGAGGATCGTCCGCGCCCGGTGGCAGCGGTCGGCGAGAGTGAGATTTTCGTCAAGGTGGCCGGTATTTGCGGTTCGGATATTTCTGGATTTCTCGGGCATAGCCGTCGCCGGATAGCTCCACTCGTCTTGGGACATGAATTCGTCGGACGTCGATCCGGCCATGGCGATGATGGGCAGCGAGTCGTCGTCAATCCGCTCATCAGTTGCGGGCGCTGCACCGCCTGCCTCACGGGTGCGCAGAATCTCTGTTCAAGTTGGCGCCTGCTCGGCATGGATACCACCGCGGGATGCTACGCCGAGTCAGTCGTGGTGCCCGATGCTCAGGTCTACGATATCCCCGATGATTTGCCAGACACCCGCGCTGTGCTTGCCGAGCCGCTGGCCAACATTGTTCATCTCTTCCGCCTCGCAGCTCCCCAACCGTTCTTCCGCATGGGCATTGTTGGTGGGGGCACAATGGGCGCTCTGGCGCTGCTGACGGCCCTGCGCCTGGGCGTGCGACAGGTACTCGTGCAGGATGTGAGTGAACAGCGACTCGCTGTGGTTCGTTCAATGGGCGCGACGCTGGCCGTCAATGCAGCCACCGATCAAGGACGCGCAAACGCGAGAGACTTCGCTGGCTATGGACTCGACCTCGTCCTCGATGCGAGCGGTTCCGAATCTGCCCGTCAGGCCGCCTTTGATCTGTGTCGGCCCGGAGGGCAGATTGTCCTGCTGGGTATGGCCAAAGAGCGAAGTGAGATTGACTTCGTGACCAGCATTCGCAAGGAGCATCGCGTTGTGATGTCGTTTGCCTATACGCCAGTCGATTTCGAACGATCCCTCGGACTGCTCAAGGCCGGAGAAATTGACCTGACTCCCTGGACCGTCGAAATGCCCCTTGAAGAGGGTCAACGGGCATTTGACACGATGACCACTTCGCCCGGTGACACGCTCAAAATGCTGCTCCGGGTAAGTTAAAGCATTTTCAGGAATGGTACAAAGGGAGGCCGCACCGCTGACTGGATTTCTCATCAGGAAAAATCCATCCTTGCGAAAGCGAGAGACTTCACAGAATTCCTGAAAATGCTCTAGGCATTGAACCGGTAGCGATCAATCGTCTCCATATTCAGCGTAACTCCGAGCCCAGGTGAATTGGGCACGCGGACCATGCCATCTGCCTCAACTGGGAAATGTTCGTTCGTCGTGTGCCAGCGCAGGGGCGAGTGGCTCAAAGAGAATTCCAGAGGCTCGACATTGGGCTGAACAGCCAGAAAGTGCAGGTTGGCCGCGATCTCGATATTGGTCTTGTAGCCATGCGTGATGACGCGCTTCCCCCGCGCGTAGGCCGCAGCCGCGATTTTCTGAATGCCGGTAAAGCCGCCGACCTGGGAAATATCCGGCTGGCAGATGCTTGCTCCGCCCGCATCCATCATTTCGATGAATTCGCGCACATGGGTCAGGCCCAGGTCGCCGACACCTGTCGCCAAACCATGCTTGCTCATCTCAAGATGGCCCTCGACATCGTCAAGAGGCAGCGGCGCCTCAAGAAACCAGATGCCGACTTCGCGGTAGATGGGAAAAAGCCGCAGGCCTTCAGAGGCCGTGCGGTACGAGAGCGCGGCATCGACGATGAGGCGGGCATCAGGGCCAGCCTGTTCGCGCGCCGCTGAGAGCAAGCGCCCGGTCAGCGCGATGTCGTCGAGCCACCAGGGGTCGGCCGCAAATTTGAAGTTGCGCAGATTCCTCGCCTGCCCCGCCGCGACCTGCGCCCGCACTTCCTCGGGAGTCTGCGCCATCGGATAGATGGTGCCGTATGCAGGCAAGCGGTCGCGCCTGGCGCCGCCAAGCAACTCGTGGACAGGCTTGCCTTCGATCTTTCCGCGCAGGTCCCACAGCGCCAGATCGACGCCACCAATCGCGTGCATGGCCAGGCCTCGGCGACCTACATAATCGGTCGAGTCATACATGCGGTGCCACAGCTCCACCGGATCAGCCGGGTCTGCACCGACCAGCACAGCAGAGAGCGACCGCGCATGATTGTGCGCCGAGGGTCCACGCACAATAGCTTGAATGGCGGGCGCCATCGACTCAGTCTCGCCAATCCCGGTAAGACCGCTGTCGGTATGGACGACCAGGACGCAGTCGTCATACGAGCCGTCGAACAGCTCGATCAACGGGTCTTCGGCGCGCAGGTGTATGGCTTCAACGGATGTGATCTTCATGCAAAAATTTCCTCTCGTCCGCCCGATGATAATGCTGCGCAACATCTACCCGAAAGGCACAAACAGTCATAGCGAAAGAATGAACCGCAAAACGCGATTGAACGAGGCTTATCGCCATTGCTCATGCTTCCGGTGGACAGTATGCTCCCTGTAGGCAAACATGCGGTCGCGAGGGCCCATTGCATGAACCAGAAAACTATCTCACGCAAACTACCCCTGTGGCTGTTGTGGTCGATCTTGACCATCGTGCTGTGGGGTGCCTGGGGTTTCGTATCAAAGGTGGCCTCGAACGGCGTTGATGTCTACGTGAATCAGCTGCTGTACACCGTGGGACTGATTCCGCTCATGGTGTTTGTTGCGTGGACGGTGCGGAAGCACAGCCCCCGCGAGGATGCCGCTACCCGGCGCAAGGGCATCTTCTGGGCCTTCCTCACCGGCATTCTCGGCGGACTGGGAAATCTCGCCTTCTTTCAAGCGCTCGTCAAGGGCGGGGAAGCATCCATTGTTGCGCCAGTAACCGCGCTGTTCCCCATGGTGACCGTGCTGCTTGCAGTTCTGTTTTTGAAGGAGCGCCTGGGTCGCACGCAGTGGATAGGGCTTGCGCTGGCCTTCGTGGCAATTTATCTGTTGAGTGCTTGAGCCTGAACTGGTTACGGAGAATCTGGAAATGCATATCTGGCTTGGATTCGCGATGCTTGCCCTGGCCTTCTGGGGCGTGACGGGCGTTACACAAAAGCTCTCGACAAACTCCATCTCCAGCGAACGCTCGTTTCTGTGGTTCTGCTGGGCGATGGTGGCGCTTTCGGCGGCCGTGCTGGTTGTCGCGCGACCTCACTGGGGCCTGGGCACAGTCGTTGTACTTGCCTCAATTGCCGGCGGGGCTCTGAATGGTCTGGGGGCCTGGACCAGCTTTCGCGCCCTCGAATCCGGCGGCAAAGCATCGATCGTCATCTCGCTTATTTCGCTCTATCCGCTGCTCACCGTGGGGCTGGCCGTCGTACTACTCGGCGAGCGCTTGACATGGATGCAGATGGCCGGAGCGGTTGTGGCGATTACCGCAGCGATTCTGTTATCGATTGAGCCACCTGCCCCAACCAAAACCCAGTCCCAGGCATAGACTGCATATTTCCGGCCTCACGATTCATCCCCAGGATAAATCTGTCCGCTTGCGTCGATTCCCCCGACGGATTTCAGCCCTTCAGCGGTTGCAAAGAGTACCGACGTCTCCAGGCTTTCACCCGGAGCGAGCCAGCGTGCCCTTTCAGCATCGATCATCGCCTGGGTCTGAAATGGGTACCCCGTTGCAGGTTCGAGAACAGCCACGTTGAGATTGCGCCAGCCGCCGTGGCTCGCAAAGAGCCAGCAGCTTGAAAAGACTTCAGGATCAAAGCGCAATACGCTGGCCAGACCATTGGCGCGGTTGGTCATCGCACACCAGCCCGCTGCCATTTCTGTCCCATAAAAGAAATGCACCGCTCGCGAAGCTGCATCAGGTACATTGCGCAAGTCGAGACGAGTCTCCCCCAGCTGTGCATGAGGCCACGGAAAGCTCAACGGCGCCTCGCCAAGCGTCCCTGGAAATCCCGGTTCGCGAACCGCCGTCATCGGCGGGAAATCAATCCGGTGCTGCGCAGAGACGGCAAAGGCAGGGTGCAGCTTCCACAGGAACGGATACGCTTCCGAATTCTGATTGGTAAATCGATACTCAATCTCGAATCGACCGCTACCAGCCCTGAGACGAATCGTTCGCTCCACCAGGAAGCAGCTGATCGGCGTGGTGAATCGGAGGCGAACTCCAATGCTGTCGCTATCTTCAAACGGCTCAGCATGCCAGTTTCCTGTCCACAGCTCGCCATGATCAGGCAGAAACTCGCCCTGCAGCAGACCAGCCTCATCGTTCGGAAAAAGCTCATCCCAGCCGCCGCTCCACAAGTCGTCGTAATGGGCGTGAATCGTGTGCCTTGCTGGAGCGATGCGCGGGTTATTCCACAGCAGAGGCGCGTCGAGCGGCTTATACGTGATCTGCCATATCTTCCCGCCCGCCTCCGGCAGGATGACCAGGTGAAGAAAGCGATTTTCAAGCACAAGAGCACGCAGTCCGTGCAGTGTCCATGCAGTCGAGAGTCGGAGTTCATTCATACTGTTTGCTCGCCAGTCACGCTCCCAGAGTAGCGGCCAGAATGAAACTTTGCCGAGAAAGAATCGCCGGAATACGGTGCATTGATTCGATTTCACAGCATTGACCGGCAGAAGCTGTCTAACTTAGCTCCAGGTGCAGGACGGGCCTTTGGCTCTCCTCAGGTTCACATAGTTGCGCACCCGTCTGCAGAGGCAACCCGTCGCTTTCAGTGATTTGGTTGATTTACCGTCGTGAGTCGATTCCGGTCAGAAGACCTACTCGTCCAGCAGCACAATCAGGGTTAACTCAGGCGAGGGAATTTCACCAGGAACATACACCCCGATCTGTCGCGTCTGCACGATGTGTTCCCAGCAGGGGCCACTGCGGTTGATGGCGAAATACTGGCTCTCAACGCGCGCGGCAATCTGCGGCGGCGGCACTAACAGGTGATTCAACGGCAGGCCCGGCAAAGCTCGTTTAATGAGCTCAAGCACAAATCGCTGTGAGCAGGTTTTCACCAGCTTGGGTGCGCGGCTGATCAGGTCTGCTTCGCCAATTGGCGAACTGATCTCGAGAATCCAGCGCGCGGGTCCCAGGCAGCGCTCATCGCGCAGTTCGCCGTGATACAGAAAGCTCTCCACTGCCTTCAACGGAATCTTGATGGCCTTGGAGGGCATGACGATTTCCAGATGGCGGCGAATGTGGTCGTCGAGGGCGGCAAACTGTGCGCCCAACTCTTTGTGATCGTATGCAGGAAGCGAGCGCGGGTGCACATCGAGGCCAAAGGTGCAGAGAGCACCGGCAAGCCGCGACATTTCGCGGAACAACTCCTGCGGGTGGGCATGCTTTGACAGCAAAAAGTGCCGCAGGGAAGAGACATTTGAATTGAGCGCATGCAAAAACCAATACTGCGCTACATGCCGCGCCGACATGCCTGCCTGAAAGACCCCGTTGCGCTGCTGTTGCTCGTTCGTAAAGACAGTGCTCTTCTCGTCCAGAATCTCAATCAGCCGCCGCAGAATACCGGTCAGCACCGGGCTCGCGCTCAGGTTCAGGCACGGAGGAATGAACGTTGGGTCAGCTTCAAACCGCCCCGATCCGTCGCGCAACACGCGCACCAGGGCCAGGCTGGCGAACTTGTCAGTGACTTCAGCTTCACTCAGTAATTGCAGATTCTTGCGGCCCACGCGGATCTGCTTCTCGTCCCGGCCTGTATTCTGGTCGGGCATAGGCTGCTCTATGCCGTGAAAGCGCAGGGTAGGGGAGTTGTTATCGTCCACGCTCGTGTTGCGGCCGTCTGGCAGGTCAACGGGTACCGCCAGATGTAGCGTCAGGTGGTCGGCGACCGGCGAAAAAAGCGGCCGGAAGTCGCGCGGCTCAGGCGCTGCATCGGAGCCGGGCAGGTCAAAGGCCAGCCCATCCTCAAACAGCCCGCGCGCATGCGCCAGCGAAAGCGTTCCATTGCGCAGGGCGTCTGCATCAAACTGCAATCCGGCAAAGCCATTCGCATCGCGCCACAAGCTCGCCGTAACAAAGTTCAGCGAGTCTTCAAAGTAGCGGTTCTGCGCCTGAAAATGATGGGGCCCCAGGTACATGCCTTCTGACCACACGGGTTTTGTGAGTTGTTTCATGTGCGTCAGCCCGCCTGCGGCAGCAGGATGATCAATTCCATCTGCGGATTGGAAAAATCGCCCGGTACATGGGCAGCGAGATTGCGGGCACGGGTGACCGTGTCCCAGGCTGCCCCGGCCTGATTCATGCTGAAGTATTGATACTTCATCTTGATCGGAATAGCGCTCGGCGGCGTCGGTACATGCGTCAGTTGAATGCCCGGCAACGCGCTGCTGATGAGTTGTTCAATATGCGACGCCGAGCACACTTTGACCAACTGTGGCACCCTGCGAATAATCGAATCCTCACTCGAATCCGCATTGAATGCCAGATACATCCGCGTGTTGCTGAGATACTTGTCCTTGTCAATTGCGGTCGCATAGATCGTGTTATTCACATGCTTCAGCGGCAGCGAAACAACGTTTGTCGGCACCACAGTCTCGAGCAGCAGACGCAGCTTTTCGTCCAGATCGGTGAAAACCTTGCTGAGGTTGAGGTGGTCATAGAGAGGTAGGTCCCTGGGCCGGATCGTGGTCGAAAATGTGGTGAGCGACGAGCCCAGCGCAGTGAGCGCTGAGAAGAGTTCTTCCGGGTGACAGCGCTGCCCCTGCAATAGATGGCTCAGCACTGGAATATTCGAATTCACCGTGTAGAGCAGCCAGAAATTAGCAATGTCGGCGGCAGTAAAGTCGGCCAGGCTCTGGTTCTTCTGGCGGCGTCCGCCGGAGAGCTGCGTGCTCTTCGCCGACAGGATTTCAAGCAGCCCGTTGATAATCCCGAGCAGGTATTCACTGGCCCGGACCTCAAGCAGCGGCGGCACAAAACGCGTGTTCAATCGAAATGCCCCTGCCTCGGTGCGTTCAATATTGGCCACACGCAGCGCCGAACAGCCTTCGCGGCTTTCATTGGCAGCCAGCAGGCGCAGATTCTTGCGCGCAATCTGAATTGGCTTTTCGCCCGTCCCTGTGTTGTCATCGCGTACCGACGTGATCTCGGCCATATAACGCGCCCCACCTACCCGGCCTAGTCCCGTTACATTCAGACCCTTGAGCTTGTAGTCGGGCACCGTGAGGTAAATATCGAGGTCGCGCATTCCCGGGTCAAAGAACTCAGCCAGCGCCTTCGATGGGGGCGGCTGGTCAGGCCCTGGAATATCAAACAGCAATCCATCCGGAAAGATACCCGACGCCCGCGAAATCGCCAATTGCCCGTCCGTCAGCAACTCCTGATCGAGCACAATTTCGTTGAAGCCCCAGGCACAGAACTTGAGCGCCTGCAGACGGAAATTGAGGCTGTCTTCGAGAAATCGATCCTGAAGCTGCAAATGCTGCGGCGTCAGAAAAGTGCCCTTGGACCAGAGAACGGGTTGAAGTTGTTTCATCTGTGACGACCGGAATTAAAGATAGCATCTCACGTTAGCGATTCGATTGGGGAGAGAGCAAAGGCAGAGGACCGCCGGGATGATTACATCTTGGTACCCTTGCTGCCATCATCCGCCTCGTCAGGGTCTTTGGGGCTCTTGGGATCCGTCGGGCTTGAACCCGGGCCTGAGCCGGCCGCGCCACCGCTGTTGATCATCACCATCGTTCCGAAGATAGAAACACCCGATGGGCCAATGTCAATGAAGTTACCGCCGACCTTCAGTGAAATCTGCATGCCAGCCTCAAGGATCATCTTCATGCCTGCCTTCAGATGGATCGTGTCACCTGCCTCGTGGGCAAAGGTGGTGCCAGATTTTTCATACAGATTTTCGCCAACCTGCAACGACAGCGTCTGGCCGACTTTTTGGTTGAGATTGCCTTTCACCTCCAGGTGTGAATCGCCAAAAACCTCATCCATCCGATTGCTCACCACCTGGGTATGCTGGTCGTTCCCAACGCTCTCGATCTGGTCATTGATGATCTTCAGATGGCGGTCATTGCCGATCCACTCGCGAGAATCATTTTTGACCCGCGTATCGTAGTCAAACTCGGCGTGCAAAAAAACCTGTTCGGCACCCTTTTTGTCCTCAAAACGCAGCTCATTGAAGTTGTCAGCCCCGGCACCCGGCGAACTGCGGCTCAGAATCGTATTGCGAGTCTGGTTATCTGGCAAGGTATAGGGCGGGGTTTGGGTGCCGTTATACACGCGGCCAATCACGATTGGTCGGTCCGGGTCGCCCTCAAGAAAGCTGATAATCACCTCTTGCCCAACCCTCGGAATCACCATCGATCCCCATCCCTGGCCGGCTCGCTCCTGCGAAACCCGCATCCAGCAAGAGCAGGCCGCCTTGCGATCCCACGGAAAAAGCACCTTGATCCGCCCAAAGCTGTCGACCCAGATTTCCTCACCTTCTCCACCCCCGCCCGCGTCCGTATCGCCTCCGGCCGAATCCTGACTCTTGCCGACCACGGTTGCTGTCTGCGTTCCCTGGACGAAAGGCTTCGGAGACAGGCGGACCGGGCGAAAGGGAACCGACACCGGAATGCATGTGAAGTGGTTCGCATAGTGGTCTGCGGCGCCTTGTCCTGTCGTGTAATTACCGGCCACTGTCGCTTCGTGCTGCACTTCAGTCAACACGTATTCTCCGTTCATCGTGTCATCCGGGTGGTCTGCAAGCGTGAACTTGTAGCCCGAGGTAAACGCGCGGCAAACTCCCCCGCCATGCGCGATCAGATGACCTGCTTCTTCCTCCTGCATGCGCAGCTTCGCAAACGCCGTTCCATCATCCCGGGTTTGAAAGTCACCCGGATAATCGAATATTTCGAAGCTTGAGTTATCTCCAATGGAAATAATCGTCGGCTCACTTGCCAGCAGGCTGGTTGACGGAGTCTTGAAGTTATAGTCGGTCAGCGTGTATTTGCCGGTCCGCAACTCCTGTTCCTCTGACCATGAGTTCACCACATCGTCTTCATCAAGGCCGCCAGCCGCCAGATTAAAGCCAGCTCTCGGAAAGGCGGGGCAGGCCTCGTGTGCACTTGAGGCGTCAGCAATCACCATCGTGTGCTTGCCATCTTCATGCTGAAAAAAATAGAAAATTCCGAATTGCTCCATCAATCGTGAAATGAAGTTGAAGTCTGTCTCCCGATATTGCACGCAGTACTCTATCGGCGAATAAGTCGCAGTCAGACTTAGCTTGAAATCCGTAACACCACGGTCCTCGAAAACCTGCTGAATAATGTCCGAAACTGACTTGTTATGGAATATCTTGCAATCCGCATAGCGGGTCAGCTTCCACGTCCACGGCACCACTTCCATCTTGTAGTACATGAACGTGGTGTCAGCCCCACTCGCCATGAAGCGGCTCACAATGCCATTGAAATAGCGCTTCGTGTCATCCGATTGAGTGATCGCAATCGTCACACTCTTGCCGATAATGTCAGCAAAGGCTATAGGCCCCTGCTCGGTAAGCAGATCCAGCTGAAAACGGAACAGCCGCGAGATTGCTTCATGACCACTGAATCCGGCAAGAAGGAGCTTATCCTCGCCGAGCGGCGTTTCCACAGAGATGAGCCGACCTTGCTGTGTGTGCTGATCTGGCATTTTCTGACCTTTCCTTCGCCTTGCTGCAACCGTGTCAGCGGGGAGTTTTGACTTTGTTCTCTTTTGGCTTGGCAACAGGATGATAGAACCAAATCGTTCCGCTCACCTCTATCTTGAGACTAGACCCATCAGCAAGCTTGCGTTGCCCTGCCTTGTAATCGAGTTGATTTCTCTTGATCACTTCAGAAAGCCTGTTCTCTTCGCGATCCATAACGTGCTGCTCAACAATCGTCAGGGAACCATCCGCATTCTTGGCAATCAAGATAGCAGAGTGCTGTGGACCCCGGATCATCTCGTACGGCCCTCGATCGCTCCGGTCAGGAGTATAGGTCGTTTTGAAGTTGCGGAACTGGATCATGTCACCGGGGCGGATCTTGTCCTGATCCGGCTCAAGATCACCCCATTTGTAGTCCTGGTCGCGACGACCGGTAACCCTTTCAAAGTCGTTGGCGCTCTTTGCTCCAAGATTCTTGAGAACCGTGTCCAGCAAATCGAAGCATTCCTTGCGACCAACTGAAGGCCTGCCGACCATCTCTTCGCTGGCCTGCGTTACATAGATTGAGAGGTTCAAATTTGCCTGCTGCTTTTCCTTCTCAATGTCTGCCGGAGTCTTCGGGTCGCCATCGCCAACCTTGTCTGAGAGTTCAATCGGCGTGAGATGTCTGCCTGCGCTCGAGTCTGGCGAAGGAATCGAACGAGGATTGGTTCCCGCGTCTGTGCCAGCTGGCCTGGGGTTCCGGGACGCACCTGGCCCGCCCCCGCCGCGTGGTGCGTCGGGGTGGGCCAATTCGCCGAGACCGTTGATCCAGGGTAAAGTTGCCGGGTCGCCCAATCGCTCAACTCACCTTTCCTTGCTGCCCAACCTTGCCGTTGACTTCCACCTAAGCGTAGACAAACTCCCCACTTTCCCCGATCGTCACCTGGATGGCGCTCAGCTTTTCGCCCTCTGCCATGCCGCCAAGAATCGTCCGTGAAATATCCGGCAGCAGGGAATTGGTAAGGATGTTATCCACATTGCGCGCCCCACTCTCGACCTCAGTGCATCGGCTGGCCACTTCTGTCAGGAACGCATCGTCATAGCTCAGCTTGATCTTGTGATTCTCAAGCAAGCGCCGCTGAATCTTGCCCAGCTTGAGCCGGATAATCTGCTTGAGTGCCTCATCGCGCACAGGGTAATAGGGAATCACCACCATACGACCCAGGAACGCAGGCTTGAATATCTTGTTCAGCTCCGGCTTAAGCGTTTCCACCAGTGCCCGCGGACTCGGTGCAGTTTCCGGGTCCGCTACCAGCTTCATCAACTGGTCCGTGCAGGCGTTGGTGGTGAGGATGATGATGTTGTTCTTGAAATTGATCGAACGCCCCTCACCATCTTCCATATTGCCCTTGTCAAAGACCTGGAAGAACAGCTCCAGCACATCAGGATGCGCCTTCTCCACTTCGTCGAGCAGCACCACAGAGTAGGGCCGCCGGCGGACTGCCTCAGTCAGCACGCCACCCTCGCCATAGCCCACATACCCCGGAGGCGAGCCCTTCAGCGTCGATACCGTATGCGGCTCCTGGAACTCGGACATGTTGATCGTAATCAGGTTATGTTCGCCGCCGTACAGCAGGTCAGAGAGTGCCAGCGCCGTCTCCGTTTTGCCCACGCCCGACGGGCCTACTAGCATGAATACGCCCACCGGCTTGTTTGGATCGTCGAGCGATGCCCGCGAAGTCTGCACCCGCTGCGCAATAATCTCCATCGCGTGCGCCTGCCCAATCACCCGCTTGCCCAGGTGATCCTGCAAGGCGAGAATGGTCGAGATCTCGTCTTTCAGCATCTTGCCCGCCGGGATTCCAGTCCACGCCGAGAGCACTTCGCCAACGATCTGCGCATCCACGCAAACCCGAATCAATCCCGTCTCCCCTTGCAGCGCAGAAAGCTCCGCTTCAAGGGCCTGCAATTCCGTCTTCGCGGCGTCGCCAGCCGCCACATCGGTTTCAGTCTTCGGCTCTGTGCCAGCTGCGGCCTTCTCTAACTGGTCACGCAGCGCACGAATCTTCACCACCAGCGCGCGCTCCTTGTCCCAACGCTCCGTAAGCGCCTTCAGCGTTTCCTGAGCCTTGTTTGCCTGCGTATCGATCGCAGCCAGCGTCTCCTGGTGGTCCGCGCCGACAATCTCTTCACGCTCGAGAATGCGTTTCTGCACCGCCAGCGCGTCGATCTCGCGGGTCACGTCTTCAATCGCCGGAGGAGTCGCGTTCTGCCCCAGCGAAAGCCGCGCGCACGCCGTATCCAGAATGCTCACCGCTTTGTCAGGCAACTGCCGCCCTG
This sequence comes from Acidobacteriota bacterium, assembly GCA_025359885.1. Taxonomy (GTDB): domain Bacteria; phylum Acidobacteriota; class Terriglobia; order Terriglobales; family Acidobacteriaceae; genus Acidicapsa. The sequence goes on from JANYDG010000021.1 coordinate 40,598, forward strand.
CCAGAAACCGATGCGAAAGGCGAACGCTTGCATAGACCGCTTCGTCGAGAATGCGCACGTTGTGGTGCTTTTCAAGCGATGCCACCAGGCCGCGCATCATCACCATGCACTGCTGTTCGCTCGGCTCTTCTACCTTGACCACCTGAAAGCGCCGCGCCAGGGCTGCATCTTTTTCGAAATACTTCTTGTACTCCGACCACGTCGTCGCTGCGATCGTTCGCAATTCACCGCGCGCAAGCGCCGGCTTCAGCAGGTTGGCAGCGTCGTTCTGACCCGCCTGGCCGCCCGCGCCGATCATCGTGTGCGCTTCGTCAATGAAAAGAATAATCGGCGTCGCCGAAGCCTTCACTTCTTCAATGAGCCCCTTCAATCGATTCTCAAATTCACCCTTGACGCCAGCTCCAGCCTGCAACAGCGCCAGGTCAAGCGTGCGCACATGGACGTTCTTGAGCGGCGGCGGCACATCACCCTGCACCACCCGCAGCGCAAAGCCCTCAACAACCGCCGTCTTGCCCACGCCAGCCTCACCCGTCAGAATGGGGTTATTCTGACGCCGTCGCGTGAGAATATCGATGACCTGGCGAATCTCCGCATCGCGCCCCAGCACCGGATCAATCTTGCCGCGCTTGGCATTGCCCGTCAGATCCACCGTGTACGAGTCAAGATTGGGCGTCTTTCCACCCATCGGCTTGGCCTCACCAACCGCGCCCGGCGCGCTCACCGGCGCCGCTGCCGAGGTTGTCTCGCTCGACATTGCCACAATGCCCATCAGGTCCTTGCGCAGGGCGTCGGCGTTGATCTTCTGGAATTCCTTGCTGATCTCGCGCATCATCCGCGAAAGGTCTTCATCCGAGGCCAGCGCCAGGATCGTGAAGCCCGTCCGCACCTGCCCGGCATTGAAGTCAATCGAACCCACCGTCCACCCAGTCGTCAGCATCTTCAGCACCGTCGGGCTGATCGCTGGCGTTCGCGCGTTGCCTGACTTGAGCTTGTCCATGCTGCGCGAAAGCTCCGCAGTCAGACGCGACTTGTCCACCTCAAAGTGTTTGAGAATAGCCGCAAAGTCCCCCGACGCCACGTCCAGCAGCTTCGTCAGATAGTGCTCAATCTCGATGTCATAATGGGTGCGTGACAGGCAAAGTCCCGCGGCTCCCTCAAGGGCGGCCCGCGAAGGGTCGTTCAATTTGGCAATCAGTGCTTTCAGGTTCAGTCCCATGCATTCCCCTTTACAGAGTCAGAATTGTATCGTCCGGGTCGATGCCCAGCGGAGTTGTCTTTGCCCAGGATGTCCAGCCCAGTCGGGCGGGATGACTTGAGTCGGGGTCGAGTTCAACGCCCGGCACTGAATTGCGGTCAAGCACCAGTTGCACTTCGTACTCAAGGCACTGGTTGGTGAAAAAACGAGTGATGGATTGAAGCGCCGCATAGGCATCGCCTTCCGGCAGGAAATCGTTGTACCGCTCCATCGTCATCGGCCCCACCCGGATGCGCACCCGCGCCTGCCGGTCCCACACTGCATCACCGACCAGCGCGCCTAAACCGACCTGCTGCGATGCTGATTCTTCGTCGGCCATCTGGCATTGCGTGGTCGCGTCAATGCCGTACCAGCCTCCCGTAAACTGCTGAATCTCGACCGGCACCTCAAAGTAATCCCCCAGAATCTGCTCAAGTGCCACCGCCGACCGCGACTGCATCCCGACCAGACCCACGTAGTGCAGCAGCGCCTCGTCTTCAATTTCCTGCCGGTCGCGCAGCCCCGCAGTTCCCAGCCCAACCAGATCAAGCAGATAGTTCGTAAACAGGTCGCGGTTGCCCGCTGAATACGTCACCGGAAAACGCGACTTTTGCCAGGCCCGGTAAAAAAGTGAAATCGCACGATGGTTGAAGATGTCAAGAAATGCAGAAATGCTGTGATCCTTCGCCCGCGCCCGCTCCAGAATCAGTTCAGTGTAGGCATACGGCAGCAGCCCTGAGGGGCCCGTCAACCCCATGAAGTTGACCGTCATCTCTGCCTGGGCATCGTCAGGAACAACCAGCTTTTGAATCTCGCTCGCCGGGAAGCCCAGGCGCTGATGAGTGCTAAAACGGATCGCTTCCAATTCCGGACTGTGAAATCCACCCACCGGACGCATCTCCGTCCGCAATCGCTGTAGCAGGGTCACGGCCTGGAAAAACCCGAACGAAGGGGCATTCTCCGCCATCTCCTGCCCCAACGGCGTCTCAGAAAAACGCGGCATTGTTTCTAAAGCAGAGCCTTCCGGCCCGATCTCGGTTGCCATTCGTGCAGTCCCTCCTTTCGCTGCGGAGTCGTGACGCTCAACTGCGTAAAGCTGTTAATCGAGGCGCTCATCCCAAAGAACCGCTCCAGCACGCTGGCAAACAAAAATGCTCCGCCTCCGGTGAACTGATCCTCATCCAACTCCATCTCGATCCGCAAGCCACGCGCAAAGCTCACACCCTGCTCAGAGATAAGCCTCGTAAAGTGCGGCTTGCTGCGAATCTTCCGGATGCTCTGGATCACATTCTGCGAGTAAGCCGTGCGACCCACATCGTACAAGCGCAATATCTCCTGCAGCGCCGTCTCCCCTTCATCCACTAGCGAAAGATAGTTCAGCGATAAATGCGAAACGAGTCGCCAAAGCGTACTCTTGCCGAGCGCCGGGCGAATCGGCTGCGTCGGCTTGCGCAGCGCCACAATGCGCCGCATCGCCGCCACGCCCTCCATCTCAAAGTCACTGTCCTGGTTCCCAAAGGGCAACCGTGAGGGCAGGTCGCGATTGGTGCACGTTGTCCGAACCGAGAGACTCGTCGCCTCAGGATCAACCGTTGCCGTCGAAAGATCGACCAGCGAGAGCGAAATGTCCGTCCCGTCATCGTTCGGCCGATTCGACGGCCGTCGCCGCGCCAGCCAAAAGCACGGACGATCCTCCTTGCGCGCAGAGTGCCGTAAAGAATAGAAAGGCTCATAGCTCGTGATCCGCTGGTTGTTTGAATTGATGGCGGCCACTTCGTCCACTGAAAAAACTTCCATTGAATACGGCCTGCGAACGTCCGGGATCAGCGGGTATTCGTACTTTCTCTGGTTCAGTTGAATCGGCTCCGCCACCTGCGTAAACAGATTCACCACCGGCGTGCAGCCCAATCGGAAGGTCTTCTTCGATAGTTCCAGCTCCAGCCGCTGCACCCGCCCGTCCCCCTCAATATCAGAAAGCAGGAAGATTACCTCCACCGCGTCCTTGAACCCCGCAGCTGCTAGACTTTGCAGTCCGGAAAGTTCAATGAAATGAAACTTCTCCGGGAATGCAAAATATTCCATCAGCAGGCGATGACCCGCAAAGGAAGACGCAGGGTAGGGAACCAGGCCCTCATCCGTACCAAAGCCCACCGCATTCAATGCCGATGCAGGCAATGTCACCGGAGCCAGCCGCGATCCAGCCGTCAGGTCGCGCACCAGGATGCGGTTGAGACGGCTAAAGAGCAGCTCATACAAAATATTCACCAGGCCGCTGTCGCCATCCAGGTAAAAACGAAGCCTGTCCAGCTTCAACCCCGCAAAATTTACGTCCTTGGCACAGCGCAACTCCAGCCGCACCGCCCATGCCGAGTCCAGCGTCTTCACCGCAGGCTGCAGCCGGCTCGGAGCGCTCAACTGTGCTGCCCCCACCGTCAGCGGCCAAAGCGTTGTCTCATAGCAGGTACGAAACGTGCACGGAACCCCACCCACAGGCTTCGAATACAGCGGTGAATTCCGCTCGATCTTCATCCCACTGGTCAGCTTGCCCTTATCCGGGTCCAATTGAAATTCCACCACCGTCATCGACGGAATGGGCCGCACCAGTTGCGGATAGACCACCGTAAGAAGCGCCTCGGTAATCTCAGGAAACTCGTCGTCCATCTTCAGATGAACGCGTGCCGCCAGAAACGCAAATGCCTCCAGCAGCCGCTCCACATGCGGGTCTTCGCATTTCGTCGGCTCCAGCACCAGCCGCGAAGCTACCTTCGGATGCTTCTCTGCAAACAGTGCTGCCGACTTCCGCAGATAGTCCAGCTCGCGCTCGTAATAGAGCAGCAGATCATCGCGCATCGTCGCCTCCCGAGAGGCGGCAGTTGCCACTCTTCAACTCAATCACTGTGTCAAACGAGATCGGCTCCGGCACCGGGTCCATGCGCAGCATCGCTTCAATCCGCAGGCGCACGTCCTTCTTGCCAGCGTCCGGCGTCTCCACCATCACCAGGCGCACATTCATCAGCCGCGGCTCAAAAAGCTTGATCGTGTCCAGAATCTGCCGAACCAGCTTGTTGCGATCTGCCGAGGCCGCCATGGCCAGCGTTGACACGTCGGCCAGGCCGTAAACGTAGCCCGAACGATTGACTTCCTTGAGCCCTTCATCCGGCATCTCACAGATACGACGAGAATTCAGCAGCCACTCCAGGTCCCGGCGCACCGAACTCTTCAGCACACGAACAGACTGTGACCGGCTCGGAGCGTTCTCAATCTGAGTCTGAGGTTCCAGATCGATCAGCCGATCCAGCACCGATACAGTGATGGTGGTTTCGCCAAGGCTCCTGGCCATCGCTTACCCCGCTCTCAATGCCTGGACCGGGTCAAGGCGACAGATCCGTTCAAACAGCTTCTGCTTGTCGCTGGAGCTACCCTGAATCTTTTTGCTGTAGCGCATCAACTTGAGCAGGTCGCTGGCCACAAGTTCCGGGTCTTCCCAGGCATCCAGCTTGTGCGTCTCCATCATCGCTGTAATGTCTTCCAGCAGCGGCTGGGCAATCGCATCTTTCCCCGCCGTCATCGCGAGTTCGACCATCTGCATCGTGCGCCTAAACCGGTTGCGCCCCGACCGTTGCCGGCCAATCTCAGCCCGCATCAGGCCAAACGCCTTCTCTTCCTGCCCCGCAGCCAGCGCACCCTTGGCCAGCACAAACGCGTCGGCAGACTGCGCCAGCCACGAGGGCGTCCCAGTCACAACCTCTGCCAGTTCCGGGGCCTCAACCCCGTCTGCAGTTGCCAATGGCGCCGGCGCAGCACCTAATCCCTGTAACCATGCCCGTGTTTCGGCGTTGGCCATCGGTGTATCGTCTAGCAGGGTCGCATCCAGCAACTCGGGCAAATCATTCAGCAGCGCCCGCAACTCCGATTGAATCGCCGTCGCGATAGGCAAATATCCGCTGCCCAGCGCAGTGCAAGCCGCCACTGAAAGTCGCTGCAGATCGAGCCATGCCCGGCTGCTCGGCAACGTCAAGGCCTGTTCGCCAGCCTCAAGCAGCTCGGCCCACTTGCTGGCCAGCGCTAATCGCTTGATCTGCTGCCTCAGTTCGGTCGAAGGCGCTTCGAGCAAGCTGCTGTCACCCAGGCCCCCGGCACGCAACTCGCCCCAGCGCAGCCCGCGCAGCATCAGGTACGGCGCCGGGCTTAGAGGCTCACGCTTGCGCAGAAATGCCGCAGCCGCCGCAATGCTCGCAATCGCCTGCCGCCGGTCTGCCGGTTCGGCCACCATCATCATGCCCGTCCCCACGCCGCTGACGGGCGCAGTCGCCTCCCCGCCCTCCTCGCTGGGTGGGGCTTCTTCACCAGCCTCCACAGCAGCTGTCTCATCCACCGGGTCCGGTTCCTTCTCCCGCTTCTTTTCGAGAAACCCGTGGACCGTATGACGGACCTCGGTAATTCCTGTCTTCAGCTTGCCAAATGCGGGCGATTCATCGCCAAAATTCTCGTCGCAAAACTTCTCCAGCTCGATCAAAGCAGCCAGGCTTGCGTCCAGGTCCTTTTCGGCCTGCGCGTAAAACGACTTGGGCGTCTCTGCAAGAGCCTTGTCAAAGACCTCAGCCGCAATCTTGCCCTCTTCAATTGCCTTGGAACGCGTCTTGCGGTCCTTGTCCGTCTTCGGCTGGTCTTCGTACCCAACCACCCGCGAATCCTTGTACACAAACCACGAGTACCCGGCCGTGACCAGCGGCGTCGAGCGAAGAGGGAAGTCAAGCATCGATCCAACCCACGAGAGCGGCTTCGCACGCAACTCCACGTCGCCATCCTCCACCATCGGATACACCGTGTCCCAGTACTGGGTCAATAATTGAAGGCAAAGCGTCAATCCCTGCCGCAAGCCGCCAAACTTCTCAGTCTGCAGCAATCCTTCGGTCAGCCATGCGGCCAGTTGCAGGTCCTTTGAAACCGTCGCCAGCATCTCCTGCGCAAGCTTGACTACCAGCGGAAAATTGGCCGTCTTCCGCTCTGTCTGCCAGTCTCCTTGCGATAGGTCATCATCCTGACGCCGGGCTTCCTTGATCTTGTCGTAAACCAGCAGCTTGTTGTCATAGCGCAAGTCAATGCCGCTCGGATTTTCACCCGATATTGGTGCCAGAATGTCGTCGCGAAGAGGCATTTTCAGAGAGACCCTTGTCTATCAACCAGGTTCAGGTTGGTTCAGAAGTTTTGCTGATAAATCCGATTCACTACTCTGAGGCAGTATGGTCGAACTCCAAAGAACGTACCTCGAGAAACGGCACTTCCTCGCCGTCCACAAGCAGAATCTTCTGGCCCGAGGGATACTCCGTGCCTTCGTCGTCTGCGGACCAATCCGTGACCCGACCCAACCAGACTTGTGAGTCTGGATTCTTCCATGAAAATGGATAAATCGCGGGGATCAGTACCTCGCCGAGGTCCATTCCCTTGAAAGACGGCGCAGTCTGCACCAGCGCGGGAACCCAAAGCGTGTCCCTCAACCTCTGGGGAGGACGCATTTCGAGCGAGGCAACATGCTCAAACGGAAGCCATACATACGACCCAGCCGCGAAAATCTCAAGGCGTGCGCCTAAATCCGGGTCCGCATCACGCACCTGCTTGAAGGGCTTCCCGTTCAGCGTGCCTGTGGCCGATGCCGCCGCGCCAGTCGCCGGGAACATCTGCTTTTCAAACAACTCATGCCGCGTCTTCTCCGCATGCAAGGCAGCATAGTAGACGATCGCTCCGGTTTCCGAGTCCACGCCCCCGCCAGAGAGTACGGCGAGCTGTTTTTCAGCCCGCCCGTACTCGCCCGCAAAGCAGAGTAGCTCAAACAGGAAAGTGCGTTGTGCCTTATCCGATGGCCGTTCACGCAAATGTGCCGTGAGCCACTGGATCGCTTCCCGCACCTTGCCTGCCGAAAATAGCTCCTTGGCAGTTATTGGCACTTTGTCCCCGTTTGCTTGCCGGTTACCAGGGTTTGAGCTTCAATACGTCAAAGCCCTTGTCAATGAATCCCTTCAGGCTGCCTTCTTCTTCAGGATTGTAGCTGACCTTGATCTTGCTGAAAGCAAAGCTGATCGACTCCATCGGGTTCTCGCTCGAACCGGAATGTTGAATCGAAGTAATCAGCACATCCTCCATGTGGATCTTGTAGTAATCCTCCTGGTTATCGCCCATCGGCTTGTCATAGACGACGTCAACCTTCTTGATGTAGTTACCGGTAACGCAATCATCAAAAAGCAGTGGCGAAACCTTGTCCACTACCTTCATGATGCTGACGTCGCCGATGTTGGCACGTCCTGAACGGGCTTCGCCGCCCGACGAGCCAGCACCAATAACTGCCGTCATGCTGGCGCCGAAGCTAAAGGAAAGGATGTCGATTGCGTCCTTCTTGCTGGTGCTGGGACCAGGACGGCCATCGATGATGAGATATGCATTGACTGCCATGTTCAATCTCCTTCAGAAATTCCTTGGTGAATACCTTGCGATTGGGGGAACGCAGGGTCAATCGGCCCCGTGCCCAGACGTAAACAGGTGACGAGTTACTTCGCCGCCGCTGGAAGTTCCGCCACCAGCCGCAGAGAAACAGTGAGTTCATCCAACTGGAAGTGAGGCCGCAGGAAAGCTACCGCACGATAGCATCCCGGCTTGCCAGGTACTTCCGTGACGTCGATGCGCGCCTCGCGCAAAGGACGCTCCGCCTTGGTTGCCGGAGAAGCCGAATCATCCGGAGTTACATACTTCGTAATCCAGCGATTCAGGAAACGATCCGCCTCTTCACGTGACATGAAGCTGCCAATCTTGTCCCGCATCATCGCCTTCAAATAGTGCGCAAACCGCGAAACCGCCATGATGTACGGCAGTTGCGTGGAAAGCCGCGCATTCGCATTCGCCGAATCCGTGTCATATACCTTCGGCTTCTGGCAACTCTGCACGCTGAAGAATGCTGCGTAGTCTGTGCCCTTGCAATGCACCAGCGGCACAAATCCCAGGTCGGCAAGCTCTTTCTCGCGCCGATCCGTAATCGGTACTTCGGTTGGGCACTTGAGCGCAACGTCGCCTTCATCAGTGGCAAAGGTGTGCGCTGGCAAGCCTTCCACCAACCCTCCGCCTTCCACACCTCGCATTGCTACGCACATGCCATACAGCGAGAACGACTGTGTCATCTTCGAGCCCAGCGAGTAGGCCGCATTCATCCAAAGATACTTGGAATGATCCGTACCATCGACGTGCTCTTCATACACAAACTCGTCAATTGGCTTGGTCTCTGCGCCGTAGGGCAATCGGCCCAGGGTGCGCGGTAAGGTAAGTGCCACGTACCGGGAATCCTCTGACTGCCGGAAAGACTTCCACTTCGCGTATTCCGTGCTGTCAAAGATTTTCGCCAGATCACGCGGCGCATCCAGTTGCGTATAGCCTTCCAGATTGAACAGGTCAGCCCCGGCAGCGCTCACAAACGGTGCGTGAGCCTGCGCCGCAACATGCGAAATGCCTTCCAGCAACGCCATGTCTTCCGGATGCTTGCCAAACTCGTAGTCCCCAATCAACGCGCCAAACGGAGCGCCGCCAAAAACGCCATACTCCTCTTCGTATATCTTCTTGAAGAGCGCGCTCTGGTCAAATTCAGGAGCCTTCTCGATGTCGCGCAGCAGTTCTTTCTTGTTCACGTTCAGCACGCGAATCTTCAGCCCGACACCGGTCTCACTGTTGTCCATCAGATACTTCAGTCCGCGCCACGAGCCTTCCAGCTTCTGGAACTGCGGATGGTGCAGTATCTCGTTCAATTGCAGCGAAAGCAGGTGATCAATCTGCGCGATTCGCGCATTGATCATCATTTCCGCATCCTTGGCAATCGTCATTGAGCCGTCAAGTACCTGGGCGACAAACTCCTTTACCAGGTTTTTGCCGCGCTCCTTCGAGGCCGACTCAACGCCAAACCGCCCCTGTTCGACGATCTGGTCAAGCAGGCTGGTTTCCTGGGTTTCAACGGACGCTGCAGCGCCCTGCGGAGATACAACTGCATCAGCCATTGGAACCTCCATCACCGGCGCCGATTTCGCCCTTCAGCTTGTCCAGCTTTTCCGTGTTACCAACAGCTTCCAGCAGCAACTCTTCCAGCTTGTCGTTGCCCTGCAGTGAGCCACGCAGGTCAGAGAGGCGCGTGCGCAGATCCAGCAGTTCCTTCAGCGGCTTGACTTGCCTGGCCACGTTCGCTGGCTCAAAATCGTCCATCTTGCGGAACTTCAAATCGATCTTCAGATTTGCCGCGTCCGGATCATCGCTCAGCTTGTTCTCAACCGCAAACGCCAGGTGGGGCTTCATCCCCTCCAGCACTGTGTCAAAGTTGTCAGGATTCACCTCGACAAACTTCCGCTCTTTCAACTTGGGCAAGGGCTGTTCAGGGTTGCCGGTAAAGTCTCCCAGCACCCCAACCACAAAAGGAAGCTCTTTGATCTCGATCGCACCACCGACTTCAACGTCATAGGTGATCTGCACCCGGGGTGGACGCACCCGGTCAAGTTTATGCTGCGCACTTTGTCTCGCCATACTACCTTCCTCAAACTGATTGTGACGGTTGGTCGTCAAACGTTTCGTTGAATACTTCAGGAATTTTGCGGGGACAGCTTGTTACAGACGTGGAGTGCAACACGGACCAGGCATCAAATGAGGCAAATGCAACTGCAAAGCACAAATGCACGAAAAACGGACCCTTCACGCCAGAGGAGGCGAAGATTTCACGCGCTACTGTTGATACCACACGCCCCGAGGCAGGTCAAGGCAAAATCTTGCCAATACTCCAGGACCACAGAATCTCACTTTAGGATGCCAGTTATCCCGCGCCGTCCCAGTTATCCTCGGCAAATATCCAGGGTGTGCGCAGTCCCCCGAGGGTGCTAATGTAAGGGCCTTATGCTGACGCCACTTTCCCAAGCTGATTCCCAGAGGCTCATCGCCCTCTTCAAAGAGGTGGGCTACACCGAAACCAACCTCCGCAGCTACCTGGGCTCTGCTGAGTTGCCCTCCAGCCAATTGCGCAACCAGGCACGGCTTCTGGATCACACCCGGGAAGCAACCCCGCTCAACGCCCTCCTGCGCTGGTTCTGGCTCCATATCCCCCAGGCAGAGGCAGCCAGCGCCCCCCTCTTTGAAAATTGGTTGCTCCCCTTGTTGGTGCAGTGCGGGCTGCTGCGCCGCGACGGTGATAACCTCGCTCCCCTCGCCATGCTGCTCCCCTATGACAGCTTTCTCGTTGCCTCCGACCATCCCGTGGCAATTGAGCGGCAGGAGTCCGAGATGGTGCTGTGGCCCAACCCCACCAGCAAATTCCTCTCCCGCTTCGCCGTCCGTCGGCCCTCTCGCGCCACCCTTGACCTGGGTACAGGCAGCGGCATCCTTTCTCTCGGTGCTGCGCGTCATAGTGAACTGGTCGTGGCCACCGATCTAAACCCCCGCGCCGTCGCCTTCACCAAGTTCAACGCCAGCCTCAACGGGGTCAACTGCATCGAGGCCCTGGTCGGCGATTGCTTTGCCCCCGTCGCCGGTCGCCGCTTCGATCTCATCCTTTCCAACCCGCCCTTCTTCATCACCCCTGAAACCGGGTACATGTTCTGCGAAAACTCCATGGAGCTCGACCAGCTCTGCCGCCGCCTTGTCAAGGAAGCCCCCGCCCATCTCGAAGAAGGCGGTTACATGCAGATGCTCTGCGAGTGGGCCCAGATCGAGGGGCAACCCTGGGAAGATCGGATCGCTGAATGGCTTGAAGGCACCGGCTGCGATGCCTGGGTGATGAAAGGGCTTACCCAGAACCCGACCGAGTACGCCCAGCACCGCATCCGCGAAACTGCCCAGGATTCAAGCCATGACGCCGAGTTATACCAGGGCTACATGTCCTACTACCGCAAGCGCGGTGTGCAGGCTATCCACGACGGCCTCATCGTCATGCGCCGCCGCAGTGCCCCCAACTGGGTCCGCATTGAAGAGGTGCCCAAAACCCCCACCGGTGATCTCGGCGAACTCGTCCTCTCAACCTTTGCCGCAATGGACCTGGTTCGCGCCATGGAGAACGATGAAGAACTCCTCCACGCCCGGCCCAGGCTCTCGCCCCATGTGCGGCTCGAACAAATCTGCGATCAGGTTGACGGCCACTGGCATGCCCAATCTCTCACCCTGCGCCTGACCAGCGGTTTTCCTTTTCACATGAACATCCAGCCGCTCGTTGCAGATTTCCTCGCCACCTGTGACGGCAGTCTTACCGCTGAAGACGCCATTCACGGCTTTGCCGCGCTCGCCCAGGCGCCCATCGAAACCGTGCGCCGCGAATGCCTCGCCATGCTGCGTAAACTCATCGAACGCGGCTTTATTCTCGCAAATCCAGCCTGAAACATCTCACCACCTGCACGATCAGCGGCAGCCCCTCACTCACCAAATCTGACCGCAGAATTCCAGCGATGTGACAAACTGAATTGGATGATTGAACCACGTTTCGAGGAGTCAACCACAACTCCAGTTCCTCGCCAGAGGGCCACCCTATGCCCAAATTGACCGGAAACCTGCGCGTCAAAACAATTCCCGGCAACGCCGGTGCACGGCCCTGTTATGAAGTGGTCTTCGTTCCTTACGCCGGGCGACTCGCTACCAGACCAGCCATCGCCAACAACCACGACGAGCTGGTCTCCCTCCTGATGGATCTCAAATTCAGTGAAGACGACGCCATGCGGTGGGCAGGCAAGGTACGCTCTGAGGGCCTGGTGCTCATCGCCAGCGTCGAGCGCACAGATTCGCTTCTACGCGAGCGCGGGCTGCTGGCCTGACAGCGGCCTCAAAGCTGGTTACTTCCCCTTCAGCGCAAAAATAACTACCAGTAAAATCACGACCAGCAGAAATGTGTTCACGATCAGCAGAATCGGAACCATCTCCTCCAGCTTTGATTTAGGCGCTGGCGGCGGCGACAGCACCGGCGGCGCAGGTGCAATGGGCAACTTGGGCGCAGTAAATACCGGGGCAGCCGGAACCGCATGAGGCACCGGAGCCGCAACTGCCACCTGGGGCACGGCAGGCACCGCCACCGCTGGTAAAGTCATAGCCGGGCCTGCCGGCGCCGTAGCCGGAACAGCCGCAGCCTGACCAGCCGCAGCCGCCGGACCACCCACCTTCGTCTTCCCCGTCTGCCCGGTAATAATCCGCGTAAATTCCCCAGGCTCTTCAGAAAATGCGGCAGGCGCAACCGGGCGCGGTGCCTCCGCTACTGGCGGTGGCGCAGCCGGCGTGCTCAACTTTTGCGTGTCTGAGAGCCGTTGGATCAGCCGCGTCACGCTGCCTTCCTCCGGGCCCGCCTGCATCGGTGGCAAAGCCTGTGCAGACGACGACTGCGTCGGTTGAGGAGAATAAAACGCAGGCGATTCCGTCCGGGCAGGCCTGCCTGGTTCCGGCGAGTAAGACGCTCCCCCGGAGAGCGAATTCAGAATCCCCGTCGCGCTCGTCGAATTTGTCGAATTTGTCGAATTTGTTGAATTTGTCGGGTCCGATCTGTCCGACGCCCCCGAGAAACCCGCCGGTCCGGCAGATTCGCGCACCGGCGGCTCCTGCGGCCACTTGAAGTCATCCTTGAACGTCGCCGCTGCTGCAACCGGCGTCTGTGGCGGATAGCTCTGCGCTGGCGGTGTCGGCGGCGTATAAGTCTGCACCACCGGTTTCGCTGCCGCTGCCCCGCCACCGGCCAAGGGAGCGTTGAAAAACTGCGTAAAGCTGCCTTCCTTCGCAGCCGAATCGGAAACTCCCGGTGTCGAAAAGCCCTTCAACTTCGGCGCGGCTGAGGTTGCCGCCGCAGCAGGCACGGCTGCTTCAGGCATGCCCTGTGGTTTCGCGCTTTGAACTGGAGTTGCTGGCCACTCATGTGCAACTTCAGAAGCGAAATTCGCAGGCTTTGCGGCAGCTGGACCAAGACCCACACCAGCGCCTGCACTCCCACCTGGAGCCAAAAAGATGCTGGTAAACTCCCCGGGCGTTGCTCCGCTTTCCGATCTCGGACTACCGCCAATTCCCGAGGTCGCCGGTGCTGATGGCCCGCTCGAATACGGGGCAGGGGGCATCGGCGCCGCAACCGGTTTCATCTCCGGCGACATAAACAGGCTCGTAAACTCCCCCGGCGTCCCCGCCGAAGCCGGCGCTGCGCTTACCGCAGGCTTCGGCGCTTCAGCCCGAGATGCTTCGCGCTGGCCAGCCGGAGCGCCCAGCAAGTCCGCCAATGGGTCAGGCTTGGCAGCCGCTTCGCTCCCAAATGCCCGCAAAAACATTCCCGTTGCGCTCAGGGAATCCGCCTGCTCATCGTGCTCATCCTGGCCCATGGGAGCCGCCCCAGGGTTGCCGTCGTTACTCTTCATGCGAAGCGGGTCCTTTCCGTTTCAAAAGCATCACTCTCTGCGCAGCTTACATCCGCCAGATTCCGCCGTAAAGGGCGAGGAGGCAGCCCTGCATCTGCGCTGGGAGATTCGCCCATCCGCAGTTTTCAAACTTCCTGTTGCTTGAGGAATTATGGCACTTTCCCCGTTCCTCTGATTTTCTTATCCCCCACACTTGCAGTTGAGGTATGCTCATCATGTTTTTCATACCGTTCACGCAGCAGGATTTCAGCTCCATTGCAAGCCAGCCTTGCGAATGACTCTGCCCAGGCTGCACAGGCATTCGCGTTGCATTTGGCTCCAATCCACGCCCGGCATCGCCCGGCAAGTTGTATCAAGCCCGGTTTTTATCAAGTCTGGTTTTTATCAAGTCCGGTTCTATGCAAGTCTGGTTCTACCAAGTCCTGTCCAATGGGGTCCTATTCCAATGAGTGATACCGCACCGCGCACCCACAGCCTGGCATCCTGCTACGAAAATGCATACACCATCATCCTCCGGCTCGCCGCCGTCCAGCAGCAGGCCGTGCCCAACGCGCAGGCCTTCCGTTCCAGCATCCGCGCCGCCCTCAAGACCGCCATGGAGCAGGCCAAGGCCCTCGGCTACTCCAGCGAAATCAACCAGCTCGCCTTTTTCGCCCTCGTAGCCCTGCTCGACGAAAGCGTCCTCAAGCTGCAAAGCCCTGCTTTTGCAGAATGGGCCCAGCGGCCACTCCAGGAAGAAATCTTCGCCCATAATCGCGCCGGCGAAGTCTTCTTTGAGCATCTGCGTACCCTGCTCTCCCGCCAGGATTCCCACGAGACAGCCGACGGCCTCGAAGTCTACAGCCTCTGCATGCTCCTCGGATTCAAAGGGCAGTACGCCCTCAGCTCCGCGGGTACAGACTATTTCCTCGGCCAATCCGGCAGCTCCACGAGCGCCCGCCCCAACAGCGAAATTCAAGCCCTCATCCGACAGGCTCGTGAAAAAATCACGCGCATTCGCGGCCAGGAGATATTTCTCCGCTCCGGTGCGCCCGCACCCGCAGTCAAGCAGACCGCCCTCATTGACCGCTGGAGCCGCAACCTCGGCATCGCCGCCATTTGCCTCTTCGCCCTCTCGATTCTGGCCTTCATCGGCTTCTGGATTGCCCTGAACTCTGGCCTTTCCCAGATCGGTTAGCCACTCACCTACCCCGGGGGACTTCCTTGCTCATCTATCTATTAGTCGTTGCTGTAGTTCTCGTTGCCGCTCTGCTGGCCTTTGGCCTTGGAGCTCTGCTTCCTATCTCGGGAACTGCCTACTGGCTCTTCGTCGTCATCGTTCTCGTCGTCGGCCTCGCTGCAGCTGTCACCATCCTCATCCTCCACCTCCGCAAGAAAAAGGCAGAGGCAGCCCTCGGCCCTGTCAGCGGCGACACCAGCGAGCTGGACCTCCTGCTCAATGACGCCAACCGCAAGCTCAAAACATCCCAGCAGGGCGCTAAAGCCCTCGATTCCTTCCCACTCATCTACATCCTCGGTGACGCCGGTACGGCGAAAACCACCCAGGTCCTCCGCTCCGGCCTCGATCCTGAACTCCTCGGCGGCACGGCTCCCCGCGATGGAGAGGTCACCCCGACCCCACTCGTCAATCTCTGGTTCACCCGCCAGGCCACAATCCTCGAGCTCGGCGAGGCCGTTCGCCAGAGCGGCCGCCTCCTCACCCGCCTCGTTGAACGCACCCGAGCCAAAGCCATGCGTTCCGCCTTCGGCTCCGGGGCCGCCTCGCGCGTCGCCGTCGTATCGATCAGCGCCGAACAGTTGCTTGTCGCCGATGCCGGTGCTTCGTCGCTCGCATCCGCGCGAGCCACCGGCGCTCAGCTTCGCGAGATCAGCCGCCTCCTCGGCACACCGCTCCCCGTCTACGTCCTCATCACCAAGCTCGATCGAGTACCCCACTTCGCTGAATACGTCCGAAACCTTTCAAATGATGAGGCCAGCCAGATCCTCGGCATGACCCTGCCCAAATCAGAGGCATCTGCCGGCGTCTACGCCGACCAGGCCACCCGCGAACTCTCCGCCGTCCTTGATGCCCTCAGCTATTCACTCGGCGAATTTCGCGTCGAGATGCTCTCCCGCGAAACCGAGCCCGCCAGCGCTCCCGGCGTCTACGAGTTCCCCCGCGAATTCGGCAAGCTCCGCAAAAATCTCAACCAGTTTCTCGTCGAACTCTGCAAGCCCAGCCACCTCAGCGTCAATCCCTACCTGCGCGGCTTCTACTTCACCGGCATCCGCGCCCAGGTCGTCGAGCGCCTCTCTGCCCCTGCAGCACAGGCAGCGGAACCACAAATCTCCAGCGACGCCGGTGCCACCCAGTACCTAAATATCTCCATTGGTAAAGGGGCCGCAGCCAATCGACCCTCTGCCCAGCCCACCATGGTCAGCGCTCGCGTTCCCCAGTGGACTTTCCTGCCCCGCCTCTTCCCCCAGGTCATCCTCGGCGACAAGAGCGCGCAATCCGCCACCCAGCAGACTGCCCCGGCCCGCCTCTTCCGCCGCATTCTTTTTGCCTCGGTGGGCTTGATCTTTCTCATCTATACCGTGCTGCTCTTCGTGTCTTATCTCAACAACGCCTCGCTCGAGCGCAGCATCGTAGACGCCGCCCACGCTCTGCCCATCACCGGCGGCTCTAACCCAACACCCAGTACCGCCGACCTCCAGTCCCTCGACCAGCTTCGCCAGACCATCGTCCAGATCGACAGCTATGAAAAGGGCCACCCGCCCCTCAGCTATCGCTGGGGCCTCTATCAGGGAGAGAAGCTCTCCGCCCGGGCCCGCCGCGTCTACTATGGCCGCTTCCGCCCCATCTTCCTCGCCCCGGCCCAGGCCAACTTCATCACCTACCTCAAGAGCCTGCCCGACGCCCCCGCTCCCGGCACCGATTACAGCTTCTTCACCGCTGGCTACAACCCGCTCAAGTCCTATCTCATCACCGCCGGCAACCACGACAAGAGCGTCTCCGCCTTCCTCACCCCCGTCTTTCTCCAATATTGGATCAACGCCCGCTCGGTTGACGCAGTTCAGCAGGATCTGGCCCGTAAGCAGATTGACTTCTACGCCAACGACCTCGTCCGCCAGGACCCGTATTCCATCCAGGCCGACAGCGGCGTCGTCCAGCACGCACGTGGGTACTTGAATAGCTTTGGTGGCGGACCCCGCGTCTACCAGGCCATGCTCTCTGACGCAGACAAGAAAAACCCCGGCATCGACTTCAACATCCTCTACCCCGGCTCGGAACGCTACGTCGTCGACCATCGCCACGTCAGCGGAGCCTACTCCCGCACCGGCTTTGCCTTCATGAAAGACGCCATCCTGCATGCCGAGCGCTACTTTGCCGGCGAAAGCTGGGTACTCGGAGACCAGGCCGCAAATTCGCTCGACCTAAACAAGATCAAGGCCGATCTCGCCACCACCTATCCCAACGACTTCATCGCCCAATGGCGCGACTTCCTCGCCAGGGCCAGCATCGTTGGCTGCGGCTCCATGCACGAGGCTCCAGACCATTTGAACTCCCTCGCCGGCTCCGGTTCACCCCTCCTTGAACTGCTCTATACCGTCGCCCACAACACCACCGTCGATGACCTCCAGATCAAAGCAGCCTTCGAATCCTCGCAGAAAATGGTCAACCCCGAGGCCGTCGGCGTCTTCATTGGCCCCGGCAACCAGAGCTACGTCGGCAAATTGCTCGATATCGCAGCCGCAATCAGTCTCGTTGCAGCCAATCCAAATCCCGACCCCGCCGCTGGCCTCGCCGTTTCGACAGCCGCCGTCAACGCCCGTACAGCTCTTCAGGTCACGGCTCAGACCTTTCCCGCAGACGCCGTCCACACCGACCGCACCCGCGTCCTCGAACTTCTCAATGAGCCCATCACCTGCGCCGACGGCCTCGCAAACGCCATCGGCTCAGCTCCCGCCAACGGAGCAGGCGCAAAAATCTGCAGCGCCATCCGGCCCTTGCTCGCCAAATTCCCATTCAACCCCGGCTCCACCACTGAAGCCACCATCCCCGAAGTGAATGCCGCATTTGCGCCTGAATCCGGCGCCCTCTGGTCCGCGTACAACACCGCGCTCAAACCCTTGATGCCCCTGCAAGGCTCAACCTACGTCGCCACCGCGCCCAAAATCAACCCGGCCTTCGTGCAGTTCTTCAATCGAGCTGCACAGATTTCCAACAAGCTCTACGCTCCCGGTGCGCAAAACCCCTACTTCGCCTTTAACCTGCGTTTCATCACCGCCAACGGCGTCTCCAACCCTGCCATCGTCATGGACGGCCAGCGCGTCTCAAACGGCGCAAACGCCCAGCAGTTCAAATGGTCCGGCCCCGACGCCCACCAGGCCTCACTCGTCTATGACGGCGGCGAAGTGCCATTCCAGGGCACCTGGTCCGTCTTCAACCTCTTCAAACTCGCCCAGCGCAGCAAGAGTTCCGACGGCACCCGTCTCGACTTCCCGCTTGTCACCTCGATCGCCGGACACACCATCGCCGGCGGTAGCGGCCGTGGCGTCAGCTACGACCTCACCGGCCCAGGCGCTGACCTGCTCAACCCCGGCTACTTCGCCGGCCTCAACTGCACAGCAAATGTCATGAAATAGCGAAAAGCTTCCACGCAAAAAGGCCGGAGAATCATCTCCGGCCTCTGGCATTTGGCATTTCCAAAAGACGATGATCGAGCCTGTACAGGCGGCGGAGGTGGCCACCGCAATCAGCGCCCAGGGTCTCAAAGCCAGCGAAAATCCAAGGGCTCAAAGCCTGATCGACAGCTGTGAGGCGGTCAAACACTTCCAGAAAAATTGACGCTCAATCTACTTTTGAAAAACCAATCTCAGCAGATGTCAGTGCAGGCCCCTCGGCCTTCTCATAAACCCGCAGCAGGATGCACGTAATATTGTCCGCACCCCCTCGCGATTTCGCCAGGTCGATCAGATTCTGGCAAACCCACGGCAGGTCTGTCGCCCCACTGGCCGTCGCCGCAATCTCATCCGACTGCACATACCGCGTCAACCCATCCGAAGCAAGCAGGAAAAGATCGTCCAGCTGAAGACCAACCGCAAACAGGTCTGCCTCTACGTTTTCAATCACACCAATGGCGCGCGTAATCACCGATTGCAGGTTTGAGGCTGCCGCCATCTCCGGCGTAAAGCTTCCGCTGCGCAACTGCTCTTCCAGAAATGAGTGGTCCAGCGTCACCTGCGTGCAAACGCCGTTCCGAATCAGGTATCCCCGGCTATCGCCCACATTGCCCAGCACAATTCGAGCGCCATCCAGGCACGCACATACCAGCGTCGTACCCATCCCGCGCAAATCAGGGTTCTCTTCAGCCATCTGGCATACCTGCCGATTCGCGTGAAGTATCGCCTGAGCCAGCCGTTTATCCACCGGCAGAGTCGCCCCAGCCGCCGCCGCTTCCAGACCCTGCGCTTCATAGGATTCGATCAGCACCCGCACTGCTGTACCGCTGGCCACCTCGCCCGCCGCGCTCCCTCCCATGCCGTCACAGACGACATAGAGGTGCGCCTCGGCATCATAGCCAAAGCTGTCTTCGTTATTGCCGCGTCGGCAGCCAATATCAGTGGCTGCTGCAAAGTCGAGGGAGAAGGCGGTTGTCTGGGTCATGAAAACTGCCTCGTAAGCACACCGAAGCCACGCGAGGAAGTTATATCATTTCGCCGCGAAAATCGACCAAAATCGTTATCACCCCAAAACCAGCCCAAAATCCCTCCGCCTTCCCGCCTCAACAGCCCAGGACCCACTATGGAATCTCCACCGTGACCTGACCCGCATTCGTAAACTGGATAATCCCCGCCCAGTTGCACATCAGCTGCGAAACATTGTCCAGGCTCGGTTGATTCCCCAGCAACACCGTCAACGCCCCCGGCACCCACGGCGAAGGAGTCACCGGAATACAAGGCATCGGAGTCAATACCCCCAGCGCCGCCGCCGTCGCCGCCGCCACCATGGGGTTCGCAATCGACTGGCACATCCCAAAAGGCATGATATTCACCATCGGGATATGGTCCATGATGTTCGCGTCCGGCATTTGGTTCGTCATCACCATGTTGACTGGCAGCACCACCAGCGAACTCGGCGCCATCCCAAAGCTGCACTGCATCATCGCCCCCATGCATACCTGTTGCGGCATAACCTGCCTCCTGAAAACGCATTTCCGAGTCTACGCCCATTGTCCTCAACAGGAAAAGCACTTCCGTCGAACACCCGCCAGCAAAGGTCAATATGCCAGTTTCACATCCGACTTCAAGACAAATATTGTTTTGACTCCACTATAGAAGCGTGTTACTTTCATCCTTCTGGTTTGGGGGGTAGTTTCCAAACGGTAGAAGTCGATTCCAGAGTGACGCTTCAGTCACCATCAATAGCATCGGGTTTCAACCGCGGCAGACTCACCTGTACCACTGAAACAAAGCTGTCCTTCACCTTAGTTCTCGTCCCCCAATCCCACACTCTTTCCAGCAATTCACCGTGACTGCGTCCACCATCTACTGGGTTCGCCAGCCCGACTCGCCCATGCGTAGTCCGGCATTCATCACAAACTCTGGCTACGGGTTACTGGCCCCTCTGTTTGGAGAATTCGAATGATTCGCTCAAAGTCGTTTCGTCCGTCTGGAAGCGCTGCACTGGCTACCCTGCTATTCCTGGTAAGCACCACCGTTCTGCTGTGCGGCCTCTCCGCTCAATCGGCCACCCCCGTCGCCGCAGCATCCGCAGAGCAGGCTGCCTTGGCGCCGTTTCTCGTTGCGCCCTCCATCGCACTTGCAGACAATCCAACCAGCGTCGCAACGGCCGATCTTAACCACGACGGCAAGCTTGATCTCATCACAGCAAACTACGCCTCCGGTCGAGTCACCGTATTCCTCGGTCTAGGCAATGGCAGGTTCGCCCCCGGTGTCCACTACAGTGCCGGCACACATCCCAGCGCTCTCGCCGTCGCCGACCTCGACGGCAGCGGTCGTCTCGACGTCATCGTTGCCAGCGAATCCGAAGCGACGGTCAGCGTCTTTCCCGGTTCAGGCGATGGCAGGCTTCAGCCGCGCCACAGCTTCGCCGTGGGCTTCAACCCCACCCTCCTCGCCACAGGTGATTTCAAAGGACGCGGCAAAATTGACCTCGCCGTCGCCAGCGCCAACCATCTCGCCGTCCTGCTCAACGATGGCAACGGTGGCCTGCTCAAGCCCCTCACGCTTTCCCTCCATACCGCCCCCGCGGCCATCGCAGTCGGTCATTTCACTCACGATGACCGCGCCGACATCGCGCTCGCCAATGCCGATGGCACCGTCAGCATCCTCCTCGGCAAAGGCGATGGCGCCTTCCGCCAGGTTCCCGACGTTCGTGTCTCCTCCGGACCGCTCTCCTCCATCGCTGCAGCCGATCTCAAACGCGATGGAAAGACCGATCTCGTCGTTACCCAGGCGGCCAGCAAACTTGCATCCGTCCTCTCCGGCAATGGAGAAGGCGGCTTCACGCCCACCGCGCATTACCCGGTAGGCTCCAACCCCGTCGCGTCCGTCGTCGCAGATTTTGATGGGGATGGCGTAGTTGACCTCATCATCGTCAACCACGGCAGCAATACCTTCAGCGTCCTCGGTGGCAAAGGGGACGGTTCCTTCAAGGCTTCCGTTGACTTCGTCGTCGGCAAAGGACCCCTCGCCGCCGTCGATGGCGACTTTGACGGCGATGGTCGCATCGACCTCGCAGTCATCAACCACCTCGCCCGTACCATCAGCATTCCCCGCGGCAACGGCGACGGCACCTTCACCGCCGCGCGTTCCTACGTCTCTGAACTCGGCCCTCGCACCATCGCCACCGGCGACCTCAACGGCGATGGCCGTCCCGACCTCGTCGTCACCAACACCTGCGGTACCGACGCCTCCTGCAAAAAAGCTGGCAGCCTCTCCATCTTCCTCGCTGAAGAAGCAGGCGGCTATCGCCTCGCTACCACCTACCCGCTCGGAATCGGCCCCCACGCCGTCTCTCTCGTCGATGTCGATGGCGACAAGACCCTCGACATCGCCGTCCTCAATCGCGCCGACAAAACCGTCACGATTCTGCGCGGTATCGGCGAAGGCAGCTTCCAGCAGTCCCTCAGCTTCGCCGTACCCGATGCCCCCGTCGCGCTTGCCGTCGGCGATTTCACCAGCCACGGCAAATCAGACCTCGCCATCATCGGCGACTGCGGTGCAGAGAAGTGCTCCCAGCCCGGTTCGCTCACCATCATGCGCGGCATCGGCGACGGCAGCTTCCGACTCGATCGCTCCTACCCCGTTGGCTACTCACCAGTCTCAATCGCCGCCGGCCACCTTGTTTCAGATAAAAGCTTCAGCCTCGTCGTCGCCAACCGCTGCGGCAACGATGCTTCCTGCAAATCCAGCGGCACCGCATCAATTTTCCTGGGAACACCCAAAGGCGACTTCACCCCCGCCAAAGATGTGAACATCGGCCTCGCGCCTTCCTCCATTGCCCTCGGCAACACCAGCGGCCACGGCTCCGCTGACCTCGTCGTGGCGCGCGCCGGCGACAACTCCGTCGCCATCCTGCATGGCAAAGGGGATGGCTCTTTCTCTGCGCCCACCGCTTACCCCGTCGGTAATCAGCCGCGCTCGATTGCCCTCGCCGATTTCGACGGGGACGGACTCGCCGATGTAGCCGTCAGCAATTTCCAGGACGACACCGTCAGCGTTCTCTTCTCCCGCGGCGATGGAACCCTGCGCCCCGCCATCGCCCTTCCCGTAGGCAGCGGACCTGAGTCGCTCGCCGTCCTCAGTAGCGGTACTCACGCCAGCCTCGTAACCGCCAACGGCAACAGCGGCACAGCCACTCCAGGCTCCGAAATCACCGTCCTCGCCAGCATTCGTCCTGAAGTCCTGCTCACTTCCACGACCACCCTCACCTCCTCCGCAGCTACCTCCGCCGTCGACTCCTCCATCACGTTGACCGCCATCGTTGCGGGTGCGGGTAGCGTTCCCTCCGGTTCGGTAACCTTCAACAGCACCCCGGACGCAACCATCGATTGCAACGCCGGCGGCATCGATCATGTCACCCTCGATGGCAATGGCAAAGCAATCTGCGTCACCAGGTCACTCCAGGCGCCCAGCCAGTCCGTCACAGCAGCCTACGGTGGAGACGTCAGCTTCAAAAGCAGTTCGTCTGCACCTGCACTCGTCCAGACTGTGACCCCCCTGGCAGCCTCTCTCGCACTGGCTCAGTCCGCAGCAACCACCACGGTCAATCAATCCGTTACGTTCACCGCCACAGTATCAGCCAGCGCCGTCTCGCCACTCGCGCCCGCTGGGTCCGTAACCTTCAAGTTCAATGGCAATTCGATAGCGGATTGCCTCGCCTCACCTGTGGATGCCACCGGTAAGGCCACCTGCACCACAAGTTCGCTCGCCGCAAACAGCTACACAGTCAGTGCCGCATACGCGGGTGACAACAACTTCACAGTAGCTGCGCCCACCACCGCTACCCATGTCGTCAGCATGCAAACCACCACGGTCACCGTCGCCGCCTTGCCGACGCCGTCAAATCTCAACCAGCCCGTGACCTTCACCGCGGCAGTGGCCGCCACCAGGGTGACGCCGATCGCGATTGGAGGCACTGTCGCCTTCTCCTTCAACGGCAACCCCATCGCCGGTTGCCCCAGTGCGGCCGTAAACGCGAGCGGCAAGGCCACCTGCACGGTCAGTTCGCTTCCCGCGAATACGTATTCGGTGAAGGCTACCTACAACGGAGACACCAACTACTCCACCTCCACCTCAACGGCAATCAGTCAGGTCGTCAAGCCCCTCGCCGCCACACTGGCCCTTGCCGCTGCGCCAAATCCCTCCAACGTCGATGATGGTGTGACCTTCACCGCCACCCTTACCGCCGCTGCAGTCACCCCCGTCCCTCCCGCAGGCACAATAAGCTTCCTTATCAACGGGGCGCCCAGCACCGATTGCCCGGCAGTCGCGGTGAATGCCAGCAACCAGGCCTCCTGCAAAACGCAGTTTCTGCTCGCCCAATCCAATGTCGTCTCGGCCACCTACTCCGGCGATGGCAACTTCGTCGCAGCGACCCCCGCTTCGGTTACGCAAAAGGTGAATAAGGGCATCCCGATCAATTCAATTACCGCAACACCACCCTCACCTTCCGTCAATCAAACCACCACATTCACGGCCAATATTCTGCCGCCGGCTCTCCCCGCAGGCAGTGGTAAAACGCCCATCTCGCCGACCGGCACCGTCACCTTCCGAGAAGTCGCTTCAGGCGGCGTCACCACCGTGCTTTGCACTTCGGTCGCGCTTGCCGCCAACGTCAATGCCGCCTCAACAGCGACCTGCAATCACGCGTTTAACGCCGCAATCCCGGCGCCCGGCAGTTCCATCACCGCCACCTACACCGGCGACACCAACTTCACTCCGGGTTCCGTCGCCAGCGTCAATCTCCTGGTCGGTGCCACCGGAACCACCGTCAGCCTCACTTCGAGCCCGTCGGCTTCGACACTCAATCAGAGCGTCGCTTTCACGGCCGTCATCAGCTCCGCCTCCGGGGGAGCCACCAAACCCAAGGGAACAGTCGTCTTCGCCGATGCCCTCACCGGCACCAACGTTTGCCCATCAGTTACGGTCAAGGCAGATGGCACCGTACCCGTCTGCAACTCGGCCGTACTCGCCGTTGGAACACATCCCATCACCGCCAGGTACACCAGCGCCGACGCAAACTTCCAATCCGCCAACTCGGCCGTGCTCAACCAGGTAGTCAGCGCAACGGCCACCGCCACCACCGTCGCTGCCACCCCCACGCCTTCTGAAGTCAACCAGCCCGTCGTACTCAGCGCAACAGTCACTGCAGCCGTTCCTGGCGCCGCCATCCCGCAGGGAACTGTCACTTACACCGACGGCCTCACGGGCACGAACCTCTGCACCAAAACCCTGCTCGCTGCCGGAACTGTTCCCAACTGCACCGTCACCTTTGCCGCCGCCGGATCCCACACCATCACTGCGACCTACACCAACACCGATGGCAACTTCCTCGGCAGCACTTCTACCCCCTACAACCAGCTCGTCAACAGCAATGCCACCACCGTCACGCTGGCTTCGGCTTTGCCCACTTCCTCCGTCAACCAACCTGTCAAGTTCACGGCCACGATCAAGCCCTCAACTCCGCTCGGCGCGGGCGCTACCAACCCCTCCGGCAATGTGACCTTCAGCTACCTGGCTGGCGGAAGCAAAATCCTCCTCTGCCCCAGCGCATCGCCCGTCAGCACGACAGCGGCCATCACCACCGCCTCCTGCACCGCCGCGCTACCAGCTACCGGCACATACGCAATCAACGCCGTCTACAGCGGGGATGGAAATTTCACCACCGGCACCTCCGCCGCCATAACCCAGACCGTCAATCCCACCACCACCAACACTTCCACGCCCACCGGAGCGCCAGCCCCGTCGGTCGTCAACCAGACCGTCACCTTCAGCACCTCCGTCGCGCCGCAATTCACCCTCCCCACCGTCCCCACCGGCACCGTCGTCTATAGAGACACCTTCACCAATACGGTCCTGTGCACCGTCACCCTCAATTCCGACGGCACCACACCGAATTGCCCTGCGGCTCTGCTCGTCATCGGTGCCCATACCGTCACCGCCGCCTATAGCGGAGATACAAACTTCACCGCCAGCACCTCCAGTGCCTACACCCAAAACGTCGCCAAGTCGACGACCACGCTCACCGTCGTCTCCTCTTCCGGCCCCGTTTCCCCAGCCAGTGTAGCCACCCAGCCCGTTACATTTACAGCCACTCTCACCACGCCATTCCCGCCAGGCACAGCGCCCACCGGCGCGGTCACCTTCTCTCTCAATGGAGATGCGCTCGACTCCTGCACCCCGGCCCCAGGCCCGCTGCCCTTGACCGGTCCCTTCGCCGTTACCTGCACCATCACTTTCTCGCCCTCCATCGGTGGACCTGTCGTCGTCACTGCCTCCTACGCAGGCGATGGCAGCTTCCTCGCCAGCTCCGGCTCAGTTACCCAGACCGTACAGAACTTCTCCCTGGCTCTGTCCACTGCCGGGCCCATCTATGTCACGCAAAACTTCACCAACGTGACCGATCCCTTCAGCGCTCAAACCGTCACCGTCAAGTCGGTGCCTGTACCCAATTCAGGTGCCGCGCAATTCAATGATCTGCTCGACCTCACCTGCGTCGTCACCGACTCCACCGGCGCTCAGGTAGGCGATCCCACCTGCGTTGTCACCAACACCCTGGCGGGTAACGGCAGTGCCACCCCGGCCGTGACTATCGCCGCGACGTCAACCGCCGCCATAGGCAACTACACCGTGACCCTCACCGGCGTTGACCACACAACCAAGACCCTCGTCCATCAGAAAACTGTCATCGTCTCGGTCGTCGGTTTGAATGCTTCGCTGGCACTTGGGCCAGGTGCCACCGGTATTGAAAATGTAGGGATCAACACGGCGTCGGCGATTGGTCCGCCCGTAGTTACAACCACTCTGGATGCCTTTGCATGCACAGCCATTACCGTCGGCGGCAAGCCCGCATCCGGTATCACCTGCGTTTTGCCAACGAGTCCTGTCTCCATTACAACCGGACTAACGACGATTCCAGTCACCATCCAGACCCTGGCACCCACCACAACGGTTGCCGAAGTCAAGCAACACGGTGGTGGTTCCATCGCCATGGCCGCCCTCCTCGGCGGAGTACCCTTCCTCGCCCTCTTCGGTTGGATGGGCCGCCGTAGGGCCGCAGGAATCAGCCTGACACGCTTCCTGGGTGTCATGCTCTTGCTCGTAGGTCTATCCATCGGCATCGGCTGTGGCGGCAGCTTCACTCCACCGCCTGCACCTACCGGTGGAACCGCTATCGGCGCTTACTTCATTCAGATCTCGGCGTGGAACACCGCCGCGCCCTCAGTGAAGTACTTTGCCGTCGTGCCGCTGGCAGTCAACTAAGTAAGCGGGAACATGCTTTTGTCATCGGTCGTTTTTCGTCGTCTATGATTCGCGCTCATTGCGCAGGAGAGATTTTGTGAAAGCCAAAACACTGTTGCTCTGCCTTTCGTTCGCAATTGCGCCGACCATCAGCGCATTCGCGCAGATTGATTGCACGAATCCGACCAATAAATTGGTTTGCTTGTTCCCGCTGACTTCCTCTAACCTCACCCCGATTGGCAGTATCGAGGCCAAAAATAGGGCATCCGAAGCCTCCAAGCCGATCAACGCCTCAATTGCGGCTCAATTGAGTCAATTGCCAATCCCCAGCGCCACCGTCGGCGTCATCTCCCTGCGCAAGGAAGGCAACGACTTTGGCGTCCCTTACGACAACCTGGGCCCCATTCTGACCGACCGTCCCGACACCGTCGGTCGCGGCCACATCTACGGTGGATTCAGCTTCCAGCACTTCAATTTCAACGCCATTGACGGAATCAATCTCAATGCTCTCAATGTCGGCTATTCGTTCAATCAGACCGGATTCCAGGGAGAGTCGCAAACCGTCTTTGGCAATTCCAAAAGCAACATCAACTTCAAACTTGACCAGTATGTTGCGCTCGTCACATTGGGAGTCACTCGAACGACTGACGTCTCTGTCGTGGTCCCCATCAATGCCATCTCGCTCGGTGCCCAGTCCGGTAACTTCAAAACCTTCCTCTATGACTCGCAGTCCAAGACCTACACGCCGCTCACCCAGACAGGGTCGGTGAAAACTCATGGCACCGCCAGTGGCATCGGCGACATCTCCATCATCTTCAAGCAGTTGGTGCACGGAGCAGAAGACAGCAAAAGCAATGTCGCTGCCGATCGTGCAGCTGTGGCTGTAGGTGGCGCACTCCGGCTTCCCTCCGGCGACTCACTCAATTACCTCG
Source organism: Acidobacteriota bacterium (assembly GCA_025359885.1). Taxonomy (GTDB): domain Bacteria; phylum Acidobacteriota; class Terriglobia; order Terriglobales; family Acidobacteriaceae; genus Acidicapsa. The sequence goes on from JANYDG010000021.1 coordinate 68,116, forward strand.
GTTCAGGTGCGTTTGGATTCAACATCTATGGCCTCGTCGAATATCGAGCCCGCCTCTCCCCCCACCTCAAAGTCAGCTACCAGTGGAATGGCCGCTCCCGCCTTGTAAATGACACCGCCGCAACCTCGATCAAGCTCCCCGGCGGCGTGCAGTACGCTCTAGGCACTGATTTCAGAGCTTTCCACAAGCTCACCCTCGCAGCTGATATCCTGGGCAGCCAGTTCACTAACACTCCATCGTTGATCAGTGACCCGCTGGTCTTCAACCCGGTTCCCACAGACACCACCACACCCTTGTCGTTGCCTTCAGTCTCACGCACCAGCAACACCTACACCACCGCCAACCTCAGCACCGGCGTCAAGTGGTCCCCCGTCAAAAACCTGCTCGTCTATGCCAATCTCCTCACCCAGCTCAACAACGTCGGCTTGCGCAGCGATCCCGTCCCGCTCTTCGGCATCTCCTACAACCTCGCTCTCGCCAGGAAACACTAGGGCATTTGAGGGTAAGGTGTTGACCAAACATCTGAAGTACGCGCGACTTTTCTATCAATGAAAAATCGCCCTGCGCAAAACTCTCTGAACCACAGTATTCCCTGAAATGCTCGAGAGCTTGTAAGCCAGCTCTCGCCGCGGGCAAATTCCCTGCGGCACAAAAGCAAAGGCTTCAGTCTCCCCCTCGAATCCCGGCCGCGCTCAAAATATGAGTAAACTCCAGGGTAAAGATCAAAGCAAACAAAGCAAAAGCCCACCGGCTGCACTCCCGGCAGGTGGGCTTTTCTACTTAAACGTATCTTCTCCACCCGACTCATTCGCTAAGTCGCTAACCTGCCTTCAGCCCTCAAGCCAGGAATCCTACGGCCCGTCTGCGTGTCCCCCGCCTGTCACTACCACTTGATAATGCGCCACGTGCCGTCCGGGTTCTTCGCATACTGAAACACCCGCTGATTGGCTGCAGACCGCGACCCACTGTCCTTCATATTAATCGTCACCGTTTCCGAACAGCTCAGCGTCGGAGCATCCTGAGATCCGCCCACGGCACTCGCGCAATTCTCGGTCACATCAAAGCCCTTCGCCAGGTCGCACCAGCTCGTCAAGCCCTTCAGACGGCCTTGGTAAGCACCGTTGAAAACTCCCTTGCAAGCGTTGCTGCTCGTGCCCGAAGCCTGCTTGAAGATGTTCTTGTATGCCGCTAGTCCAGCCTCCAGCGCTCCCCTGTCCGGCCCCGCAGCCGCTGTTGTCGCGGGCGCAGAGGGCGTCACTACAACCGCCGGAGTCGAGGGCACCTGCACTACGGCAACTGCCTTTGCCTTCACATTCACTGTCACAGACTGCAACACCCCGCCGCCATTTGCGCTCAGCTTGTACGTCGTTGTCTGCTCCGGCGAAACCGTCTTCACACCCGTCGGCGAAACACTGCCAATCCCATCAATCGCCGCCGAAGAGGCGTTGTTGATTTGCCAGCTAAGAGTCACCGCCGATCCACTCTCAATCGAAGTCTGATCTGCGCGGAAGTAGGCCAGCGTCGGCTGCACCGCCGTCATCACCGCATTCGCCGTCCGGTTCTGCCCAGCTGCAACATCAACCGGCTTCTCCTGAATCGACTGGAACCCATCCAGCGATATATCCACGAAATGCTGACCCGGTGCCAGCGACGAGATCGTGTAATTGCCATTCTGGTCGGCCGTGCCCTTGCTATGCCCGCCATCCAGAGAAATATGCGCCCCCGGATTCGTCGAGATCACCAGATTGCCCACATTCGGCGGCGGCGCAGCCATCTTTTCCAGCGTAAAGCTGTCCTTCGTGTCCTGCTGCAGCGCAACCTGAACTGTCTTTTCCGCGGAATCAATGTAGCCCGGTGCCGTATACCGAATCTTGTGGGGGCCCGCTTCCAGAATAATCGGCGCTCCCTCATGGATCGTTCCGCGCGAAACCCCATCCACAAACACCTTGAAATCAGCAAGATTGCCACGCACCGTCAGCGTTCCGGCAAGCGTTGCCACCGGCAACGCCGTCAGGATCGCCGGGTCACGATAGGTCTCGCCCGTTCCCACCGTCACATCATCGACAAACGGTGTAAATCCATCCTTTGAAACAACCACATGATGCGGCCCGGGCTTTACCACGACCGAAAGATCCCCGTTGGCATCCGTCTTCACCGCGGCACCGCCGTCAATCGTCACCGAGGCGCCCTCCGGTGCCTTCGCGATCACAATGTGCGCCTCAACCAATGGCACTGTCGGATGCAAGATCTTCCACACCAGTCCGCCACCGCCCACCACCACCACCAGCGCCGCCGCTGCAATCATCCACATCGGCATTCCACGCGACGGGGCGGCCACCGACGCAGGCGCTTCCAGCGTCGCATCCGGCAGCGCCTTCTTCACCGACACCAGAATCCGCTGCCAGTCCGCCTGCTTCTTCTGGTCCGCAAACTCCACCAGCGCCGCCGCGGATTTCAGGGCGGTCAGAGCCCCTTCCGCATCGTTCTTCAGCAGTGCGGCGCGCGCCGTGTCAATTGAATTGCCCACCACTTCCTGCGCATAAGCGGCCTTCGCCGCCTGCAAAGCCTCCACCGCCTGCGTCAGTTCCGCAGACTCACCATAGGCCCGAATCACCGCCTGCAGAGCATCCAATCCCGCCGAAAATTCACGCTTTTGCGTCGCCTGCTGGGCCGCCGTAATCGCGGCTCGGGTCGCCTGCTTTTGCTGCCGCTCCACTTCAAGCGCCTTCAGCAGCTCCTGAATATGCGGCGTCGGTGCGCCCGAAAGGTACTCTTTAACCAGCTTGATAGACTCATCCAGCTCGCCTCGGTCCCGCAGCAGCGTCACCCGCTTCTGCAGTACATCTAGCTTCTTCGCCGATTCCGCCTGTCTCCCGCGAACCTCCTCCAGCAGCCGCGTCAGCGACGCATCCTTCGTCTCGCGAACCCCCGCCTCCAGCAACCGAATCGCATCCTCCAGCCGCTCACTCTGGATCAGCGCTCGCGACTCGTTCAGGCAGCGCTCAATCACGCTCCGACGTCGAAGTTGCGCCAGCTCATCCTTCGCAAATTTGGCCAGCTCGTCCACATCCGTGTGGCTGCCAAACTCCAACTGGAACGACTCCAGCACCACAATCGCCTTGTCGTATTCCTTCGCCGCCAACAATTCCCGCGCCTGACGCAGCGTGCTCTCGTGAATCTGGTCAACGCGCAGCGTATCAAACTGCTCCCGAAGCGACTTCGCGTACGCGATCAGTCGTTCCTCCCCAGGTGCCTGTTCAATCGCCTTCTGCAGCAGACTCAGCGCTTCCATCGGCTCGGTCGCAAACAGCTCCCGCGCCGCTGCAATCGAATCCTCGACCAGACGCTTCGCCTGGAACTTGCCCGCCTCAGCATCAACTTCAGCCTTGAGCCGATGGAGCAGCCCCTCCGTCGGTAGCTTTTCAATTGCCCGATTCACCAGGTCCGTTGCCGCATCAAAATTGTCCGTGCGAACAAACTCGTTGACCCGCTTTTGGATCTCCTCCAGCAACTGTCGACGTTCCTCAAGCTCCTTGATGCGCGCTACTTCGCGGCGCAGCTTGTCAATCTCCGGGTGGGACGGGTCCAGCGCCTCGGCTTCGAGCAGCAGCCCGTCTACCGCTGAAAAATGCCGCGAACCAACCTCGTTCCGCGCCTGCTCCAGCAGCTCTTCAAGCTTGCCCTTCTGCGCCTCACGCTCTGCCTGCTTCGCCAGAACTGCCATGGCGCTTTGCAGCTTCGCATTTTCAGGGTCATCCTTCAGACGCTTTTCCACCGTCCGCAGCGCGCCTGTAATGTCTCCGCGCTCTCGAGCCGCCGCCGCAGCCGCCAGCGCATTCACCGTGATCTCGTAGCGCCGCTTTTGCTCCTCAGCCGCCTGCATGCGCGTGCCCAGCTCTGCCATCGCAGGGTCTATCGCCTGCGCTTCCTTCAGAGCTGACAGCGCTTCGGCAAAACTTTCCTGCGCCAGCATCTCGTCAGAGCGCCGAATCAGCTCCCGCACCCGCTCCGCACGTTTGCTACGGTCCTGGTGCTCACGCACAAACTTCCGCAGCTTCCGCACCTGCGTATTCGCCGGATCGAGCTTCATCGCCTCGTCCAGCAACTCCAGTGCCGGTGCATAGCGACTTTCCGTCGTCAACCGCTCCGCATCATCAAAAAGCTGCGCCACCCGGCCCCGCTTCAGCTCTTCAATCACCTCATGCAGAGCGTCCGCAAAGTCCTCTGCCGTCGAATACCGCAGATTAGGATTCTTCGCCAGCGCCTGGTCCATGATCGCGTCCAGCGCTGGCGGATACTCGTGCAAGTGCGCGCCCAACGGCGTCGCAGCCTCGTTCACAATCTTGTAAAACGCCGTCTCTTCCCCGCCCGTAAACGGCAGCTTCCCCGTCAGCAGCAGGTAAAGCATCACCCCGGCAGAGAAAATATCCGAGCGCCCATCTACCGTCTCGCCCTTGAACCGCTCCGGAGCAATGTAATGCAGCGAGCCGATAATCTGGCTGGTCTGCGTCAGACCCGTGTTCGCGTCCGGAGTCATGATCTTGGCAATGCCAAAATCGATGATCTTCGCCACGCCGTCCGCCTGCAAAATCACATTCGCCGGCTTGATATCGCGGTGAATGATGCCCTTCTCATGCGCGTGTCCCAGCGCCGAGCAAACTTGTTCAATAACGCTGAGCTTTTGAATCAGGTCCAGCGGCCGTCCTGACGAAATCACCTTGTCCAGTGCCTCGCCTTCGACAAACTCCATCGCAATGAACGGCAGTCCATCCTGCTCGCCCATCTCATACACCGCTGGAATATTCGGATGCCGCAGCGTCGCTGCCCGCGCCTCTACCTGGAATCGCGCAAAGCCCTCACCATTCGCTGTCTTGAAGGGGCGCTTGATCGCCACCCGCCGCCCAAGATCGCGGTCCTGAGCAAGCACAACTTCGCCCATGCCCCCACGTCCAAGGACGCGGATGATCTCATACTTGCCGATCTTTCCTTCTGAAGTTGTGTCCATCGTCAGGGCCGGGTCGTCATCAAAGCAATCAAGGGTGCCGCGTCGGGATACGCACTGCCTATCGCACCGTTAGTTATTCAGTGATTCAAAGCTGCCAGATGTGTCAAAGATTCTGCACACCGCGCTGCTCACGAAGTTATCACGATTGCATAACGGCTTCCAATGGAATTCCGGAACCATCCGGGGGAGCTCTTCTCACCCATTCAGGTCACCTTCCCTCGCGACACCTCGGTCGTTGTCGCGAGGGGTGATCGTGCCTCTTACCAGCCCAGAACGTAAGCAAACACCAGCGGCGCAACAATCGTCGCGTCCGATTCAATAATGAACTTCGGCGTATCCACGCCCAGCTTCCCCCACGTAATCTTCTCGTTCGGCACCGCGCCAGAATACGATCCATAGCTCGTCGTCGAATCCGAAATCTGGCAGAAGTAAGCCCACAGCGGAACCTCCGGCCTCTGCAAATCCTGGTGCAGCATCGGCACTACGCAGATCGGAAAATCCCCGGCAATCCCGCCTGCAATCTGGAAAAATCCCAGCGGCACCTCGGCTGTCGTCGCCGTATACCACTCCGCCAGCTCCATCATGTATTCAATGCCGGTGCGTACCGTGTGCACCTTCTTCACATCTCCCGAAATGCAGTGCCCGGCAAACATGTTACCCAGCGTCGAATCCTCCCAGCCCGGCACAAACATCGGCAGATTCCGCTCCGCCGCCGCCAGCAGCCAGCTGTTCTTCGGGTCAATCTGGTACGAATCCTGCAAATCCCCTGACAGCAGAATCTTGTACATAAACTGGTGCGGAAAATACCGCTCCCCCGCCGCATCCGCCTTCATCCACTCCTTCAGCACCACCTTTTCAATCCGCCGCATCGCCTCCATCTCCGGGATGCACGTGTCCGTCACCCGGTTCATGTGCCGGTCCAGCAGCTTCACCTCGTCCTCAGGCGTCAGGTCGCGGTAGTTCGGCACCCGCTCATAAAAGTCATGCGCCACCAGGTTAAACACATCCTCTTCCAGGTTCGCCCCGGTGCAGGTAATCGCATGCACCTTCCCCTGTCGAATCATCTCCGCCAGGCTCAGCCCAAGCTCCGCCGTGCTCATCGCGCCGCCCATCGTCAGGAACATCTTCCCGCCCCCATCGATCAGCTTGATATACGCCTCCGCCGCATCCACCAGAGAAGCCGCGTTGAAATGCCGATAATGATGCTTGATAAATTCCTTGATAGCCAATGAAACCACCCCTCAAAGCAAAGTCTGCCATCCTCGAACTTAACATATTCGTGTTGCATCCATTGGCTGACACAACCCATTGGTAGTGTCCTAATTTGAAATCCACACTTGATTCGCTAATCAGACACAGTAAATGGTTTCGCAATTGCCTCTATGGCTTGGCCCACGGTTGAGCGAAGCCATTCAGAGACGGTTTTGTTTTGAGACTTGGCGAGCGCTTCCACGGCTTTCAACTCATCCGAGGTAATGCGAACGCGCAACATGACGGCTTTGGCGTCGCCTTTGGGTAATTGAGGGCGACCGCGTTTACTGGTTTTCTGTGGCTGGCTCAAGGCGTCTAAACTCCTGAATGATTGCTGCTCGCACCGCATGAGCAGCGGAAGCGATCGGTCCAATGTGCAGGACCGTGACGTGGTTGGGGTTATCGGGATCGTCCGTTTCGTTCGACCAGGCATAGACGGTTGAGGTGTTTGGATGCCCATGCAGGTCGAATACCTGGACCGTCCCATCCCACATGGTTTTTCCGTTGAAGGTTTCGGTCACAGCCATAGACTCCCGATGCGTAGCCTTTGCACCGTGGAGCCTACGGATAATGTCTCTCAGTTCCGCGATATTGCTCATGCGACAGCCTCCACCAGTTCGCCTACGCTCCAGAACGTGTTGGTTACGCCAGCGGCCATCGCAGGAGTGCAGTGAATCGTGCTATGACGTTTGACGAAGTTATAGTACGCAAAGTGAAGCCCTACCGCCGCGTGGATTGCACAGTACGTCCAAACGCTTCCCACGCCATCTTCATCCGGACGAACATGCTTCTCTTTCTTGCCGACGAATCCCCAAATCTCATCCATTTCCAAGCGATTGCAGGAGAGATTGCGCATCTTCTCATCCATCAGAGCGGTGCATCCCTGTCCGATGCGGACACCCAAGCGCCTGATTGTATCCCGGTGTACTCCCGTCATCCGTTCGATGCTGCGGATGCTGGAACCCTCTGCGAGTGCTCCGATAATCATGTTCTGTTTGTCTGTGTTGAGTACGTTTGCCATTTCTTTCTCCTGATGCATTTAATGTACCCCAATAATTAGATGGAGTCAAGGTATTTGTGGGGTACAGTCGATAAATCATGTTGAGAAGATTGGCGATACTCGGTTTTCTCGTGTATCTGATTTGTGGGGCATGGTCCCAAGTCCCACGGTACGGGAGCGCACAGAATAA
>JANYDG010000028.1 GCA_025359885.1 Acidobacteriota bacterium
TCGCTCTCTCCCGCTTTGATGAACGCGTAGGTGGAGACGATCGCGACCCGGCGCTCCCACATCGCCTTCGACTTCGCCAACCGCACGAGCAGCTTCCGGTCGCGCTCGAGGAGGTGGGCGCCGACGATCTGGTAGGCAGACGCATCGACGAGGTCCCAGTTGTTCACCCGCCCCAGGTGGCGCAAGTAGAAGTCGAAGCGCTCGGTCTGGCCGGCCTCGTCTGCGTGCTCGTACTGATCCACCAGGATCACACTGCCGTCGAGTAGCCCTTCTTCTTCAGCACACCCTTCAGCGTATGGAAAACCTCAGCGCCCCAGCGCAGCGCATCTGAAAACCGCTCTGCACCGACCGGCATCACCATGAATTCCTGAAAATCCACATTGCTGTCAGCATGCGCGCCACCATTCATGATGTTCATCATCGGGGTCGGCAAAATGCAGGCATTTGACCCGCCGAGGTAACGGTAGAGCGGAATCTCAAGCGTCTGCGCAACCGCACGGCTCGCTGCCATCGATACCGCCAGGATCGCATTCGCGCCCAGCTTTGACTTGTTGGGCGTTCCGTCCAGTTGAATCATCGTGAAATCGAGCAGGCGCTGATTGCTGGCGTCAAAGCCCTCCAACTCGGGCGCGATGATGGATTCAACGTTTTCAACAGCCTGCAAAACGCCTTTGCCCATGTAGTGGCTCTTGTCGCCGTCGCGCAACTCCACGGCCTCATGTTCGCCAGTCGAAGCGCCCGAGGGCACTGCAGCACGGCCCAGTGCGCCGCTCTCAAGAATAACGTCAGCTTCAACGGTAGGATTGCCTCGGGAATCAAGGATTTCGCGTGCGCGAATTGCAACGATCTCAGTCATGTTAGTCCTCAGAATTCGGTGGTGAAGCCGGTCATTAAGTTTGGGGCGGCGGTCGACGGCAACTGCAATACCGGCCATACTCTGAATCGACGTCAGAAGCTCGGTCATCGTTGCCTCGTCCCCAATCTGTCCCCATCGGTGTGTTCAGTTGCGATAACAATGTGAAAGATATACCTCCGGCATTTTAGCAAACCGCCCAGCGCATCCCTGTGAACGCGGTCACAGATCTCACGCAATTTCGCGCCTGCTCGGCCCAAACCGGCACAAACCGGGACAAACACACTTGGAGTTGACTCCCCTGATTCTTGCCAAGCCGGGTTCAACTGTCGCAAAGTGAAACGCATTTATCGTCCCAGCGTTGTCCCACAGACTTACTGTTAGGAGTGGTATCAATGCCGCAGTTCTGCACGCAATTGGCTTGACTCGGTTGCAGTCCAAATTCAGCACCCAGCGACATTTTGCCGCGCCCGGTGTCTGAATGGGGAGAAGATGGCACAACAAGAGGAGAACTCCGCGATGAATCAGCAACGATTTTTTCTGACGATGAGGGTAGGGATGCTGGCCGCAGCAATGCTCACTCTGGCCGCAGCCGCCTCGGCCCAGCAGGGCGGCAACGCCTATCAGGGCGTCTCCAAGCCGCCCAATGATGCCATTGAAGCGACTCCAGAGCCTCCGCCTATCACTATCGCCAAGCCATCGGCGGCAGTTGTGGCAACCCCACCTCAAAGCGACCCGCAGCCCTCGTCGGCTGGTCCAATAGCTCCTGCTCCGATCGCCGAACCAACACCAGCGCTTGCGACACGCACCCCCGTTGCCGATCCAGATGGAGACATCGTCCAGCCGCGCGCAGCCCGTCCCGGTGAACTGCTCGAAGGCGCCACCATTCGCGTCAAGCTGACCGAACGGCTCTCCAGCTCCGGCAGCGAAAAGGGTGAAGCCTTCCATGGCAAGGTCGCCTTCGACGTTCTACAGGATGGCAAAGTGTTCATCCCCGCGGGTTCCGGCATCGAGGGTCTGGTCACGACAGCCTCCGCCGGCCACTTCGGCGGGCACGGCAGCCTCCGTCTCAAGCCGGAGGCGGTAATCCTCCCCGACGGTTCACGCTATATGCTTCACGCTGAGACTACCGGCACACCCGGCTCCAAAACCCGGGTCGGCGCCGAGGGCAGCATCAATCCCGGCTCGCGCGTGAAAAAGGACAGCATCGAATACGGTGCAGTCGTCGGCGCTGGCGCAATCACGGGCGCAGTCGTCGCCGGCCCCATCGGCGCGCTCACTGGCGGCCTTATCGGCGCTGGCCTCGTCACCACCCACATCATGGTTGATCATCCCCAGGCCACCCTCGAACCCGGCTCCATGCTCATGTTTACCCTCACCGAGCCGATGAACCTTGTAGCGACCAACGAGCCGCCGCAATCGAATTAATATCCCTCCCCTGGGACAAAATGGCCGGCAGCAGATATTTGCTGCCGGCCATTTTGTATGCACAACTGCGGACCTTGATAAACTGGGGCCTATGCCAGCCATCACCGAAGTCCACTCCGAACCCTCCTACAAGCAGCAGCTCCTGGCCCTTCTCGCCCGCATCAGCTTCCGCCTGGGCCACTTCACACTCTCCTCCGGTGTGAACAGCGATTACTACATTGACTGCCGCACCACCACGCTTCACGCTGAGGGCGGCCGCCTCACCGGCCACGCTTTCCTGGAGCTGCTGGCCGATCACGATATCAAAGCGGAAGCTGTAGGTGGCCTCACGATGGGCGCTGACCCCATCGTCTGTAACGTCGCTACTGCCAGCGCCTGGCACGCCCAGGTCGATCCGGAGTCTCCGCTGCTCCATGGCTTCCTGGTTCGCAAGGCAGAGAAAGCCCACGGCACCGGCCGCCGCATTGAGGGGTTCTGCCGCGAGGGCGCCCGCGTTGTCATCGTAGACGACGTTTGCACAACCGGCGCTTCCACCATCAACGCCATCGCCGCCGCCAAGGAGGCAGGCATGGTCGTTGCCGCCGTCGTCTGCCTGGTCGAACGCGAAGAAGCAGCCGGCCGCCCCGCCGTCGAAGCAGCAGCAGGAGCGCCATTCCACGCCCTCTTCACCGCCAACGACGTCCGCGCCGAGCACATCCGCCAGCAGCAAGCTGACTAGCGCCGTTTCTCCTACTGCACAAACGTCGTGATGCTCTGCCCCGGCAGCGTGAACGTGAATGCGCCGCCTGAGACAGCTACCGATCCTTGCGCCGCCAGGTTGGCTGCAGCGCTCGTCTGGTAGGGCGTCACCGAGGTTAGCGCCCCATTTTGCACCCTGAATGGCTCGCTGACTGAAGCCGCGCCGGTATTGATGGCCACAATCACAAAGTGGCCGCCGCCCTTGTACGCCGACACATATACCCCGCTCTGAGGATTTGCCGTAGCATTGACCCGCACATAGCCGGGCCGCACAAACCTTGAGAACTGCGCCAGCGCATACCCATTCAGCGTCGGAGTATGCGAATCATCCATTAATCCGCTGGTATAGCCCCCGCCCGTGTAGTTCTCAATCCACCACCACAGGTACGCGTTGTAGTTTGCAACGGTCAATGAATCGTGCACCTCGCGCGCCAGTGCGAGCGCACCGCTGATCCCGGTCCCGGACTGGAAGTGCTCCGTCATCCAGAGTTCCTTGCCCTTGCTCACCGCATTCGCGTAAGGCGCCGCGCTCGTTCCATAGATATGACCGGCCACAATGGCAATATGCCCCACCGCACTAGCGTCATTGAGCGCCGCATCAGACAGGCTCGTCGTGAAGCTCTCTGACTCTGGCATCATCAGCTTCGTCGTCAGCGTAGCCGCATTCCCTGCCACCCAGGCGTCCATCTGGTCACCCGTCCACCCGCAGGATTCGTACGAGACATTCGCATCCGGCTCGTTCTGCATCGAGATCGCATACAAATTCACCCCGCCACTCGCCATGTAGCTCACAAAGCTCTGCAGATAGTTCGCATAGGACCCGTAGCTCGCCGTGTTTAGCGTGCCGCCAACGGTGTTGCTGTTGGTCTTCATATCCGCCGGCGGGGTCCACGGTGTTGCGATCACGCTCGCCCCACGCGCAGAGGCCATTTGGGCATTGTGCAGCTCAGTTCCCCAGTTTGCCGCGCCGCCTGTATCGGAAGAAGGGTCAATGCGCACGCGCAAAATGCTCAGCCCAAGTTGGCCGCTCCCGCTCCCAAAGAGCGCGTCAGCCTGCCCGCTCGAAAAATTGCTGATCCACGCGGACGACCCGCCAAAGCCGCGAATTGTCTGGTTGGTCACCCCAAAATCAACCGTCGCCGCATTCCCCACAGGAATCGGCGTCGGCGTAACCGTGCCACTACCGCCGCCAGAACAGGAAGTTAGAAATGCGAAAAGAGGGAATAAAAGGAACAGCAAGCGCAGACGCATAAGCAAGGTCTCTCCAGCGCGGCAGCAACAGCTATGGGTCGCCACATGCCGCAGCGACCCATAGTAAATCAATTTACTAATCACTTGCAATGCTGAATTATCCATCAGCAGGTTGCTCATTTACCGCAAGTTCAGAGCCGCCCATCCAGGCCCCGGTCCGATTCCGCCAGGCCGGTTGAACCCATGATCCACATCGCTTCCGTATTCTCACGCGACAGCAGCAGCGGCCAAAGAAAGAAGAACAGGCCGGTCCGAAAACCGGCGCGCTCTTTCAAAACATTCCATTTATTGCTGAGGCCCTGGTCAGTCATCCGCTTACCGTCCCCCAGTCGCAGGACCAGCCGCCACAGCAGTATCCGTCTTGCCCTGGTTTGACAACAGCCGAATCTCCACACGGCGATTCTTTGCCCGGCCTTCCTTCGTCTTGTTATCGGCCACTTCCTTGTCCTTGCCGATTCCAATCAAGTAAAAGCGATGCGCCGGGATCGCGTACTTCGCAGCCAGGTACTGCACCACTGCATCCGCCCTGCGCTGGCTCAGCGCGTAGTTATAGTCCGCATTGCCCACCGAATCAGTCCCGCCCGTTACTTCCACGATGTAGCTCTTCGCCGTCGTAATGGTCGGAGCAAAGGTGTCCAGTTGCGCCTTGTCGTCCGCCGTCAAAACCGCTTTGTCGAAGCCAAATGTCACCGCAAGGTTGCCGATCGGCTGGTAATTATCGAGATTTGCTACGACGCTCGCCAGCGAATCTGCCCGGTGCACCGCATTGTTCGCCGCCATCTCTGCCTCGCCGGCAGATTTCTGAGCTCCCTGCGCATTGGTCGTAGCGGCGTCTGCCGCGCCCTGCGCCTTGGTAATGCCCGCAGTAGCCCGGTCATCTGTATCGTGAATTGCGCGATTGTTCTCTGCCGCTTTGTCGTTCAGTTGATTCGTGTGATCAATCAACGGTGCCGTCTGGTTGCGAACATAATTCTTGGTCGCGCAACCGGAGAGCCCGGCTATCGCTACCGCAAGAACAGAAGCATTCAAAAAATTCATGCGTTGCATCATGGGGAGAATTCCTTTCCTGGTGATGGCCCTGCGCTGTGGTTACGGCAGAGCTCATTCAACTTCTTTCGGTCAATTGATTGGCACGTCAGAGGCCAAACCCACTCAAAGCCTCAAACTACTGATTCCGCGATACCTAGCCCAATCGCGCCACAATCTGTGCGGATCCATATCGTGTAACTTTTACATAGTCCTTGTAATGCTTACGCGACACGTTTGTCTTTTGCCTTGACCGGCACCGCCACCGGCCGTTAACTTTAGGCGCTCAAGAAAGGCGCTCAATGTCCTTGTCCAATCTCGAAGTCGTTCAGAATCTCTACGCCGCATTCGCGGCCAACGACGGCCCCACGATCATGGCTTCCCTCGCCCCCGACCTCGTCTGGAACGAAGCTGAAGGCTTTCCCTACGCCGACCACAACCCCTACAACGGCCCAGCCGCAGTCGGCGAGGGCGTCTTCTACCGCCTCGCCACCGAATGGGACTACTTCCACGTCATCGCCGAAAAATTCATCGACGCCGGCAACACCATCCTCATGACGGGCCGCTACAAAGCCGCCTACAAAGCCACGGGCCGCATCCTCGACGCCCAGGTCGCCCACGTCTGGCAACTCCGGGACGGCAAAGCCATCAGCTTCCAGCAGTACACAGACACCGCCCAAGCTGTGGTCAAACCGTAGCCCAGACCTCATCTCAGGCCTTCCTCAAGCCCCACTCGGTCCGATGTCCGTCTCGCTGCACCCCAGCCTGCTCAGGCCACCGTGAATTCGTCTTCAGTCTTGCCCATCTCCTTCCTTTCACGTAACTTGTAGCCTATGCACATCCATTTCCCGCCCGACGTTGAATCGGAGCTCCAGCATGTGGCTTCCGCCAACGGCAAAAATCCGGAGCAATTGGTCGAGGACACCATTATTCGGATGCTCGCCCGTCACGCAAGCTTTATTGCAGGAGTGCAAAGAGGCATAGAGCAGGCCGACCGGGGCGAGTTTGTAGAGCACGAGGACGTAGTTGACCGTATCGACAGGCTGTTTCATTCGTGAGACGGATACGTTGGACAACCGAAGCGGCGGATCAACTCGATTATTCAGGCCTGAGCCACCCGTCATAGATTATGACGCTATTTCTGCGAGAACACGATTGGTGGAGCGCTACATTAGCGTAGAGAGCTTATGGATGCTTTGCGGTGGTTTCCCGGCGAGCGGCGCACCAAATGGAAGTTAGAGAAGTCCCGTGTTGACGCTCTTTCTAGCATCACCGGCGAACGGGTGCATGTTCAACTGATGGCCCAGCGTCCGAGGAAATCTGACGACCCTCAAAACGATGTGTTGTTAGCAACCGTGTTGAGACAAATCGACGATATTGAGGAGAAAGCGAGAAATGCAGCTCATCCCGATGAGCTGGAAGACCTGAAAGCGGACGGGGAGTTGCAGGGGCTCTTTGCGGCCTACTTCTGTCCGGTAGACGATATTCAAGACGAAGGCACTCTAATTATCGACAATTTAGAGGGTTGGGGCATACCGAAAACGGCTGTCAAAAAACTGCGAGAGCTGTTCACAGACCGATTGAAAAATGCGAGTAAAAACCCGGATAATGCGCGTTCCGCCTTGTACGGAATTTTCTCCGAACAGGATTCGTGGAGCGATTACGTCGATGATTATGCAGAAAGTTCCAAGTCTTACCACTGGCAGCTCGGCGGCGCTGCGATCATTCTGACACTGCTATCAATGACTGCGCTTTACTTTGCACGGTACTTTTCTCCTTTGCTATGGCTCGGCATTTTCCTTGCTGGTGGGACGGGTAGCTCTGTTGGCGTCATAACGAAGCTTCCTGCATTGGACGAAAGTCTCTCAGGGGAACTTGACGCCTATGAGCGTCGGATTTTCAGCGGCACTGTGTCCGGGGCAGTCGCAAGCCTCATCGGCAGTGCGTTTCTTGGCTGGGGCATATTCCCGGTTGCGATACAGAATCAAACTTTCACGGATGCGTTGAATGCGTGCGCTGCACCTTTGGCCTCGCCCGGATCGGCAGTAAAAATTCTGATTGTCTTAGGCGTGGCCATGCTTTTAGGTTATAGCGAAAGGACGTTGCATTCTCTCGAACGACGGCTGTTAGGTGTTGCCAAATCTGAAGATGAGAGACGCTTCCCTGAACCTCGTAAATCGTCCCGCAAAGGGTAAGTTTCGAAACAACCTGCGAACAACTTGCAAGCATGGCCCGCCCGGCCCGAAAATCCTTCCCAAAATTAAGGCAGCTCCGCTCGAATCGCTACACTAGAAACAGGCGCTGACACCACTGCCGTGCCGCTCCCCCATGGACTTCTACGAAAAAATCCGCACCCTCCCCACCCAGCCCGGCGTCTACCTCTACAAAAACGCCGAGGGCACGGTCATCTACGTCGGTAAGGCGGGCAATCTCCGCTCCCGCGTGCGCAGCTACCTGCTCGCTGCCAGCCAGGCCAACGCCAAAACCGGCACTCTCATGCGTGAGGCCGTCGACCTCGACTACATCCTCGTCGACAACGAGATGGAGGCCCTGGCGCTTGAAAACAACCTCATCAAGCAAAAGAAGCCGCGCTTCAACATCCTGCTCCGTGACGATAAGACCTACCCCTACGTCAAGCTCACCCTCGGCGACCGTCACCCCAAAGTCTTCGTCACCCGCCGCCTGCGCAAAGACGGCAGCGCCTACTACGGCCCCTATTTTCCCGGCAATCTCGCCTACCGCGTCGTTGAAATCATCCACCGCAGCTTTCTCATCCCCAGCTGCAAGGTCGATCTCAACCGCTACCACCCGCGCGCCTGCCTGCAGTACTACATTCACCGCTGCCTCGGCCCCTGCGTGAAAGAGCTCACGACCCCCGAGATCTACGCCACGGCCGTCAGAGACACGCAGCTCTTCCTCGAGGGCCGCCACGCCGAACTCGAAAAATCCCTCTACGCCAGCATGGCCGCTGCGGCCGAGGCCGAACAGTTTGAGCTCGCCGCCCGCTACCGCGACCTGATCAGCACCGTCCACCAGTTAGAAGAAAAACAGCGCATCGCCACCGCAGACCAGGACGACGCCGACGTCTTCGGCTACCACTACGAAGCGGGCTCCATCGCCGCCAACCTCTTCCACATCCGCAACGGCAAGATCGTCGACCGCCGCGAATTCTTCTGGGAAGACCTCCCCGAGTTCATGGCCGCCCCCTCGGATCCCGGATCAGAGGAAGAACTCGACATACACCAGATGGAATCCGCCGAAGGCCAATCGCTGGACGCGCAGTCCTTTGACGCTGGCCAGTTTTTCTCCGCCCTGCTCAAACAGCTCTACATCGACCAGCAATACGTCCCCCGCACCATCCTCGTCCCCGTCGACTTTGAAGATCGCGAAACCCTCGCCCACCTCCTCGCCGAGCGCAGCGGCCACCGCGTCGAGCTCGCCGCCCCGCAGCGCGGAGACAAGCGCTCTCTCATCGACCTCGCCGGCCAAAACGCCAAACAGTCCTACACCCAGCGCTTCCGCGTCCTCGAGCCCTCCCGCAAAGCCATCCAGGAGGCACTCGCCGACGCCCTCATGCTCCCCGACCTGCCCAAACGCATCGAGTGCTTTGACATCTCCCACATCCAGGGCGCAGAAACCGTCGCCTCCATGGTCGTCTGGGAAGACGGCGCGATGAAAAAATCCGCTTACCGCAAGTTCCAGGTGAAGACCGTCTCCGGCGTCGATGACTTCGCCTCCATGCGCGAAATCGTCACCCGCCGCTACAAGCGCGTCCTCGACGAAAAAGACGAAATGCCCTCGCTCATCCTCATCGATGGCGGCCTCGGCCAGCTCAGCTCAGCCGCCCACGCCCTCGAAGAACTCGGCTTCACCAGCCAGCCCCTCGCCTCGATCGCCAAACGCGAAGAAATCATCTACGTCCACGGCAACGAAGACGAGCCGGTGGTTTTGGATCGTCGCTCGCCCGTCCTGCATTTAGTCCAGATGATTCGCGACGAGAGCCACCGCTTCGCCATCGGCTACCACCGCAAACGCCGGGAAATGCGCGATCGCGACTCAGAACTCCTTCAAATTCCAGGCGTAGGCTCCGGCACCCGCCAGCGCCTCCTAACCCACTTCGGGAGCTTAAAGGAAGTCCAAAAAGCCACCGCGGAGTCGCTAGCCTCCGTAGTCCCCAAAAAGACCGCGCAAGCCATCTGGGACCACTTCAATGCGAGTAACGTTAACACCCCGCATCTGGTTGTCTTGAAGCAATAGTCTCGAACAGGAGCGCGCCGATATCCGGACCCAGTTCATGCTCAAATTTGGCTTCAGATGCTGATTTGCGGCCCCATAGTCAGGCGATTTGATTTTGCATCAGAGATGGCCAGCGAAAGCAGGCTATGGGAAAGCAAGAAAGCGAAATTAGCTTTCCGACTTTCCCACAGCCTCGAGTACTACCAATTTCTTATAGGTTATCGGATACCCATTCTTAGGGCAAGGTTACTCTGCCCGTCCTGGGAGCCCGCCCTATAGCTAAGATCGAAGCGCCGGAACTGATGGCGATGGCAATTATGCGCACTGGCGAACTAATTGGAGCCCGCTGGTCGAAGTTTGATCGTGAAGTTGCCCGTTGGGACGCTCCCGCAGAGCGAATGAAGATGCGGACTGCGCCCATTGTTCCCCTATCCAAGCAAGCAATTGAGGTTCTGATTAGGATTAGTTCACTGTGAGCTGGAAAGCTGCTGTTTGCGTCGCAGCACCCGCCGTGGCAGTGACAGATATGGTGCTCGTTCCCTTGGGTGTGGAGTGGCTGGAACTGGAGCCGCCGCAACCAGAGAGCGCAGTGGCCCCGGCGAGCAAACCTGCCATGAGGAAGAGTATCAGCCAAGTATGGCTGCGCAGGGCTTCAACCCGCCCTGAAAGCCGCCTGCGAATCCGCAAGAAGCTCCAGGGCAGGAAGACCAGTGACAGGGCTATGCCTGATCCAATCCTTTCAGCCATTTTGTTCGTGGTGTTGCTGGAAGCCATCGTGCGCACCGCTGTGCTCGAAGCGACTCCGGTCGCGATGGTCAGTGTGCTGGACGCAGGAGCGCCTGAAGGTGTGACGGTTGTTGGGGAGAAGCTGCAGGTTGCGTTGGCTGGTAGCCCGGAGCAGGCGAACGAAACTTCCGAGTGATACCCGAACTGGGGCGTCACCGTAATGGTTGCCGTCGCGCTGCTACCGCTCGAAATTGTGGCGGTTGAAGGGCTGATGGTGATGGTCACCGAGGGATTCCCAACGGTAACGCTCACGGCTGTTGAAACAGAGGCTGCAAATAGAGCGTCTCCTGGATAACTCGCAGTCAGGTTATCTGTTCCTGCCACTAAGGCCGTCGTCGCAAGAGTTGCCTTTCCGGTACCGTCGAGAGCGGTTGCGCCGAGCAGCGTTGTCCCGCTCAGGAAACTGACCATCCCAGTTGGGATGGATGCTGTGCCTGAGGGAGGCGCTACCGTTGCAGTGAGTGTCACCGAAGTTCCGGATGCGATGCTGACGGCGCTTGCTGAGAGGGTGGTGGTCGTAACGAGAGGCGTAGGGGGAACAACGGTCGTTGTGGTCTCCGCTGTTGTCTTGACGACTTCAGCATTTCCGGCTGCGTCCGTGGCGATGCTGTAGAAGCCGTAACTATGTCCGAGCGTTCCGGTATAGTTGGCTGTCGTTGTTGATACGCCGCCCTGCCAGAGCGTAAATGCGCCCTCATTGTCAGAAACGTATACGTCGTAGGTGCTGATGCCCGAACCCTTATCGGTGCCGGACCAATTTACGGCGAATGCGGCACTCGATCCGCTGGTTATCTCGTGCGCCGGCAGAACAGAGACTTTGCTCACCGGCGCATCGACATCGAGCGTGTTGAGCCACGCAGGTGTGTTGATGGCGGCATTGGTGTCAAAGACGACCTTTGCCATATTTGTAATGGTCGTGCCGGTAGTCAGACTGGCGGCGGGCATCACGTTGAAAATCACGCTTCCCTGGCCGATGATGCCATCGCTATCCGGCGGCAGGAAACCCAGGGTAGGATCGGACGGCGGCAGGCCCGTCGAAGGATCGATGGAAGTGAAGGTCCACTTGAGCAGCCCTGTGTCGACGTTCAAGCTGCCCTGAATACGAACCGAGAGGCTTGAATTCAAGTGATACGTCGTGCTGTAACTCGAAGTGCCTGCGGGAAGATTGATCAGGTTTGTCCCGAACGAAATCGCACCGAGCGTGAGTGTGCTGAGATCTACTTTGCCTGGATCAAGCTGATCGGTAACCACCACCTGCGCGGCGGGCAGGGTGGCTTTTGGCTCATTTTCAAAACCTACCACATAGGCGAGCGACGTTGTACCGCGCACATAGTGGCTCGCAGAGCCGTCGCCGCTTGGGCCGGACTTGTAGTTAGGATCGATTGACCCTCCGGAACCTCCGTCATCGCAGCCATCGCCGCCACCGGAGGCATCGGGGAAGGGATTGGTCAAGCTGATCAGCGATGGAGTGAAATGATCGATAACCCCGTCCAATCCGCTCTTCCCTTTCTTCTTCTTTTTGCAGAATTTTGGCATATTCGGATCGCAGTTTACAGGGTATGGCAAACCCTTAATCAGCTGAGTGCTTCCGCCGCCTGCTGTGACTATGTTGCACGAATAGGTGTTGGTGCAAATCTGAATTCCGGCGTTGCATGAACCACAATCCTTTTGATAGGGACCGTTGAACGTGCCTGTCCCACCCTGTAGCGCGCCGGCCGCGCCGCAGATATTTTTGGGAGAATTGAATATCTGATTGTTGACTTTGTCCTGCAATTGGTTGATGGCATTCTTGACTAGCGGCCCTATGACCGGATTCTTCACAGCAGGATTGTTCCCAATTGCCGGAATGGTCGTGACTGAAGGCAGACCGTTGTAGGTGATGTTAATCGGCCCTCCCGGCCCATTGGTTGGCGTGACGGTAATCTCGTTGCAGCAGCTCACATTGACGCCGAGGCCATCCGGCTGTGGCTTAGATCCGGTGTTCGTCGCTCGCACTGACCCGGCCTGCGTCGGTCTGCCCGTGCTCTGGTTGATCGCATCGGCGACCGCCGCCGCGTAGTACTGCGTGAACGCCGTGGTTGCCTCCGCGGTGTTGTAGGTGAAGCCCTCCTGCTGTCCCATGTCAGTGAACTGCCCGCTCACCGCTGTCACGAAGGCTGCGGCTCCGAGATTCAGGCAGTTCTGCAGGGAAGTGTTGGCAGGGGCGCAAGTAGTCGAAGGCGATAGTCCGCTTAAGCCGCTTTGAGCTTCTGCAATTGAGTTGAACGCGGAATTGCCAGCCGTGACGCCAACTGCCCAGGTATCTCCATCCGTAGCGTCGGTTGCCTGGAAGGGTATCGAGATGCTTTCGCCTGGTGCCAGATGGGGCACAACAAACTGGATGATGTTCGAGCCGCTCGTAGTGTCTTTGTAGTAAAGGTCCGTGGCGACGACATTGGTTGCGGCGGTGCTTTTCGCGCTAGTCTTGCGCGACTTTTGAGACATGCCGGTTGGGGCACCCGGGATATCCAAAGTGAAGGTTCCGGGCAGTTCTATCGAAACAGGTACGCCGTATGCATCTACGTTGCCGGAGTTTCCATAGACAATCGAGAAGGTAGATGGGCTCCCGGTTCGGATCTTTGGCCTGCCTACGATGTTGGCCCAGATTGTGGACTGCCCGCCGTTCTCAACGGTGAAGCCACCCTTTCTGGTGAACGATGTGCCATCGGCGTTCTTGACTACGACGTCGTATGAGCCGGCTGCTGCCCCATTCAGTGGGAAGGTGCAGGCAATCGCAGTTCCCCCGGCATTGATAGTAGCCAGCACCGAAGCAATCACAGTAGAGCCCTCCGTCAATTCGCAGGTTGCTCCACTGGTGAAGCCGGCTCCACTTACGTTGATGGTGGTATCGCCTATGTTCCCCCCCGTAGGCGGGCCGACGGTCCCGATTGTCCCCGAGCCGAGCAGCGTGAAGTAAGCATCAGTTCCGTCAAACCCGGAGACGCCGCCATTGGCAAAGACCCCCTGCAAAGCGGTGGGTGTTATCGGAAAATTCGGGGAACTGGTACTTCCGCCCAGATGGAGTGTGTCATTGGCGTCAATCGCGATGTGCGCACCTGTTTGATTATCGCTTCCAGAACCGCCAAGGTAAGTTGAATACAGGATCGTCTTACCGTCGGAACTTAGCTCTGTCAGAGACCCGTCGGTGCCGCCACCCGGGGTAGCCTGGAGTGCATCTGAAGTGACGGGGTAGTCGGATGAATCAGTGGCCCCAAAGATCCAGATGTGATTGCCGGAGTCAAAGGCCATGTTTTCACTGTATTCGAACTGGGTGCCACCAATGAATGTTGAGTATTGAAGCTTGGTCCCGTCCGGGCTCAGGATGCTGAGAAATCCATCAAACCCCGCCCCCCCATCGCCATTCAATTTGCTGCGCAATGCGTCTGCAGTTACGGGAAAATCGCTCTCGCTTGTATTACCCGCAAGATAGATCAGTCCGGTAGCATCGATGTGCATTGACAGGATGCGCTGAGCGCAGCCCACCTGTTCATGTACGTTTCCCGTGGCTTCTACCTTCCCGCCAAAATAGGTCGAATAAAGCATCTTTGAGAGGTCTGGACTCATCTTGGTAAGAAAGCCAATGGAGTAGGGGGTAGATGAGATAAAGCATCCGCCGCTTGAAGTAAATGTTTTGACGAGCGCATCACTTGTTACCGGGAAGGTCGACTCCTGAACCTGGCCAGCAAAGTACAGATTGCCTGCTGAATCAATTGTCATGTCAGCGACGCCGGTTGGATCAGACTGGGCGGAACCACCAAAATAAGTAAGTTGGTTGATGGTCATAGTGCCGCTCTGCGGAAAGGAGACCCGGCCAAAGAACGCGTTGGCCTGACCGGCGCTCTGCGTCTGAAATACGCCGTTAGTTGTGGGCAGCCCGGCCGCACTCGCAGATCCGGCAATAATATAGGCTCCGCTTCCATCTGGTTTGATAAGGCTTACGCCATCATTGCCAGTTGTACCGAAGTAGCTCGAATAGATGAGCTGCGATCCATCTGAACTGATTTCGGCGATAAATCCATCGGAGCCGCCGCCTGCATACTGACTCTGCGAGGCTCCCGCAGTGACAGGAAAGTCAGAGGAAGAAGTGGATCCTACAACATAGGCATTTCCGGCAGCATCGAGTGCTAAATGGTTGATGGAGTCATTGCCGCTGCCGCCGAGAAACGACGAGTACACAAGATTACCCGAATTATCGAACTTCATGACAAAACCATCGTAGGTATACGTGCCAACGTTCGACCTTAACGTTTGGAGCGCGTTTCCACTGACCGGGAAATCTTCTGAGGCGGTACGTCCCACAAGGTAGGTATTTCCGTTTGCGTCTAATTCCAGGTCATAGTCCTCGTCTTCGTGACGACCGCCAATGAAGGTTG
Source organism: Acidobacteriota bacterium (assembly GCA_025359885.1). Lineage (GTDB taxonomy): Bacteria > Acidobacteriota > Terriglobia > Terriglobales > Acidobacteriaceae > Acidicapsa. Next base: position 14,731 of record JANYDG010000028.1, read on the forward strand.
AATAGAGCAGATTTATTGTTGGATCGATGATCAGCGGCTTGGACCGGTCGTATCTTGCGGCGCGGAAGCCGAACTCATTCCTGGCCAGCTCAACGAATCCACCAGCAATCACCTTCTTGCCATTGGGTATGTTTTGGTAAAGGACCGGCCGGTCCAGCCGCATCGCGCCTTCCCGACCATCGAGCAGCAGGCTTCCATCCTCGTCAATCACAGCCGGCTTATCGCCTGCGACATGGAAACGCACCTGCTGAGGGTCCGCGCCAGGAGCCACAATAAAGTCATATTCGAGGCGGCCATGCAGTTCCCCGTGATAGACGAGGTCGATGCCGGGGTAGAGATTGGAGTACTTCACACGCCCAAAACCACTTACGTGGGATCGCCATTGTGCCGGATCTTTGCCAACAAAGAAATTGGCATATGTGGTTGAAGGATTTAGTCCTACAACCCCCGGAGCCTGCTGCGCACCCAAAAACTCAACCGTCGCCGTTTTTTTCACGGTCTGCATTGCGCCCGCAGATATGTCGTGGCCTGCCCCCATGGACGCTGCGCTGCTTTCATAGGCACTTGCAGCCTTTCCCGGTGCCACACTAACGTTGGTCAAGACGAGTTTTCGATCACCCAAACGAAGCGAGAAACCGGCCCCCACCGCATTGAACCGGGATTCTGCATTTGGCAGCGGAGACGGGAAGAATTGCAGCGGCTGCGCGTCCAACTTACTCTCAACCCCTAGCCTCCTGCCTACAAAATGTTGCCCCGTCTCCTTGCGTTGGGAGGCAACGACTACCCCACGACTCTCGCCAAACAAACACGGTGAAAAGCCCACTAAGGCGGAGACTACCAAGGAAACATGGCAAAAGCGACAAAGAAGCCGCTGAACATCGGCTGCTCTGCTGGTCAATGCAAGCATAAATACTCCAGGGACCGGGAAATTCAATTCCTGACACCCGCAACAATACAGCGCGCTTCATTTCCGGTCAAAGCAATTATTTAGAAATAAATGGGTGCGCCAAGTCGTCGAAACTTGAACTCTTCCACTGGGGCGGTCGTTTGAATCATCTCAAGCTTAAAAAGAATCAAAGTTTTGCGTCGCAGCGGATTTGATCCGCTTGCTCATCGGAGAGAGGATGATCTCCACGAACTCCACGGCATCATTTTTGCGCCTCGAATCAAGTAAAGGGTCCTTGCCATATTTCGACTCGATAGATCTTGCCCAATTGAGGCAGCGGGGCTTCTGGCGACTGACCGATGCGAGTTGCGCGAACAGCGCGCCGAACGTGCGACCTCTGGTACGGGGGAATAAAAGCCCGAAGTTCGGTGACCAGTGCGGAACGCTATCGCTTCATCAATGCGGAGACACCGAAACGAACCCCGGAAAACCAGAATTTATTAATGATGCGGAATCCGCGAGCCGAGTGAAGTACTTGAAGGAGGGGATGGAATTTGAGGTGTCTGCCCAAGGTAAGACCAACCACCAAAATCATTAGGCGGACCGAGTGATGTTCCTTGGCCCATTGCCCCATAACGATAGCGCCAAGTGCAAGCAGATCGTGCAGAAGGTGCCCACCGCTAAAAATGGCCCAGAGACCATCCGGCATCGTGAAGACGACTTGCTCGATGGGAGCACCGATCTACATCGCAGTGGGTTACTTGCTTTTCGTTGGCGGCACATTGATTTTCAACTGATGGAGGCCAACGTCACACATTCCACTTGGCACAACGTCGAGGGCGATATCAAAACGGAGGCATCCCGGAAGACGGTATGAAAGAAGCTATCACTGCCATAAACCCTTTTTTTCTTGGGTTTATGGCGGGGACGACGGGGCTCGAACCCGCGACCTCTGCCGTGACAGGGCAGCGCTCTAACCAACTGAGCTACGTCCCCGGTTTGGACCTGGAAGCCCAATCGGTTGCAACAACTTGAGTTTAACAGAAGACACCGTTCCGATGCGCACTTCGATGGGAAAATTGGTAGATCGGATCGGCACCCATTGACATAAAACAGGTTAGACGTGGCTGATGCTGGATCGAGGTTGCCTCGAGGCGGGTACAAACCCCATGTCTGCTGAGATCCCACGTACGCATTGCAGCAGGTGATTTGCGATCGCCGGCAGTTTCTGAGCAGTCACGCGGAACGAAGGGCCTGAGATGCTGACTGCTGCAACAGGCAGTCGCTGCGCATCAAGTACTGGAACGGCGATGCAGCGAAGTCCCTCTTCCAATTCTTCGTCGTCGACAGCATAACCACGGCGGCGCGTCTTTTCGATTTCGGTCCGCAGCGCTTCAGCCGTACCAATCGTCCGATGCGTAAAACGCTCAAAGCGGGTACGACGGATGACCTCAGCGATACGCTCCTCAGGCAGGAAAGCCAGGATTGCTTTGCCTACAGAAGTACAGTGGACAGGGTTGCTTGCACCAACGCGGGTGATCATACGCACTGAGCGCGCAGGCTCGATTTTGTCCAGATAAATGATGTGAGCCTGCTCCAGAATGCAAAGATGAGCGGTCTCTTCTGTCTCAAGGACAAGTTTGCGTAGGTGCGGCTGGGCACGATCGCGGAGGTCATACTGCTCAATTGCCCGGTTTCCGAAGTCAAAGAGACGCAGGCCTAGACGGAACTTCCCGTTCACCGTCCGTTCGACCATATGATGGCGCTCAAGGACCATCAGAAAACGGTGGGCCGTGCTCTTGTGGAGAGCAAGCGAAGAAGCGACCTGTGCCAACCCGAGAGGCACATCACTTTCGCCGAGGAGATCGAGAACTGCAAAGGCGCGGTCGAGGGCTTGAACTTTGTAGGTGCCTTGAGGCGGCGTGTCTCGCATTGTGAACTCCTATCTCACTCATTGAACCTGAAATCAGTGTCCCGCTAAATGGCCGTCGTGTCAATATCTAAGACGCTGTACCATTTCGATGAGATCAAGTTGAAGGGGCAAGGATGATTTCGCACAGTTTGAGCACCCGATTTTAAGGGAATCGATAGAGCTGAAATTCGCGGATGTGGGCGGGACCGGTACTCGAGAGAATGCTCAGGCGAATCCGGCTGGTGGTGACGGGCGAAAAATTGTCGAGTTTCTTGTGCCCAATCGCTTGTCCTTCGGCAACAGACTTCCACTCACCGTTTGTCCAAATGTCGATCGAATATTTCTGGATGTGCTGGCCATCATTGAGCCATTCCATTGTCAGCGCGTGATCGATCGTGATTGGCTTCGGAAAGGAGACCTGTAAAGTCGCTTGGTTTGATCCAGGAGGTGCAGACCAGAAGGTGTCCTGGTTCCCATCCAGGGCTGTACCGCTTCCACCCGCAGCGAGATGCTCCAGAGCAAGATTTGTCGAAAACCGCTGGTGTAGTGCCCGGCCAAATTCACGAAGTCGGGTTGCATCCGAATCGGGAAGCAGCCCTCGACTATCCGGCGCAACACCCAACATCAATTGCGCACCGCGCCCTACGGTTTCGTCGTATGTCGAAAGCAGCTCTGCAACACTTTTCAGCGAAGATTGGTCATTGGGGTGCCAGAACCAGTGGTCTTTTCGGAGCGGAGTGTCGGCCTCGATTGGGCGCCAGCGCAGGTATCCGTGGCGGTCAATCACGTTCCAGTTTTCGTAGCCAACTGTGCCAGATTCAGTGCCAACCCAGCGTGCATCGCCGTATTCAAAGAGGCCGGTATCGGCGAAAACGATGGTATTTGGCTGATAAGTACGCAAGGTTTCAATAATTTTGGGGAAGTTGTAGACGTGGCCAGCGCTACCTGCACCGTCCAGCCAGAATTCAACCAGGTCTCCGTAGCGAGTAGCAAGCTCTTCTAATTCTGCAAGATAGTACTGATCGTAGCTGGCTGGAGCGGCGTATCTGGGTTCATGACGGTCCCAGGGCGATAGATAGACGCCAAATTTGAGCCCAAATTTTCGGGCTGAACGCGCCACGTCGCCAACCAAGTCGCCTTTGCCGCCCTGCCATGGGCTGCTTTTGATGCTGTAGGCGGTCTGTGCGGTCGGCCAAAGGCAGAAGCCATCATGGTGCTTGGCAACAAGTACGACGTATTTTGCTCCAGAATCACGAATAGCGCTCATCCACTGATCGGGATCAAATTGGGCGGGGTTGAAAACGGTCGGAGCGGCGGTGCCGTCTCCCCACTCCCGGTCAAGGAATGTGTTGGTGGAGAAATGAAGGATCACGCCAAATTCCAGATCCTGCCATGCAGTTTGCTGCGGTGTGGGCTTGATATCGGAAAAATTCTGGGCACTCACACTTTGACCGGCCAGTAACACGCTGAGGGTCACCGCCACAAAAAGGTTTGGCCCCATTGATTTGCGGAGGTAGTTTCCAATTTTCTTGCAGGACGAAAGGGTCATGATTGTTCTCCGTACGGTGGAGCACTGGGCTTGCCGGGCATTATTTGCTATCTGCCAAAAACGCTCGCACACGGCTCGAAACAGCCTCGGCGTCGCAACTCATGATGAGGTGAGCGCAGTTGCCATGGGAAATATAGGTGCGTGCTCCCAGGGTGGCAGCCCAATCCAGTGCTGGTTGGGGATTCACAAGATGATCTTCGGCGCTGACGATAACCAGGAATCGTGCAGTCGCGGAGTGCGCCGCTTCTGCGATCGTGCGCTTTCCTATTACATCCTGCTGCATGATGGCTCGCAGTTGCCAGAGTCGATCATTGGCGTCAATTGACTGAGGTGCTTCGGCTTCGGCGAGAAAGTGGGCAAACTGGTCGCGTGGCGTTGTGAGGTTGCGAAACTCCGGGCTGGTCACAACGAGGGCACCGATGAGATTGGCGAGCTTGAGGCCGGGCTCCCGCGTATAGTTGCCGTTGGCATAGTCGGTGTCAGTCGTGATTGATTCAACTTGAATCTCTTTGACGTGGAGGTCATAAGTGGTGAGGCGGGGGGTACCGAGAATAGGAACTGCGAGATCAAAAAATCCTGGGTAGAGGACCGACCAGACGAAGGTCTGTTCTCCGCCCATCGAGAGACCGACAACTGCGTGCAGGTGCTCGAGATGTTCAATCTCGGTGAGGACGCGATACTGAGCCCGAACGCTGTCTTGAGGCGTGAGACTTGGGAAATTCGTGCCGTGCTGATGTGGGCTGTTTGAGGGTGACGACGAAACCCCGTTGCCAAATGCATCGATCGCAATGCCGAAAAACTTGCCGGTATCCACAAGGTGCTGTGCAGAAGATCCATCGCCGAAGAGCGACACTAGGTCTGCGCTCGTTCCATAAAGCCAGGAAGGCATAAGCACAGCATTGTCCTTTGCGGCGTTGAGCGTGCCAAAAGTGCGGTAGCCAACCTTGCAATCCTGGATCGACTGACCACTTTCGAGGGTGCATTGACCCAATTCGGCAACCTGCAGTTGGCCAGTTTGCGCGCAAGCCTGACAAGCGCTCCACATCAACAATAAGAACTGACAGCAAATGCGAAGTCGGCACCAGGTTTCTTCTTTGAACATGGGGATTCCTCTGTGGGCCTTTATACATGCATGGTGCGCCGTCTTCCCAATTTGCCGTCGAATTGCGGCCTTTGGGCACACGATAGAGTCCAGGCTCCGCGAAAAAACTTTTCCACAAGTCCGCTAACTAATCGTTTAGTTGATAGTCTATTGTGGGTAGATACAGAAGTACCCGGAGCCGATACCGAGTGCCGCCAAAGAAGTCCAATACGTTGACTGAAGCCGAATTGAGGCTGATGAAGCTGCTTTGGGAGCGCGGTGAATCGGCGGTGGGCGATCTGGTCGCAGCGATACCCCAGGACGAAGCGCTGGCATACAACTCCGTGCTGACGACCATCCGCATTCTCGAACAAAAAGGCTATGTTGCACACCGCCAGGAGGGCCGCGCCTTTATTTACTGGCCTTGTGTGGCAGAGCATGAGGCAAGCCGCTCTGAAGTGCGGCATGTACTCAGCCGATTTTTCGGCAACTCGCGGGAACGCCTCCTGCTTTCGCTCCTTGGAGATGAAGAGATTTCCTCAGAAGAACTACAGCGGCTCAAAGTAGCGATCCAGGACGCTGCTGAAGATGAAGCCTCAGGAGCAGGCGGAATGGAGGAAAAGGCTTGACATTGACATGGAATATCAGCGATCTTGCGCAGCTAACAGAAAGTATGTGGACACTTGTTTTAACCTTTTCTCAGGCCGCAGCTCCAGCTTTTGTCACTTCAGTCTGGCAAGGTGGGGTGGTCGCGCTCTGTCTGAGCATTTGCCTTCACTACGCCCCTCGCACGGTAGCCTCTCTGCGATTTGCGCTATGGGCAATGGCGTTTGCTTTGGTGGTCGCGCTTGGTTCCCTGCCCCTGTTGGCGCACTTCTCCTCAGTAAACTCGCATTACGCCGGCTCGGCGCTGGGAAGTGAAACGACAGTCAGACCCTGGCTGCAATTTGACATCCGTTGGAGCGCCCTCCTCGTCTTGGCCTGGACCGTCGCTTCGGCCTACCGTGCGGCAGATCTCGCGATCCACGCCAGACTACTCCGCAAACTCTGGGCTAACGCGCGTCAGGTCGAGTGCAACGCTTGGTCAGAGACATTCTCGTCAAGCCTCGCGGGGCGGAAAATCCAGGTGTGTACGACCGATGCATTGGAGCGACCCGGCGTGATCGGATTCCTGGCCCCGCGAATCTTGATTCCTACCTGGATTTTCCATGAGCTTACCGCTGCGGAACTGGAGCAGATTGTCCTGCACGAAGCGGAACACTTGCGACGCGGTGATGACTGGACGAACTTGCTGCAGAAGCTCGCTCTGATGTTTTTTCCCCTCAATCCTGCGCTCGTTTGGATGGAGAGAAGGCTATGCAGAGAGCGCGAGATGGCATGCGATGAAGGCGTAATCTCCCGAACCCACGCGCCGCGGGCCTACGCGGCTTGCCTCACCAGGCTGGCTGAGAGTAGTCGCGACCGTCGAGCCGCTCACCTTTCCGCCGCGACCTTGTCCTTGGGTGCCTGGCAAAACCGCCCCGAACTGGTTCAGCGGGTGCACAGCATTCTCAGGGGAAAGGAAGCTCTGGGCCTTCTGGGTCGGCGCACCCTTTTCGCTAGTCTCGCATGCTTGCTGATTGCAGGGTCAGTCGAGTTGGCCCATTGCCCTCAACTCATTGCGTTCACTCGAACTCCCCTCACAAGGGAGACACTCGCGGCTTCATCGGTTCCGAGCAGGATGCCGATGATCGCCTCTTCGCATCAATATGTAAAGACGCCAGATTCCGAGTCGGTTGGAATTCACCCAAATTACCGGCTTTCGCCAACAACCAGGGGGCTAAAGCTGTCTCCGCCATCTGCGTCAGAAGTGAAGTTGGATAAGCCTTATAAACAGTCGGCCATAAACCGTTTGCCAGTTTCTGAAAGACAGGAGACCAGTGACCAGGGCTGGATTGTATTGACCACAGCGGAGGTGCGATCGTCGCTGGCAACCACTTCAAACGATTACGGAGCGGATACAGTCCTTGACGAGAAGTATCAGAAAGGAACGACGCGGCTGCTGCTCCGTGTCACACCCCAGGGCGAACTCTATCCTGAACTCGCAGCCGTACCAACGCGAGCAGGATGGTTGATTATTCAGCTCTAGTCTTCAAGGTCACCTAAAACACGAACCCATCAACCCAAACGAACAATCACTTCAAAATACGAGGTTGTCATGTCAGAATCAACTAATTCATTAGTCGTTAGCATCAAGAGAATCGCCCTCCCCCTCGGAGCGGCTGCAACCCTCCTGCTTTGCATTAGTTTTGCGCTGGGTCGCACCGCCGTTCACGCAGCCAGCGCGGCTTTGCCTCTAGATGACAGCAGCGTCTCGTCGCTCGTCTCGCTTGACAACGCAGTCGAATCCGTGGCAGCAAAGGTTACCCCTGCCGTCGTCAATGTTTCGGTCACGTCCCGCGGCTCAGTTGAGCAGGCAATCACCGAGGACGGTCGCGAATCCGGTATTCCGCCAGGAGCAATCCCGCCAGGCTTTGAGCGATTCTTCGCGCCCCAGGGTCAGAACGGGCAGCGCTCCATGCCCCACTCCCAGGTGGAGCATGGTATCGGCAGCGGCATCATCATCTCGCCTGATGGATTTATTGTCACCAACAATCATGTTGTCGATGGGGCAGTCCAGATGCGGGTGACGCTGAATGACCGCCGTGTCCTGCCCGCAAAGCTCATCGGAGTGGACAAGCTCACCGATCTCGCCGTCATCAAAATTGACGCAAAGGACCTGCCCAGCATCTCCTGGGGCGACTCGACCAAACTGCATCCCGGCCAGACTGTACTCGCTTTTGGAAGCCCCTTCGGCTACTTTCAGTTTTCCGTGACACGGGGTATTGTGAGCGCATTGAATCGACCCAACCCCTACACAGATGACCCGCGCAAGCCAGGTGCTTACATCCAAACAGATGCGGCAATCAACCAGGGCAACTCCGGCGGACCGCTCGTTAATGCTCACGGTGAACTCGTCGGCATCAACACGTTCATTATTTCCAACAGCGGTTCTTTCGCCGGCGCCGGTTTTGCCATTCCTTCTCAGATTGTCAAAGCAACCGTTGACGCGCTCATCAAGGATGGCACCGTACACCACGGCTATCTGGGCATTGCGATGAACGATGTTACCCCGGATAACGCTGGCTTCTTCAATCTTCCCGATGCTTCTGGAGCAATCATCAGCCAGGTAACGCTTGACTCGCCGGCTAGCCAGGCAGGCCTCAAAAGTGGCGACGTGCTGCGATCTTTGAATAGCAGCAAGATCGTCAACGGCAGTGCCTTGCAGGTCGCCGTAAGCCAGATTGCGCCTGGCAATACGATTACACTGGGAGTTCTCCGCGAAGGCAAGGAAGAAACGGTGAAGATAAAAGTCGGCGAATTCCACGCCGATGCCGAAGTTGCCGAAAACGCAGACGCCTCCGCCCGCAAAGGTGGGCGAATTGGGGTTGCGGTAAGCGACTTGACGCCAGAACTGCGCGATCAGTTAAACGTACCTACCCAGGTCAAAGGCGCTGCAATTGAAAGCGTAAAACCTGCCAGTCCAGCGGAAGATGCGGGCCTCGCCCCAGGCGATGTCATTCTCGAAGTCAATCGTCATCCTGTCGCAAGCGCCGAGAAATTTGTCGGGGAAGTCCACGCAACGCCTTCCGGCAAAGACATCCTCCTGCTCGTATGGTCCCGTGGCAACGCAACCTACCGCGTCGTGCACACCGACCCAAGCAGCCAGAGCGGGCTGTAAGCACCGATAGCAACGAGCAAGGCCGCTGGCACCTTTCCGGTGTCTGCGGCCTTCTTCTCTTCAATCCCTCGATTGTGCCGGGCATCATTTCCGGATGCCTCAGTGATTCGATCAGGTCCCTTGGCTTTCACAGCGCAAGACCCCGGAAGACACAGGTCGGCTTTTGTCGATGACCGCCATGGCTCTGTCTTTTCGTTCAAAGTGGATCAAAGCGTATTGCCTTGCCTCAGCTAGCGTTATCCACTATCATCGCGAAATCCTGCTTTCATCCATTTTCTTTCCGGCGAGTCTTATCCTGATGACACTTGAGAAGATAGTAGTCAGCGCCGAAGAAGTAGATGAAATCAAAGCCATCCCCGACGCGCCCCCAACTTCATCTTCCTTTGGAAAATTACCCCCGCCCGTTCCCTGGTGGGCAAAGGTCGGTTTGTCTGGCTTGGTGCTCGTTCTACCCGTCCTGTGCATCATCACAATCATCTTGAGAATCGCCTTTCGCACCGAGACGCCTCGGGTCAAATACGCCTGGGTGTCGTTTCTTTCCACGCTGCTGGTGATCAGCGGTTTTCTCACCGTGACGGCAGGCGTAGTTGTCTTCTCCTTTGTACCCATCCCCGCAATCGTCAATACCGGCCTTCCTGAACTCGACGAGCGGCTTCAGTTCCCCACGCTTCCGTCATTAACCGACCTGACAAGTGCGGACGTTTCCGCCAAATTCAAGCCACTTGTTATAGTCGTCTCCCCTGCCGCTCGACTTTGGAACCACCAGGAAGTTGCCTCCAACGCCTTCGGAGCAGGAGTTCTGCTGCAAGCTGACAAAGAGGGCTACTTATTCGCCACTGCAAATCATGTCACTAACGGGGAAGCCGGGCCATCACAATCTGCACCCTCACACGCCATGGTCGCGACAGCCACGGGCACATGGGCCAGCGCCGATGTGGTCGCGCAGGCACCAGGTCTTGACCTGGCTTTGCTCTGGATTCCCCGCCACTCCAAGGGCGCAGACTTTCTGCAGCCCGTTGCTTCGCCTCACGATGGAGCCGACATTTTCGTAATTGGCCATCCTGAGGGCCTTCGCTATACGCTGAGCACCGGGATTATTTCCGGACTACGCGATCAGTCGATCCAGATCTCGGCGGCCGTCAGCCCAGGCAACAGCGGCGGCCCGGTCTACGACAATCGCGGAAATCTGGTTGGCATCGTCAGCAGCAAATTTGACCACAATCGCGACTCAAACGCTGAAAACCTGAGTTTTGCAGCCAAGGCAGACGCTTTTCTGAATCCGTCAAACTGGGCGTTTCACAGCAACGGCAAAGAACGGTTTGACCGCTATCTTCGAGCCGTCGCAAAAAACACCGAGAACGGAAAACTTACCAAAAACTAAGCCGATTCACAGGATTGATTTATGGCATACATCAACGTAACCGTATACGACTCGACAGAGAACAAGCGGGTGCCCGCTGAACTGCCCGATGACGCACCCTGCAACAAGATCGTCGCCGTCCTGGTGCAGAAACTCCAATTGCCCGTAAACGGACCAGATGGCGCGCCCCTCAGCTACAAGTTTCACCATAAGAACTCCGGACGGCAGATCCAGGATGCACAAACTCTTTCCGATGCCAACGTGAAGGATGGAGACATCCTGCGCCTGCAGCCGGAAATCACGGCAGGATAGCCATGCTGCCCGAGACCATCCATGTCGATGCCCCTTTAGAGGACGACCGCTACAGCCGCTTCCGGCTGATTCCCTGGTGGGATCAGGAGAAGATTCGCGCCGCGCGCGTCCTGGTCATCGGCGCAGGCGCTCTTGGCAACGAAATCCTCAAGAACCTCGCCTTGCTGGGTTTCCTCAATATCGTGGTCGTCGACCTGGACCACATCGAACTTTCCAACCTTTCCCGTGCCATTCTTTTCCGCCCCAGCGACGTTGGCCGCTCCAAGGCAGAAGCCGTCGTCAGCGCCTACCAGGAATTGCTGCCGGAAGCCACCGTCCAGGCCCTCACTGCCAACATCATGCAAGATTGCGGCCTCGGCCTCTTTGCCTGGGCAGACATCATTCTGGCCGGGCTCGACAATCGCGAAGCGCGCTTGTGGATTAACCGCGCGGCATGGAAGACCAATCGCCCCTGGATCGACGGCGCAATTGAGGGGATCAACGGCGTTGCACGCGTTTTTTTACCGGGTCAGGCGCCTTGCTACGAATGCACTCTGGGCGCGACCGATTGGGCGATTCTAGAAAAGCGCATGTCCTGCAATCTGTTGCTGCATGAGGCAAATCCCCAGGGCCGTGTGCCAACCACTCCCACGATCTCTTCGATCATCGGCGGCATTCAGGCCCAGGAGGCTGTCAAGGCGCTCCATGGTCTGCCAACCCTGGCCAGCAAGGGCTTCGTCTTCGAAGGGCTTCTGCATACTTCCTATGTCGTTGAATACACCGAAAACCCAGATTGCATGAGCCACTACGTCCTCGAAAATGTAGTTCAACTCCCCATCACCTCCGCCGAAATGACGCTCGCCCAGCTATTCAAACGCGCATGCTCTGACCTGGGAACCATAGATGTGGCCATCGAATTCAGCCGCGACGTTATCCACAAGCTCATTTGTCCGGCTTGCGGCGAAGAAGAAGAGTGCTTTGTTCCGGTTGGTGCCCTGCGCTACCAGCAAGGCTTATGCCCGCGCGATAGCCGCATGCGCGTGGTGCAGACTCTTTCCGGCTATCGGCCCGGAATCGATGGGCAAACTGAGCTCGGCGCCCGGAAACTGAATGCAATAGGGCTGCCGGTGTTTGACATCTTCACCGCGCGCTCCGAAGAAACCGAGATTTCCTATTGCATCGCCGGCGACGCGCAATTTGTTCTCGGTGCTCTCGCCATTCGCCCCGAGGTCTCGCAATGAGCAAAAAGGAAAACCAAGTACGCGATGCGGGGCCTCGCCTCCACTTTGACAACGAAGTAGCGCGGTGCATCCGCCAGCATGCCCGCGCTCATATGAAAACTGAAGTATGCGGCGTGCTCATTGGCGAAAACCTCAACGGAGCCATCGAAGTCCGCGCCTCCATCGAAGCCTCAAACGCGGCCCAGGCAGGCACCCACGTCACCTTCACCCAGGACGCGTGGGAGTCAATCTACCGCGTCAAGGATGAAATCTACCCCGACGACCGCATCGTCGGGTGGTACCACTCGCATCCCGGCTTTGGCGTCTTCCTCTCAGAGCACGACACCTTCATACAGCGCAATTTCTTTTCTTCGCCCGATCAAGTGGCCTGGGTCTATGACCCGCACACCGACGAGGAGGGCTGCTTCGGCTGGATAGACGGCGAAATTCACCGCATCCCCGCTTACACCATCCTCGATAACAACGGCGACGGCGCAGAACGAACGCCTAAGAACTCCGAAGCGTCCCGGCCCGATCCGGATGACGATCCCCCAACGAAGTACAGCGACCAAAGCCGCGAAAAAAAACCAGCCCGATGGTTGCAATGGACCGTTTACGCCCTCTCGTATCTATCAGTCTTGTTTCTAGGCTTCATGGTCGCATATCTCCTTTTCCCGCGGCTCATCGCAATTCCTGTCGATCCAGTGACAGGGGAACCCTTGTTGCACCTTCGCCAGCCCTCGGCGATATCTGCCTCACCGCCAACCACATCCCAGCCAGAAAATCCGCCATCCGCAGACAAGCAAAGGAGGACCAAATGAGCACCAATCCTGAGCAGGAAACGGTGAGGATCACACTGGAAGATTTGTCCGCTGCAGATCGTGAGCACCCTGCCGAAGTCGCCGTAACTGAAACAGCACCAACGTCGGCTGGCTCCAAAAGCTATGGCAACGTCAACACCATGCCAGACGCTCCTGCAATCGTTCAGGAGAAAGCCAGCATCCTTCTTCAGGGCTGGTTTTACCTTGGTGCAGCGGGCCTGCTCGGTGCCTTTGCCGGATGGGCCATCGCCGAGCCAGGATTCGTGGATGGCGGCGAACATCGATGGGGCAACATCTGGCTGCTGCCGATCATCGTGACCCTCATGTGTGTTGGCTTTGCGGTCTCTGAGAGCATTGTTGAGCGATCAGTAAAAAAGGCCCTGGTGCGCGGAGGAATGGCTCTCCCGCTGGGCATTGTGCTGGGTTTCGTCTTCAATACGCTCGCCAACATTTTCTATAACATTGGCCTCAGCATCTGTTATCAAGCCGGCGTGCAGTCCTACCATAACCCGGCACTCTGGATTGTTCGTGGCCTGGCATGGGCCGTGTTTGGAGCGGCTGGCGGCGTCGTCTACGGCATCATTGGCCGGTCAATGAAAAAGACCGGATACGGCGTGCTGGGAGGAGCCATCGGCGCAGCTGTTGGTGGCATGGTTTTTGACCCGATTTCCTTTGTCACCCAAGGAGGAGCGGCCAGCCGGGCAGTCGGATTCTGCCTACTCGGTATGGCAACCGGCGTCGCTATGGGTCTGGTCGAAAGCGCTCTTAAAGATCGCTGGCTCTATGTGACAGCTGGTCCTTTGGCCGGCAAGCAGTTCATTCTTTACAAGCCTCAAACAGCCATGGGGAGTTCGCAAAGCTGCGACATCTACCTCTTCAAAGACGCTGAGATTCTGCCCCAGCACGCAATTCTGCAACTGAAGGGCTCGCGCGTGCACCTGATGGCCAACGGTCCGGCCTATGTTGCCGGCCAGCCTGTGCGCGGCACCCGCGTGCTTGAAAGTGGCTCTCTCATCCAGATTGGCCGCTATACTTTCCGATATCAGGAGAAGCAGCGCTGATGGCAGCCACCTGTCCTTATTGCCGCTCTGCCTTTGAAACGGACGATGAAGTCGTCCCATGCCCCAGTTGCGGCACCAGTCACCACAGGGATTGTCTCGCTGAAAACGGCGGCTGCACCGTCTTTGGCTGTGCCGAGGCTCCCAAAGATGAGGCCAAGATTAGCGTCAGCAACCAGGACCTCCGCTTCCCCGCGACTCAGCCCTCGTCAGCTCCAATCAATCAGCCAACGTCCTTCCTGAACCTGCAGACGACGCCAGTTCCACCGCCATCCTCAACTCCATCGGTCACTCCGCCGCCGCCTTTGCCGCTGGGCTCCGTTCCCGCGCCGCCGCCGCCCCTGCCCGGGTCAGCCTACGGCACCAATTTCAATCCACCCTACTCCCCTACATTCTCGGGATACGCACCGACACCCTTTCCAATCAATGCCGGCTACATCCCCCGCAAGAGTCGCGTTGTCTTTGTGCTGCTGGCTATTTTCATGGGCGTTTTCGGTGCGCACAATTTCTATGCCGGCTATAACAAGAGGGGCGTGATTCAGCTTTGCATTACCGTGCTGACTTGTTTCTTCGGTTCCATCATCACCGGGATATGGGCCATCGTTGAAGCCTGTATCATTGACCACGACAACGACGGCATTACATTCATTTAGCACTGGAGAGCCCACATGAACTACTTCATCTCCCGCGATGGCCAGGAATACGGCCCCTATTCCCTCGGTGACCTGCAACGTTACGTTGCCTCAGGCCAGATTTTGCTCACTGATTTAGCCCGCAGCGAAGGTATGGCCGAGCCGATGCCTGTATCTCAAATCATCGGAACTATCCCCGTTCCCATACAGGCACCTCAGGGCTTTGTCGCACCCGCCATGCCTGACTATCCTGACCCGCCAAACCTTCATTGGGGCCTTGTCCTGCTCTTTGCCATCCTCAGTTACGGCCTCTTCAGCGCCGTCTGGAACCTCGTGCTCTCCGCATGGATGAAAAAGGTTAAACCGCAGAGTGCGGCGATTTACTTCTACATTGCTGCCACCGGCGTGCTGGTCATTGTCTTCTTTACCAGCTTCGCACTCTCTCTGAATCACACCAAGGATGCCTATTCTGGAGTACTTAATCTGGTTTACGGAATCCTCTCACTTATCGGCCGCTTCAGCCTGCGAAGTTCGCTAGAAGACCACTACAACTCCGACGAACCCATGGGGCTTTCTCTCAGTGGCGTGATGACCTTCTTTTTTGGTACCACATACATCCAGTACCACCTGAATGACATCGTTCGCCGCAAGAATCAGGCCCGTATGGGACTCTATTAGCCATGGGCTACGCGGCTCGCCGATGCTTCGCAAATGCGATTCTTTTCGCTTGCATCGTGGCCGCGTATCTAGTGTTTCGCTTTCCTCCAGAGGCAAACTCCTTTTACCCACGCTGCCCTGTCTTCACCCTCTTCAACGTCCTTTGCCCCGGCTGTGGAGCCACGCGGGCAATTGCCTCGCTGTTCCGTGGCAATCTCACCGATGCCTTGCATTTCAATGCGCTCATCGTCGTCCTGCTCCCCTTTCTATCCGTATTCTTTTCGGTATGCTACTGGAGGGCGATGTTAAAGAGTCAGTTCAACTGGCCCATCGTTCCCCAGACCTGGCTTGGTCTGTGCCTGGCGCTGGTACTGGTTTTTGCCGTTGCAAGGAATCTCTACCCAATCTAGAAAGCAGGGCGATGCATGGCTTCTCCTCGCACGCGAAGACTCAAAATCGACCATGAATTGCTGCGAAGTCGATTCACTGACTGGCCGGTAATCCAGATCACAGCGACGGCAGGCATGCCCCCGGAACTCTACCGCTTCACCTATGCTTTGAAGGGACTTTTTGTGAACGCAACCGGAGAAATCCTCGAGCGCGATAGCCATGTCCTCGAGATCAATCTATCGCTTGACTACCCTCGGCGTTCCCCCCAGTGCCGCATGCTGACGCCTGTGTTTCATCCAAATTTCGATGACGCCACTGTCTGTATTGGCGACTTCTGGGCGGCGTCGGAAGGCCTCGATGATCTCGTCATTCGGATCGGCAGAATGATTGCCTACCAGGAATACAACACGCGCAGCCCCCTCAATGGATTAGCCGCCCGCTGGGCCGCTGAACACGTGGCCATGCTGCCCATTGACAGCCGAATCGTGGCGCCGCCGCACGATCAGCGTGAACCGGAGACAACACTCGACGCCACCGCGGTTGAAGTGTCGGGCGTTGATTTCAACTGATTCTGAATTGGTTGAATCAAAATGCGGTGATGGCAGTGAGGGACTCAAAGCATATTACAAGCCTATTTACATCAGTTATTTGCATCTAGTCGTGAACAAGATACCCCCAAATGTACCCCCAAGGCGCATTGATTAGGGGGTGTGGGCGGGCTGGAGTGTATCGCTTGCGGCGAGAATATTGTGAGGGCTTCGCCGTTCGTGGATGCGCTGCGGATGCCTCTACGGCCCGGCGCTATAGCTTTCCGGTTCTGGTGGGAACACGAAAAGCAAATGCTTTTCCTCCCTGCAAAACAGCCACAGCGAGGACGGCAGTCAAGGGCGGGCGCTCTGTGCCCGCCGCGTGCTCAGGGTTCCGGCGCGGGCCGCATTTGCCCGCATGGGATGATCGATAGCGGGCTTGCCCCTTGACGGCTACCGCAGCGAAGGCTACACGCGGCGTAAGCCGCGCCGGGATGGTCGCAGAATCAGATCGGCTTTGGCTGGCCGGAAGCGCCCTCCAAAGCGTGACGCAAACGGCCTGAACTATGGCACAAACGTGCGCCACGATCCCGTCTTGAAAGCGCTCGGCTTGGCCGTCAACTTCTTCTGAAGTGCGTCTGCGCTTTATGTTCCACTATTAGCGCCTCTAGCAAAACACGGCCACACTAGCTGACGCAGCCTCAACCTGAAGGCTCATAAACCCTGATAAAGGCTCATCCGCACTGCTTGCACGCGCTGTGAGCCTTTGTGAGTAAAAATCCGGCTTTGTGAGTCTTTGTCTGCCCCAGGCTTGTCGCGCCTGAGTGCTCCCGCGTGCCGTCATATTCTTTCTGTTTTCTGATTCTGCAATATTGGCAGAAACCGGCAAAGTTGTCCGGTCCCTGGGGGCTTAGCCGGGCAGTGACGGCTTTGGGCTTTTACGTTTGAGTCAACCACGAAAACAAAGGCGCAGATTTAGTCGAAATTCAAGCGCAGACCCATTTGGGATACTGGATTTTTCGACCGCGCGTTCTGAGAATGCTTTTCTGGCTGTACCCATGCCCCGCGCGAGCCGGGTAGGCTGACTTGGTACCATCCCCTTCCGCGATTTTTCGCTAAAGGCGCATTGTGGAATCGGGTATGTTGTCCAGGGGCATGGGGGCACCTTTATGCTCCAACTCACTTCGTGCCCTGCGTCCGAATCCAAATTCCGAATTGAGCGCAGAGTTGCGGCCAGCGGGGTTGCTGTCCAACGCTGGCCCAGCCCGCCGTAGGGCGCGGCTGGCGTCCCTAGCGGCTGGTGGGCAGGGTTACGCCTCCGCTCTGCCACTGAGCGGCCTGGACCGTCCCCTGGGCCGCCCGGTTGCCGTGTAGGCGCACCAGGCACCCGCATCCCGCTACTCCGGCAGGCCACGGAGCAGGAAAAAGTTCCGCAGGACCACGGGGCCTATCCCGTTTACAGGCCGCAGGAACTGCTCAATCTGCTGCCGCGACTTTCCGGCGAGGATGCGGCTGCTCTGCTCAACCCCAGCCGACTTGACGTGCTACCCAAGTGCGGCGAGACGCTTGGCAAACAGACTGGTCATGAAACCGCCACGGTCGCAACCGCCAGCCCTGAGCCTGTGTTCAATCTCCGCCGGGACAAGTTCCGGCAGCGTTTCTGGCATGGTCAATTCCTGCGCCTGGAGTCCGTCCTTGCAAGCGTAGGTCTTTCCCA
>JANYDG010000047.1 GCA_025359885.1 Acidobacteriota bacterium
CACAAAATTCAATATAGAACTAGATTTTGCGCAGATGATTTGCGGGGGTGATGAGGTGCGAGTGACGCGCGTTGCAGTCCTGACAGCTTTTGGCTTGCTCATCCTGGCAAGTAATCGGTCGATTCCAACAGGCCTGGCCGAAGTCTCTGTGCGCTTTTGGCGCTGAAGGCTTCCGAACAGCAGATTCCCTTCGGAAATGACAACCAGAAAAACAAAGGCCACAGCAGATTCCCTTTGGGAATGACAACCAAAAAGGCAACAGCAAAGGCTTGGCGCGATGAGTGATGTGAGTGTTTTTTTGATGCCGGCGGGGTTTCGGTATGGGGCGGTCAGGGCTGGGTTGAAGGCGAGCGGGCGACCGGATTTTGCGGTGATTGTGGCGGATGTTGCTGCGAGTGCTGCGGCAGTGTTTACGGCGAACCGGGTTTCTGCAGCGCCACTTCAAGTCGATAAGGAGCACCTTGCGGCGACGGGCGGGCGGGTGCGGGTGGTGGCGATCAACGCGGGCAACGCGAACTGCGCGGCGGGGCAGGCGGGGCTGGACGCGGCGTATGCGACGTGCCGGTCGGCGGCGGCGGTTTTTGGCTGTGCGGCGGAGGAGGTTTTTCCTTCTTCGACGGGGATCATCGGGGTGCCGCTGCCGTGGGAGAAGCTGGCGGCGGCGATGCCGGGGCTGGCGGCGGATCTGGGCGCGGAGAGCGACCACTTTCAGCAGGTGGCGGAGGCGATTCTGACGACGGATCTGGTCGAAAAGACGGCGTTTGCGCGGGTGGTGATCGATGGCCGGGAGGTGCGGATTGCGGGGGTGGGGAAGGGATCGGGGATGATTCACCCGCGACTCGTGGCTGCGGTGCCGCACGCGGCAAGCCATGCAACCATGCTGGTGTACATCATGACCGACGCTGCGGTGGAGCCTGCCGTGTTGCAGGGGATGCTGGAACGGGCAGTGGAGGTGAGCTTTAACCGGATCTCGGTGGATGGGGACACTTCGACGAATGACACGGTGCTGCTGCTGGCGAGTGGAGTGAGCGGGGCGGTGGTGGAAGCGGGGAATGTCGAGGCAATTTCAAAATTTGGGACGGCGTTGGGGCAGGTGGCTACTTCGCTGGCGCGGCAGGTGGTGGCCGATGGGGAGGGCGCGCAGCATGTGGTGGAGTTAGAGATCAATGGCGCGTTGACGGACGCCGAGGCGGTGGTGGTGGCGAAGGCTATTGCTCATTCACCGCTGGTGAAAACGGCGTGGGCGGGATGCGATCCGAACTGGGGGCGGCTGATGGCGGCGATTGGGAATTCGGGCGCCGCGATTGACCCGCAGCGGATTGACATCTGGTTTGGGGAGCAGCGGATCTGCAGGGATGGCGGGCGAGCCGCGGAGTTTGAGGGCGAGGCGGTGGCTGCCGCACACGCATACCTGCAGCAGCCGGAGTATTCGATTCGCATTGAGCTGAATCAGGGCGCGGGGAGTTGTGTTTTCTGGACGACGGACCTGACGGCTGAGTATGTGAGCATCAACGCGGATTATTCAACGTAAAAAAGGGCCAAGACCGGAACTCAGGCGGCGAGGGAGAGGTGGCTGACGGGGCTGGTTTTGCCGGCGAGCGCGGAGCTTTTGCTGCCGGCGATGAGTCGGAGAAAAAGGAAGAGGGCCAGCTGGAGGGTGAGTGCTCCGGCGGTGTCGAGGAGGACGTCGAAGATGCTGCCGGTGCGGTTGGGAAGGAAGGTCTGGTGAAATTCATCGGCGCTGGCGACGAGGGCGGCGGCGGTGATGGCGAAGGTGTGGCAGGCGAGGGAGAAATGCAGGCTGTTTCTGAATTCAGCGAACTGGTTACGGAAGGAGAGGGCGAAGGCGCGAAAGCTGACGAGGGAGAGTGCTCCGTAGCCGAGGAAGTGTCCGGTTTTGCGGAGGAGGTGGTGGAGCTCGCTCCAGTTATGGTCGATGGCGGTGCCGAAAAGGGATTGGCAGAGGCTGTGGAGGGGGGCGGAGGTGCGATCTGCGCCAAAGGCGGCGGTGGATTCGAGGGTGAAGATGCAGGCGGCGAGGAAGACGGGAAGCCATGCGCGGAGGAGGGTGAGTTTGCGCGTCGGCAATGGCAGTGCGAAGTGAGGAAAGACTCCGGGGGCCGAAGCGGTCATGGGATGATCCTTGGGAGTTGGCGGGCGGAGTGAGGAAGTTGAAGGATGAAGGAAATGATGAGCCCGTTCCAATTTGCTAATGGGTACTTCGGTTAGAGATGGGGCATTCTTTAGGCCAAAGCGAAAGTTGTAGTAAATATGGGCAATTGGTACCGTGAGCGGAATGCGAGAGAGTGTAAAAAATACATGATTGCGGGATTTTTGGGGAAAATTACGTGGTTTGGACCGGCGTTAATTTAATTTTTCCAATCCATACCATTAATTTTCGGAGCGTCTATTGCTCCTGCTCCTTGCAACGACCATGCCAACGACCGCGATGATTCAACCGGACTATGCAGGACATTTTCAATGCATCGGTTCAGCGTGCGAAGACACATGCTGTGCGCACTGGAATGTGTATTTTGATGAGGCGACGTGCCGGAAGTACGAGGGGCTGGAAGAGGGGCCGCTGAAGGCGCTGATTCAAATCAAGGTAGTGCCGGAGCCGTTGAACTCGGACGGCAGTGCGGGGAAGCACTTTGCAAAGCTGAACATGCAGGAGGATGGCTTTTGTCCATTTCTGAGTGCGGAGAAGCTGTGCGCGATCCAGGGGGAGCTGGGGTCGGAGTATCTTTCGGTGACGTGTGCGACGTATCCGCGGATCGCGCACCGGATTGATGGCCTGGCTGAGCGGTCGCTTTCGTTGTCGTGTCCGGAGGCGGCGCGGCTGGTGCTGTTGACGCCGGAGCTGTTGGCTCTGGGGGCGGAACGGAAATACATGTTTCAGTGGGAGGATGTGGAACCGACGGACGGGGTGACGCCGAGGGCGGTAACGATGATCGGGTATTTCTGGCCGATTCGGGCGTTTGTGCTGGCCTTGCTGAGCGACCGGGCGTATGCGCTTTGGCAGCGGGTGTTCCTGGTGGGGGTGTTTACGCGGCGGCTGGAGGCTCTGGCGCGGGGCGAGTTGGGGAGCGGTTTTTTGGTGCTGATGCAGGATTTTGGGCAGGCGGTGGATTCAGGGCTGCTGCGGGAGAGCATGGAGGCGATGCCGGCTGATCTGGCGCTGCAACTGGACCTGGTGCTGCGGCTGGCGGGGCTCCGTCTGCCGCGGGTGCAGGTGACCCCGCGGTTTATTCAGCTGCTGGAGGTTTTTGCGCAGGGCATTGGAAACGGGCCGGGGGCCACGATGGAATCGCTGATTGGGCAGTACAAGGAGGCGCATGATCGGTATTTCGAGCCGTTCTTCCGGGCGCGGCCGCACATTCTGGAGAATTTGCTGGTGAATACGGTGTTTCGAACGCTGTTTCCATTTGCGCATCGGCCTGGGGAGGCGGAGGCGGTGCCGGAGATGGGGCGGGAGTTTGCGTTGCTGGCGACGCAGTTTGCGCTGATGAAGGGGTTGCTGATCGGGGTGGCGGGGTTTTACGGGGAGGCGTTTGCCGAGGAGCACGTGGTGTGGGCGGTGCAGGCGACTTCGAAGCACTTTGAACATCATCCAAGATTTTTGGGGGAGACGCATGCGCTGCTGGTGGCGAGCGGGCTGGATAACATGCGGGGGCTGACGATGCTGATCAGGAATTAGGGGCGGGGAATTAGGGGCGAGGGAATAGGGACGAGGGAATCGCCGGTGGGGTGATTGTGTTTGAGTGAGCGGTGCAGGTGCTCTACAATCGCGGGGATTGGGGGCCTGACTTTGATGGGCGCACAGGTGAAAGATAAGGGAGCAAAGCGGGTTGGTGCGAAGGCGGTCGCGACCCAGAGCGGCGCGAAGAAGAAAACGGCGGTCGTTGCCCTGGCCGGCGGCGACCTGGACGGTGGGCTGATCGGCGATGAGAAGCTGCGGCAGCTGTATGCGGGAATGTTGAAATTTCGGCTGGGCCTCACCGGGGGTTGTGCCGAACCCGGGTTCTTTGCGATGGGCCAGGAGGCGGTGGCGGCGGGGACGGCGATTGACCTGCGGGCAGACGACGCGGTTGGTGGCGCAACGGGGGTTGGGATTGCGGGGAGACAGCCGGTTTCGATTGCGGCAGCCTCGGCAACGGCGATGCAGTTGATTGGCGCGGGCCTGGCGATGGGCTACCGGCTGGTGAAGAGCGATGCTGTGGTGTTGGTGTATTGCACGGAAGCAGGGGCGCGCGGTGTTTGCGCCGAGGCAGTTGGTTTTGCCGGGGTGAACGAGGTTCCCATGGTCTTTGTGGTTTTGGATAGCCGGAACGAAAGTGAGCAGATCGGCGGCGCAACCGATGTTTGCCTGACTGCAGGGGCCAGTCAGGTGCCGGCGATTACGGTGGACGGCAATGATGTGGTGGCTGTTTACCGGGTAGCACAGGAGGCGACAGGGAGAGCGCGGCGAGGGCAGGGTGCGACGATTATGGATTGCAGGACGTACTGCCTGGAAGCGCACGGGGGAGTTGAGGCGGAAAAGCGCTGGCAGGAAAAGGACCCGATACTGCGGATGGAGCGGTACCTGGCGGCAAAAGGGCTGTTCAGCCTGGCGTGGAAGCGGGCGTTGCTGGCGAGTTTTTAGACAGGCGGTTGGCTCGGTTGTTGAGAATTTCACATGAGGATGCTGAGGTGAGGTTCGCTGCCACAAATGGGGCAGGATGTGCAGGGTAGGAGACATCTCTGCAGTTGTCCTTCTGCAATCGGATCAGCTTTGCCCGGTGGGGCCGAGGCTTTGTTTCATTGACCCTGCTGGTTGGGGTTGAGTAGAGTTAGGGGATGAGTGTATTGCCCGGACGTTTGCCGATCTTCTTCTTCCGCAGCGGTTTGTTGCTGGCGGGTTTGGCTTTAAGCCTGAGTGCGGTGCAGATGCGGGCGGAGACTCCGGGGGAGCCTGCGGCGACCGGGTCAGCGGTTGGGGCAAGTGGCGCTGGGGCAAGTGGAGCTGGGTCAGCCAAGGGGCCTGCGGCTCCCTGTGAGCGGGCTGAGCTGGGCTCGCCTTATATACCTCTGGATAGCTGGATGTATGAGTCGCTGACGCGGTTGTATTCGCTGGGGTATCTGGACCGGGCATTTCTGGGGCTGCGGCCGTGGACGCGGTCAAGCGTGATCAGGATGCTGGAGGATACGGCGGCGCAGTTGGAAGACGCGCCGGAGGGAGCGGCGACGGATGAGGCGCAGGACCTGTATGAAGCGCTGCGGAAGGAGCTGAACCGGGACGCCGAGGGGCCGTGCATGGGGCATCGGGGCGGGTTCAACCTGGAGTCAGCGTATACGGTGGCGCGCGGGATGACGGGAACGCCACTCCGGGACAGCTTTCACATTGGAGAGACGGTCACGAACGACTATGGGCGGCCGTATGCGGGCGGATTTGACAGCTATTCAGGAGTGAGTGGGTACGCGACGGCGGGGATATTTTCGCTGTATGTGCGGACGGAATTTCAGTATGCGCCTTCGACGGCGGGGTATTCGCAGACGTTGTTTGCTGAGCTGTCGCAGTTGGACAATATTCCGGTGAAGACGAATCCAAAGCAGGCGACGATACCGCTGGGACCGATTGGGGCGGCGACGAACGGGCGGGTGATGGAGGCTTATCTCTCGGCGCATGTGCTGGGTCACGAGCTTTCGTTTGGCAAGCAGGACGAGTGGATGGGGACGGCGAAGGGCGGCGGGTTTGCCTATTCGAATAATGCAGAGAATATCTATTCGTTTCGGATCAACCGGGTGGAGGGGTTGCGGGTGCCGCTGCTGAGCCGCGTAACGGGGCCATTTCGGTATGACTTCATTGTGGGATCGCTGAAGGGGCACACGTATTACAACTCCCCCTGGGTGCATGCGGAGAAGATCAGTTTCAAACCGACGCCGAACCTGGAGTTTGGGTTTGAACGGACCGTGATCTGGGGCGGGCATGGGCATGTTCCGATTACCATCCACTCGTTTTTGAAGAGCTTTTTCAGTTTTCAGAATGTGACGAATGCAGTGAAGACTTCGCGGAACGATCCGGGGGCGCGGTTTGGCGCGTTTGATATGAGCTACCGGCTGCCGTTTTTGCGGAACTGGCTGACGTTCTATACGGATTCTGAGGCTCATGACGATGTATCGCCGATTTCGGCACCGCGGCGGGCGGCGTGGCGGCCGGGGCTTTATCTATCGCACGTGCCGGGGCTGCCGAAGCTGGATGTGCGGGTGGAGGGTGCGATGACGGACCAGTCTACTTCGCGGAGCAGCCAGGGTAAGTTTACGTATTATGAGGGCGAGCAGCCGCAGGGATATACGAACGCGGGCCAGATCTTTGGCGACTGGATGGGGCGCGAGGCGAAGGGTGGTCAGGCGTGGATTACCTGGCACCTGAGCGGGAATGAGTTTGTGCGCGCGAGCTGGCGGGGGCAGAAGGCGGCGAAGGACTTCATTGTGGGCGGGACGACGCTGAATGATGTGAGCGCGCAGGTGGTGAAGCGGTTTGGGCATGACCTGGAGCTGAATGGGCAGTTCAGTTATGAGACATATCTTGCGCCGATTTATCTGAGTGGGAAGCAGTCGGTGACTACGACTACGATTCAACTGACCTGGTATCCGACGCGGAAAGTCAGTTTCTAGGTTTGGGGAGAAAGCTGAGGATTCAGTCTCCTGGCAAGGCTCTATTGCTTGCGTCAGTGGCTTTTGCTCCGAGAAGGAACCGCAGACTCCCTTCAGGAATGACATACCCAAAAAGCCAGAGCCGATTTCCTTCAAGTGGCTCCTCACTTCAGGCCATGGTGATGCCTGCGGAGCGGTAGATTTCGCGGATGCAGGTCATGTCGCGGAGACCTTCTTCGCCGGGGGATTTGGGGGTCTTGTTGTTGAGGATGCAGTCGGAGAAGTGCGCGGCCTCTTTGGTGAAGTGGATGGGGTCTTTTTCTGCGTTGGGCTGGTCCAGCTGGATGAATTTGCCGGCGTCGTCGCGGTATTCCGCGCGCAGGCGGAGGCCCTCGTAGACGAAGGCGGGGTTGATTTCGAGCCATCCTTTGGAGCCATAGGCGCGGATGTAGCCATCCATGGGCGCGCCGTAGGTGGTGTTGCAACTGGCGATAACTCCTGAGGGAAATCTGGTGATCCAGTTGATGCTTTCTTCAACCTCTCGGAAGCGGGGGTCGTTGGGGTTGGAGTAGGCGTAGGCGGAGAAGGAGGCGGGCTCTTCGCCGGTGAGGTAGCGGCTGGCGTTGAGGCAGTAGATGCCAACGTCGAAGAGGGGGCCGTGTCCGCCGAGGGACTTGGTGAGGCGCCACTCTTCAGGGCCGCAACTGAAGCCGAAGGCACCCTGGATGGACTGGAGCTGGCCGAGTGCTCCGTCGCGGATGAGCTTGACGGCGGCGAGGTTGGTGGTTTCGTAGTGGCAGCGGTAGGCGATCATGAGCTTGACGTTGGCGGCTTTGGCCGCGTCGATCATGGATTGGGCTTCGGGGACGGTGGTGGCCATGGGCTTTTCGCAGAGGACGTGTTTGCCGGCCTTGGCGGAGCGGATGGAGTATTCGGCGTGCATGGAGTTGGGCAGGCCGACGTAGACTGCGTCAATGGCTGAGTTGGAGCGCATGTCTTCGATGTTTTCGTAGCTATAGATGGAGGATTTTGGGACGCCGTACTGGGCGGCAATTTTTTCTGCTTTGTCGCGATGGCCGCTGACGAGGGCGGTGACTTTGGAGTTTGTGGTGTCCTGGATGCCGCGAATGAAGTGGTCTGAGATGCGTCCGAGGCCGATGACGGCGTAGCCGATTTTGCGATTTGCAGTCTGTGCGAAAAGGGGGCTGGTGACCTGAGGAGCGAGCTGGGCGGCGAGGCCGAGGGCACCGAGACGGGTGATGCTGCGGTTGAAGTCGCGACGGGACAGGCTCATGTGATCAGCTCCGATGAATCGATTTTGTAGGGCGCGTTGGGGTTTGCGCGGGTGCGTAGCGATTATAGGCGGTGATGGGGTGAGATGGAAAGACGGTTAAGGGTGGCAGCGGTATGGATGTCCACCGGAAGTTGGGTGGCAGGAAGATTGTGCGGTGTGTGGGTTACACTCATTCAGATTGTGGGTGGCGAATGCGGGTATTTGGGATCGACTGCGGGACGGAGATTACCGGGTACGGTGTGGTGGATACGGACGAGGGGAGCCGGAATCCGCAGCTGATTTGCCGGGCATTTGGGGGCATTCGATTGTCGAAGCAAAAGACGATGGCTGAGCGTCTGAAGCAGGTGTATGACGATTTGAGCGGGGCTCTGGAGGAGTGGAAACCAGAGGTGGTGGCGGTGGAAGAGGTTTTCTATTCTGTGAATGCGAAGTCGGCGCTGAAGCTGGGGCAGGTGCGGGGAGTGGCGCTGCTGGCGGCGGCGATGCAGGCATTGCCGGTGGCGGAGTACGCTCCGCTGAAGATTAAGTCTTCTGTGGTGGGGTACGGATTGGCAGGCAAGGAGCAGGTGCAGTTCATGGTGGCGCGGCTGCTGGAACTGGCGGAGCCGCCGGAGCCGCCGGATGCGGCGGATGCTCTGGCGGTTGCGATTTGCCATATTCATACGGCGCAAACGCTTGAGTTCCAGGGGGGTCGGCGATGAGCCGGAGATTTTTTACGACAGGGTTTGTTTTGGGGATCGCAGCGCTGGCCTGGGGAGGCGATC
Source organism: Acidobacteriota bacterium (assembly GCA_025359885.1). Classification (GTDB taxonomy): domain Bacteria; phylum Acidobacteriota; class Terriglobia; order Terriglobales; family Acidobacteriaceae; genus Acidicapsa. Next base: position 8,692 of record JANYDG010000047.1, read on the forward strand.
TATATGGACAGGCAGCAGCGCAGTTTGAGATGGAGTTTACGAACGCACAACTGGTGCCGTCGCATTGGGTGATGCGGTTGAATCCGGATGGGAGTGGGCAGTTTGACGCGCAAGGCGGAACCCCTTCTGAGCAGGATAAAGGTCAGATTGTGGTGAAAGAGGTGCATCGGCCGATTCAATTGAGCGAGGATTTTGCGTCACGGGTATTTGCGGCAGCTCGGCGGCGCAAGCTGTTTGCGATGGCGTGTGACAGCCATCTGAAGGTAGCCTTTCAGGGGACCAAGCGGCTGAGTTACCGGGGGCCTGAAGGGAGTGGAAGCTGCGAATACAACTATTCCAAGGACAAGGAAATTCAGTCGCTGGGAGAGATGATTTTGAATGTGGAGGTAACGCTGATGCATGGGGCGCGCCTGGAGAAGCTGCTGCAGCATGATCGGCTGGGGTTGGATAAGGAGTTAGAGGATCTGGTGACGGCGACGCACGAGGGGAATGCGCTGGAGCTGGGGTCGATTCGAGAGACGTTGACGCGGGTTTCCGAGGATGAACAAGTGCTGGAGCGGGTGCGGAAGAAGGCGCGGCTGCTGCTGGGTATGGCGGGACCGGCTCAGGCGGCGGTGAAGCAGCCATAGGTGGGCATTGTGGTGTGGCGCAGTTTTGCAGGAGGCATTGGCGATGCCGCTAAATTATTCAGGGTGTCGCGCGACTTTTGTGTGTGAGCCGGGTCTACTCTAGGTGATGACGGTTCGCGCTAGGTTTCGGTGGCGATGAATTGGCGGGTTTGGACCGGGGGGAGTATGTCGATGCGAGATCTCAGGACTTTTCTTTCAGGTGTGCGTACGGCGAAGGCCAGTGCGGCAATGTTTCTGGGTGTGCTCTGCATCCTCTCTTGTGGTGTGGCGTGGGCTGAGGAAGATACTGGCTCAGGGGATGCACGCGCGCTGCGGTTAAGCAACGCCGAGGGACAGGTGCAGGTAGTGCAGGATGGGCAAGTGATTGGCGATGGCGCGACCAATAATCTGCCGATTTTTGAGGGCTCGCAGGTGATTACGGGCAACGAAGGGCGGGCAGAGATCCAACTGGAAGATGGTGGGGTGGCCCGGCTTTCTCCGAACACGTCGTTGACTTTTACCGTGCTGCAGCGGCAAGGGACAGCGATGCGGACCGAGATCGTGCTGAATAGTGGTTTGGCTTATTTTGAGTTGCAGCCGAGCGGGGCAGACAGCAGCGTGCGGGTCAGTTATGGTCCGGCCTCGTTCACGGCGAGCAGCTTCACGGTGGTGAGGCTCAATCTGGATTCCGCGCCGGGAAGTTTGGCGGTTTTTTCGGGAGATATTCATCTGGACCGGGGGAATGCCTTGCAGTTGGACATTCATGGTGGGGAAAGCCTCAGCCTGGATGCGGCCGACGCACACCGATATAACCTGAGCGAGACGATTGCGACTGATTCATGGGATAGCTGGAATGCTGACCGGGACCAGGCGCTGAACCAGATTGCCGGACAAAAGACGGCGGCGGCGGACAGCTTTGTGAACAGCCAGGCTCCAGCCGGGATGAACGATCTGGATGCGAACGGGAACTGGTACAACGTGCCGGGGCAGGGGTATGTCTGGTCGCCGTTTGACGCGCAATCGATGGGAGCGAGCTGGGACCCTTACGGATTTGGGCGGTGGGTGTATTATCCGCGTTTTGGCTATGTCTGGGTCTCGGGGTACAACTGGGGCTATGCGCCTTACCAGTGCGGCATGTGGAATTTTTACAGTTCAGTTGGCTGGGGTTGGGCTCCGGGCGGGGGTTGCAATTCCTGGTACGGGGGCGGCTGGGGCTTTAACATCGGTTCCTATCCAGGGGGGTACCAACCGCCGCGCAGGCCGAGCGTTGGGGGGATTCACCCTCATGGTGGACCGAAGACTCCAACTGGTCCTCGATCGTCTGTGATCGTCGCGACAATTCCTGTGGACCGGAGACCCTCAGGTGGGGGTGGTGTGCAGGCGCCGGTGGTGATCAGCCATTCTCATTCGAATGAGCCGGTGGTGATTGCTGGCCATGTGGTGCAGCCGTTGCGTCCGATTGTGCCGCGACTGGCTTATGACCACTCGCCAACGACCTGGGTGAATCGTGGTTCGGGTGCTGTGGGCGGTGGAAATTCGCCGGGCATGCGCCCGAATCCGGGACAGGGGAATGCGGGAGGCTATCCCGGGCAGGGATATCCAGGCATCGGCGGTGGGCCGGTTCGTCAGCCGCAGGGTTCAACGCCGCCTGTGTATCGACCCCAGCAGCCATCGGGTTCGCAGGGAGGCCGACCTCAGCCCGCTCCGCAGCCGCGTCCTTCATTTGGCGGTGGCAATAGTGGCGGTGGATTTGGCGGCGGTAACAGCGGTGGCGGCAGCCATCCGTCGGGCGGTGGAATGGGCGGAGGCGGCGGCATGGGTGGTGGCGGCGGCAGTCACCCGTCAGGCGGCGGTGGTAGTAGTCCGCACAAGTAGCTAACGTTGGCTTGGATAGAAATGCCGGCTTCAGGATTCTGTGGCCGGTATTTTTGCGTTTAGAGCATCTCTCCTATTGCTGTAGAGTCTTGAATGGAAGCCTGAACCATGCTTTTGCATCTGCCGGAGTCAGTAGCGGCAGTAGTTCTGCAATGGCCAGATCGAGCGCCTCTGTGGTTCGCGCCTTTGCTGAGCGGA
>JANYDG010000074.1 GCA_025359885.1 Acidobacteriota bacterium
CGTAAGTGACTGGAGTTCAGACGTGTGCTCTTCCGATCTCGGCACCTGAAAACCGCCCCCACCCCCTCACCCACCCACCCAATTCTCCCCCCGCAACCCCGGCACCCCCCGCAACTCCCGCACCCGCGGCGTCACCATCACCAGCCCCAGGCACCGCGCATGCGCCGCCACCAGCAACGCATGCGCCTCCACCATCTCCCCGCTCAACTCCACTGAAGTCCGTATCTCCCCATAATGCGCACCCGCCTCCGCCGGATACGCAACCACCGCCACATACCGCAAAAACAACTCCACCGCCTCCTCATCCGCCTGAGCCTTCCGCGACATCACCGCCCCAAATCGCAAATCCGAATGCGTCACCGCCGAAATACACACATCCGACGGCCGCGACTGCTTCAGCCGCTTCAGCGCCACCGCATCCCGCCTTCGCAACAGCGCCACCGCACTCTCCAGATCCAGCATGTACCTCGCCATCACCATCCCTCCCCGACTCCGTCTCCCACCCCGGTCAAAAACCAGTTCGAAACCGCCAGCGGCGACTCCAGAAATCCACTCCAGTCCGTCGGCCGCACCGAAAGCAGCAAATCCTCCCCCTGCCGCTTCAAAAACACCTCCCCCACCCCAAACTGAAACTCCTTCGGAATCCGCATCAGCTGACTCCGCTTGTTCCGAAACAATTTGGCTTTCATCACTTTCCCCACCTCCAATTGAAAACGCCCTACGGCAAGCCATACGGCCCATGGAGAGATTGAAGCACAAACCAACCCAATCCCCCGCAAACGCAACTCCCTCATAACAAACCGCTTCCAACAAAATTCCTTGACACCACCCACCTCCCCGTCGCCTCCCAAAATGTCACACGCGTAACAATTCAGCTCCCACCGCCCAAAATGCTCTAATAGCCGTATGCGTTTCCAAAGATCTACCGGCGTCCTCCTCCACATCAGCTCCCTCGCCAGCTACGGCGGCATCGGCGACCTCGGCCCCGCCGCCCACCAGTTCCTCGACTTCCTCGCCGCAGCCAGGCAGCACATCTGGCAGGTCCTGCCCCTCTGCCCCACCGGCTACGGCAGCTCCCCCTACGCAGGCAGTTCCGCCTTTGCCGGCAATCCCTTCCTCATCTCGCTCGAATACCTCTCCGACTGGGGCTGGATCGCCGGCGAACGCATCGCCAACCTCCCCGGCCGCAGCGGCAACGTCAACTTCGACGAAGTGGAAAAACGCAAGCTCCCGCTACTCCGCGAAGCCGCCCAAAACTTCCTCGACCGCGCCCCCAACGATCCAAAGCTGCAAGGCCAGTGGCAGCGCTTCACCGCTTTCTGCATCCAGGAGCAGTCCTGGCTCGACGACTACGTCCACTACGCCGTCTTCCGAAGCCAATTCAACACCGGCGCGTGGACCGCCTGGCCTGACCTGATTCGCCGCCGCGACCCCGCCGCCCTCGCCGCCGCCACCGCTCAGTTCGCCGCCGACCTCGCCATCGAGCAGGTCCTCCAGTTTGCTTTTGAGGAGCAATGGCGCCTGCTCCGCAACGCTGCCGCCAGGCGCAAAATCCGCATCCTCGGCGACATCGCTATCTTCGTCAGCATGGATTCAGCCGACGTCTGGGCAAATCCCAACCTCTTCGAACTGGACGCCGACCTCCAGCCCATCCACGTCGCTGGCGTGCCGCCTGACTACTTCTCGCCGACAGGGCAGCGGTGGGGTAACCCTGTTTACCGGTGGGATGTTCTGGCAGAATCTGGCTTCGGGTGGTGGGTGCAGCGCATTCGTCGCAGCTGCATGCAGTACGACATCGAGCGGCTGGACCACTTCCGGGGTTTCGAAGCCTACTGGTCGATTCCGGCCAAAGAAGAAACCGCCATCAATGGCGAATGGGTCAAAGCCCCAGGCGCGGCCCTCTTTGACCGCCTGCAGCAGGTGCTCGGCCCGCTGCCCCTGGTCGCCGAAGACCTCGGCGTCATCACCCCCGAGGTCGACGCCCTTCGCCTCAACAACGCGATGCCCTGCATGCGCGTGCTGCAGTTTGGCTTTGGCAGCGTCGAATTGCACAACCACCTGCCGCATCAATTCGTGCCCTCGACCGTCAGCTACACCGGCACGCACGACAACGACACTACCCTCGGCTGGTGGCTTACCTCGCCAGCCACCGAGCGCACCGCCGTCGAGATCTACGTGGGCCAGGTCCATGACAACCCTGTCTGGCCCTTGATCCGCGCCTCCTCCGCATCGGTCGCAGAACTGGCTTTAGTCCCCGCCCAGGACCTGCTCACCCTCGGCTCCGAGGCCCGCATGAATACTCCCGCTGTAGCCAGCGGCAACTGGAGCTGGCGCGCGCCGGAAAACTCCTTCACTCAACAGCTAGCGCACCAACTCGCCGGCCTTGTAGAAGTCACCGACCGCGACAACGACCCGCTGCCAGCCGCTGTTCCAGCCACCGTTTCAGCCACTTTGTCTTCCTGACCGCAGTCAAAAACCGAGCAGCACCTCTCCGATGCTTTTCCGGACGCCTTATTCGGACGCCTTATTCGGGCGAAGAAAGCTGGTCGGCATCGCCAGCACCCATTAACATGAGGGCTCGCTGCGCAAACGGTGCGTAGACCAGGGGTGCAACGCAGGCCAGTGCCAGGCCGAAGTTCATGTGGTGCAGCAGCAGGAATGGCGCGAGCGCCCACAGCACATCAAACGGCAGCAGAAATGGCCAAATCCGCAGGTATCTCGCGCGAAACCCCGGTGCGCGGAAGAGCACTGCAAAGAACAGGAACGTCCTCACCGGAATCAGCAGGGCAGCGGTTACAATCACCACGATCAGCGCTTCCGACGCCTTTGGCAGTGCGGAGAAAAGATCTTCAATCTCTGCCAGGTTGGCCAGCGCACCGACATAAAAGCCGACATACATCAATTGCAGCAACTCGAAAAGTATCTGCACGGTGCGCTGCGGCGTCTTTGGCAGCTCCTCCGCCGTAACCAGAAATCGGTCAGCGAAACCTGGCTGAGCAACCTCCACCATTGCCGCCGAAGGCTCCTCGACCAGAGGAACTCCGCCTGCCGCAGTGCTGGTCGGAATGCCTGCCTGGTCAATCTGTTGCACGGGAGCCACAAACCGGTAGCCACGCCGCGCCAGCGTTTCAATAAACCGCGAATTCTTCGCCTGGTCACCCAACGCCTCGCGGATTCGATTGACGGCGGAGTTGACGCCATGTTCGTAGTCCACAAACGTGCCTTCAGGCCACAGTTCCCGCGAAATCTGCTCGCGCGTCAGCATTTCACCTGGCCGCTCCAGCAGCATCAACAGCACCTGAAACGGCTGTACGTTGAGCTTGATGCGGATGCCCTGCCTGCGAAGTTCACCCGTCGCCGCGTCTGCTTCAAAGACTCCGAAGCGATAGCGTCTGGCTTGCTGTGTGTCTGTCATCTCTCAGGCAAGTGTACCTAAGGCAGACCGCTCCCGAGTGTTTTCGTCGTCAGCTACAGCGGGATGTACAACTCCTGGTAATTCGTATCGATTCAGCAGCTTGCACGGTGAGATTCAGACGGCCTTCAGATGAGGCTGCGTGCATTGTTTTCCGGGCAGCGAAGTCGCAGGCTCAAATCCATGAACGACCGCCGAACTCCCGATTCTAGAAAGCTCTCAGTCCTTTGCAGTCTGCTGATCTCTGCGATCGCCCTGGTTGCCGCGCGCCGCAGCTTTGCCCAGCCAACCGCCCAGGCCGTCTCTGCTTATAACTCGTACGTCTCTGTCGTCGAGTCGCGCCTGCTCACCCAGCATCAATCGCAGAAAGCTTTTCTCGCTGGCCAAGTTCTCTCACCGCAAAACGCGCTGCACCTGCGCTTGGGCGAGCCTGTCATTGAACACGTCGCAGCTTCCAACTCCGCAGAGTTTCCAGGCGCGCTGCTGCACCACTGGCGAGGCACCGCATTTGCTCCAGGAGCCAAAGCAGCCGATTTTGAGCATCTGCTGCGGGATTTCAACGCCTATCCGCAGCACTTTTCCCCGCAGGTGTTGCAAGCGAGCATCCTCTCGCAACAGGGTGATCATCTGCTGGCATCGATGCGCGTCCGCCAGAAACACGTATTGACCGTGGTCCTCGACAGCACATACGACGTCGCCTTTGGCCGGCGCGATGCGCATGACGGCTATAGCGCCTCGCGGAGTGTTGCGATCTACGAGATAGACTCTGCCGGGACCGCACGCGAACATGCTCTCAATCCAGCTGAGGAGCATGGTTTCCTGTGGCGGCTCAACACCTATTGGAGCTACGAGGAGCGCGACGGCGGCCTCTACATACAGGTCGAATCTGTCTCGCTCAGCCGCTCGATTCCTGCAGGGGTTGCCTGGGCCGTCCGGCCCTTTGTCGGCAGCGTTCCTCGCGAATCACTTGAATTCACCCTGCGCTCGGCCTGCGAAGCAGTGCGCAAATAGACAGCCACCATTCACTTTGAAAGGACAATCGTATGCAAACGACGTTCGTTGCAGGCAATAGCCCACGTATTACCAACTCGTGCACGACCAATTTACGCATAGCCGGGCCCCGCGCCTTCAAGCAGGCTGACCGCGTTAATAAGTCGCTGACAGCGACGCTTGAAAAACGTGTGCTCGTCTGGATGGCGCAGCGCGCGCCGCAATGGGTCACCTCTGACCGCCTCACCGTGCTTGGCCTGACCGCCCAAATCCTTGCTGGAGTCTTCTACGGGCTCGCACGCTACAACCGCTGGTCGCTGCTTGCCGTCATCGTTTGCATCGCGCTCAACTGGCTTGGGGATAGCCTGGATGGCACACTGGCCCGTGTGCGCCAACAGCCAAGGCCGCGCTTTGGGTTTTACGTCGATCACATGGTCGATGTCTTCGGTGCCGTGGCGCTGCTGTGCGGACTGGGCTTTTCCGGCTTTCTGCATTGGCAGGTGGCCGTTGCGATGCTGATCGCGTTTTTGCTGCTCTCGTGTGAAAGCTACCTCGCTACTTACACGATGTCGCGATTTCAGCTTTCAATGGGAATTTTTGGGCCAACCGAGCTTCGCATTCTGCTCATGATTGGCAACCTCGCGCTCCTGCACAGCCCGTATTCAACTTTGTTTGGTCATCGAATGCTGCTTTTTGACCTGGGAGGCGCGCTCGGCGCTGCTGGCATGTTTGCAATTTCGATCCTGCTGACGGCGCGCCATACCGCCCAGCTTTATGCCGAGGAGCCACTCGCATGAAGGCTCTGGAGCGCTGGCTCAAGTTCAACTTTGTCGGAGCCATCGGCATGGCGGTGCAGCTTGCCGCCCTTGCCCTCTTGAATCGCTGGATGGGTGGCTACTACCTTTATGCCTCTGCGGCCGCCATTGAACTCACGCTGCTGCACAACTTTCTCTGGCACACCCACTTTACCTGGCGCGACCGCCGCGACGAGAGTGCAAGGATGAGACAACTGATGCGCTTTCATTTGTCGAACTGCCTGGTCTCGATGGTTGGCAATCTCGTCCTCATGCAGTTGCTGGTGCATGGGGCGCACATGCGTGTGCTGCTGGCAAACATCCTCGCCATCATCTGCTGCTCTCTGGCAAACTTCACCCTCGGCAATCGCTGGGCGTTTGCGGATCACGATTGAGCCAGATTTTGGGGAACGAAGGGCATCGATTCGCAAGAGTCGCTGAACTTCTCTATGATTTGGTAGCGCTATGACCGAATCAATTACCGTTTCAAAAGAGGACTATCTCAAGGCCATACTCGAAGCCGAGTCGGAGGGGTTGCACGTTATCCCGGCGACCCTTGCGCATTGGCTTTCGGTCTCAGCGCCTGCGGTGACGATGGCTCTGAAGCGCCTGAAGCGCGACGGATTTGTGGATGTGAAAGAGGACGGAATCGTCCGGTTGACCGCGTCTGGCAAGGAGACAGCGTATCGCACCGCGCTCAGGCATCACCTGATTGAGCGCATGCTCAGCGAAGTCTTTGGCATGGAGTGGTACCAGATTCACGCGGAGGCCGAGCGTCTGGAGCATGCCGTCTCGCCGGCTTTTGAGGCGCGCCTGATCGAAAAGCTGGGCGAACACGGCACCTGCCCGCATGGCAACACGGTGCTGCCCGAGAGCCCTGCCCAGCGACGCGATCGCGGACTGCTGCCGCTGTCGGAAGGCCAGCCGGGGACCGACTATGTGGTGGCCGCGCTGTATGAACGCGACCCGAAACTGCTCGTCTTTCTGCACCAGACCGGCATCGATCCCAACAGCCGCGTGCGTGTGGTGGCCCGCAACTACGACCAGACCGTCTCCATCGAGACCCCGCAGGGTGCGACGATCCTCGGCCGCCCCGCCGCCGAACGGGTCTGGGTGAAACTTGAAAAGGCGCTGGCTTGACGAGATAAACATGGCGAATGATTTTAATTAACCATGGTTAATAATCTATGCCATACTCTTGCTAAGGGATTCCAGGGAATACCGTGGTCCCGGAGGTTCTGAGCGGAGCGGCTTTTCCTGGTTTGAAAAGCCACGCGATCTGCAGCGGGCCGGTCTCTACCTTTCCCTCAAATGCTCCAAAGGCAGGAGAAATTTTTATTTCTATGGCAACGCAGGTCACAGGCAAAAGTGCGGTTGAAAGGCCGACAGCTTCAGAAGACCCGGCAGGGGAGGGGCGGCGAACGACGCTGTCCGGCGCTCTCGGTCCTGATGCCTTTGCGTCTGTGCATGTATCGCGCTCGCCGCAGATGTGGCGCAGATTGCTGGGATTTGTGGGGCCGGGGTTTCTTATCTCTGTGGGATACATGGATCCTGGCAACTGGGCGACGGACCTGGCCGCAGGCTCGCGCTACGGCTACACACTGCTGTTTGTGATCATGCTGTCGAATCTGATGGCGATTCTGCTGCAAAGCTTATCGATCAAACTCGGCGTCGCCACCGAGCAGGATCTGGCGCAGGCCTGCCGCGCGCACTACAGCCGGCCAGTAACGATTGGCCTGTGGGTGATTGCTGAAATCGCGATTGGTGCGTGCGACCTCGCCGAGGTGATTGGCTCGGCGATCGCGTTGCAACTGCTTTTCCATATTCCATTGTTGGCCGGGGTGCTGATAACGAGCCTCGATGTGCTGGTGATTCTGCTGCTGCAAAATCGCGGCTTCCGCTATCTTGAGGCGCTGGTGATTGTGCTTATCGGGACGATTGCCGCGCTGTTTGGGGTGGAGATTCTGCTTTCGCGGCCTGAATTTGCGCCGATTCTGCGCAATCTTTTCGTCCCGTCGCGCTCGCTGCTCACCAACCCTGAGATGCTTTATATCGGCATCGGCATCCTCGGCGCGACGGTGATGCCACACAATCTTTACCTGCACTCGGCGCTGGTGCAGACGCGCAACTACCCACGGACGACGGCAGGGAAGCGGGAGGCGATTCGCTTTGCGAATCTGGATTCAGCGGTGGCGCTGACCTTGGCGCTGTTTGTGAATGCGGCGATTCTGATTGTTGCGGCGGCTGTTTTCAACCGCAATGGGCATACGGAAGTGGCTGAGATCGAGGATGCTTACAAGCTGCTTTCGCCGTTGCTGGGGGTAGGCGCGGCTTCTGCGATGTTTGCGGTTGCGTTGCTTGCTTCCGGGCAGAATTCAACGCTGACTGGTACGCTGGCCGGGCAGGTGGTGATGGATGGCTTTCTGAAGATGCGCCTGCCGCAGTGGGTGCGCCGCCTGGTGACGCGCCTGGCGGCGATTATTCCGACGATCATCGTGGTGGCAATTTACGGCGAGCACGGCACGGCGCGGCTGCTGATCCTGAGCCAGGTGATTTTGAGTATGCAGTTGAGTTTTGCGGTGTTTCCGCTGGTGGCGTTTACGAGCGACCGCAGCAAGATGGGGCCATTTGTGAACGCGGCTTGGCTCAAGGTACTCGCCTGGGCGGTGGCGGTGGTGATTGCCGGGCTGAATCTCTGGCTGCTGGTGCAGATATTTCTCGGCAGATAACCTGTGCAGGATGGCGTCCTTTGTCAGGTTTCAGGGGTGCCATTGCCAGCCGGCAACGTGCTAGTATTTCGGCATTGCCTATGATCGTCTCTCGCTGAAACTCGACCGTTGATTGCCCGGCCAGCCGCCTCGGGGCGGAGCTTTGGCTGCGCAGATTTCAAGATCAACCTCCGGACAGCAGGATCGTTTGAAAGAGAGCGACATGACACGAATTCAGGCAAAAGAAACAGCGCCGTCTCAGATTTCAACCCCACTTTTTGAAGACCTGCAAACGCTGCGACTTGATCTGGCGGCGATTACGGCAGAGTCTTTGCTTTGCCAGCAGAGCAATCATGCTGGTTTCCGCCTGGACCTGGGCAGGATCGTTCAGGCAGAAGTTCCCGATGCCTGGCCGCATGAGAACTGGGAACCGCACGTCTACGAGTACCTGCTCAATCTGATCGCGAGCGACGCCGAGGCAACGGGCTGGTGCCGCTACCTGATGCTGCGCCACGCGACGGGCCGCACGCTCATCGGCAGCGTTGGCGGGGCCTTTCCTCATCCCGTCACCGGCGAGGCGGAAATCGGCTATGGACTGCTGCCCGCATGGCAGCGGCAGGGTTTTGCAGCCGAAGCGGTGATGGCCATGCTGCCCTGGATGCAGACGCGGCGGACGATCAGCGGGTTCATTGCGCAGACCTTTCCGCATCTGCGGGGATCGATCAGGGTGCTGGAGAAGTGCGGCTTTGCGCCTGGGGGTGCTGGCTTTGAGGAGGGAACGATCCTATTCCGCCGCGGGCCGGTGGCTTCTTCCTCTGACGGCGCTTGACGTAAGATCGCAGCTGTTCGGGGAGCCGCGCTTTTGGTTCCCCGAAAGCCTCTCTCGGGAGTTTCAATGTCTCAGCTTGTCCGCCGTTTCTTCCATGGCTTTTTTGTCGTGACGCTGCAGATCTTTGCTGGCGTCTTTCCTGCGGCTGCGCAGGCGGCCAAGCCAGTCGTCATAACCGTGCATGCTGACCAACCGGGAGAGGCCTACAAGCCGCTTTGGAACTTCTTTGGCGCGGATGAGCCGAACTATCTCTACGCGCCCAATGGGCAAAAGCTGCTGCGCGAATTGAGCGACCTGAGCCCGGTTCCGGTCTATTTTCGTCCCCACAACCTGCTCACCACCGGGGATGGGCAGGGTTCGCTGAAGTGGGGTTCGACAAATGCTTACACGGAAAAGCCAGACGGCACGGCGATCTACGACTGGACGATCACGGACCGCATCTTTGACGCGATGATCGCGGCGCATGTGCGCCCGCTGGTGGAGATCGGCTTCATGCCGGAGGCGCTTTCAACGCACCCGGCACCCTACCGGCACGACTTTCCCAAGGGAGAGGTCTTTACCGGCTGGACCTATCCGCCGAAGGACTACGAGAAGTGGGGCAAGCTGGTCCACGCCTATGCCGAGCACCTGCTTGCGCGTTATGGCGCACAGACTGGGACATGGATGTGGGAGGTATGGAACGAGCCGGACATCCCATACTGGCACGGCACTCCGGAGGAGTATGACCGCCTTTACGACGTGACCGCGCAGGCGATACGCGCCGTGCTGCCCGAGGCGCGGGTGGGTGGGCCGGAGGTTACGGGGATTGCGTCGAGTCGTGGCGAGGCGTTTTTGCGGCAGTTTCTGGAGCATTGCGCCAAAGGCGTCAATGCGGCCACGGGCGGAACCGGCGCGCCACTCGACTTCATCAGCTACCACCCGAAGGGGCGCCCGGCGCACGTTGACGGCCACGTCCGCATGGATATCGGCCACCAGTTGCGCGCTGTTGAACGGGGCATGCGGGTCATTGCATCCTATCCGGAGTGGCGTAAGACTCCGATTGTGCTCGGCGAGAGTGACCCTGAGGGCTGCGCCGCCTGCAAGGGTGCTGCGAACGGCTACCGCAACGGCCCGCTCTACGGGGTGAGCGTTGCGGAGGCAACCATGCGGACCTATGAGTTGGCGAATAAATACGGCCTGACGGTGGAGGGTTCGGTGACCTGGGCTTTTGAATTTGAAGACCAGACCCCATTCGCAGGGTTTCGCGAACTGGCGACCAACGGCATCGACAAGCCGGTGCTCAACGTCTTTCGCATGATGGGCACGCTGGGCGGCAACTGGCTGAAGACGGAAAGCTCAGCCGCAATCCCGCTTGACGACATTGTGCAGGAGAGTGTGGTGGGCTCATCGGACGTGAATGCCGTGGCGACGGTCCGCGACATTGCTGCCAGCGGCGCACACACGGAGTGGAGCATTCTCGCCTGGAACTACCACGACGACGATGTGGCGACGGGGGATGCACAGATTGAGCTGAAAGTCAGCGGTCTTTCCGGTGATTTGGTCAGTGCGCGTGAGTTTCGCATGGATGCAAATCACAGCAATGCCTACGCAGCGTGGATGCAGATGGGCAGCCCGGCGCAGCCAACGCCCGAGCAGCAGAAGAAGCTCGAAGCCGCCGGGGCACTGGAGGAGACGGTCGGCTCCCATCCTGTGGCTGTTTTGAATGGAGTCGCCAGAATGGAACTTACGCTGCCTCGGCAGGGGGTCGCTTTGATCCAGCTACTGCAATAGGCTGGGGCCGCCTTTACACTGCCAACCCTGAACGCGGACAATGAAACCAGCATTTCAAAAAGAAGAGGGAACTGACCATGCCGCTTTCCGGAGAAGCAATCCGCCTGATGAACTACATCGACGATGTGTCGGTGACGCTGCGCCGCATTCTTACCGGGGTGGCCACGCTGGACGACGATGAGCGCGCATTGGTCTCAGCCCACCTGGCGCAGGCCAAGCCAAGCGCGCAGGACGTACTCGACGCTCTGGCCGCCAAATAAAAACATCCGCCTGTTCTGCATTTGCGAGGCTCTCCGGCTTGATTTCCTCTGTCATCACGGTTGCCATCATCGGCGCTGGCCCCCTGGGCAGGCGGTTGGCTTTTCACGCCGCCCGCGCAGGTTTTCAAGTGGTGCTTGAGGATGTGATGCCGGCCAGCCTGCGCCATGCTGAGGAAGCGCTGCGCGAGGCGCTCGGCCCCGCCGCGATGCCGCTGGTTCGCTTTGCCCGCACCGTGGAAGAGGCGGTGCGCGAGGCCGACCTGGCCATTGACTGCGTGCCCGATGAGCTTGAGTCGAAGCTGGAGATATTCAGCCTGCTGGACCGCATGGCCCCGCCAAAAACAATCTTTGCCACGCCTACGACCAATCTCTCGATAGCCGATCTGGCCAGTTGTACCTATCGTGCGAGTCAGTGCATTGGCATTGCCGTCAAGGCAGAGCAGCTCTCAGAGGAAGCAGTGGCTGATCAGGTGATTCCTATCCGGATCACCAGCCATACTTCGCCAGAGGCGCAGGCGCTGGTTGCCGCCTTCTGGAGCAGGCTGGGCTATTTGCCGGTCGTCGAACTGGATGCGGCCGAGGCGATGTTGCGCTAGATTTCGGCGAGGCACCCAATCCACGGAACCAACCATCCCTCTGCTGCGTACAGCGTCTAAGGCAGAGTAAGTTTGCCTGGAAACCCCTATGCAGAATCTCGGTGACATTCTCGGTGAAGTCTTCCGCGCCATGATGGCCAACAAGCTGCGGACGTTTCTAACCATGTTTGGCATTGCCTGGGGGGTTGGATCGCTGCTGGTGCTGGTCGGGCTGGGCGAGGGCTTTCGCTCAGGCCAGCAGCGCAACCTGGCCTCGGTGGGCAATGACGTGATCATGATGTGGAGCGCGACGATCCCGGCGCTGCCCAATCAGCACACGGCCATGCGCCCCTACAAGCTCACGCTCAAAGATGTCGCGGATATGCGCAGGCTCCCCGAATTGCGCACGGTGACGGCTATCCTGCAGCGCCAGGATCTGTACCAGGTGAGCGCATTTTCAAACACCTCGTCGCAGGTGATGGGCGTCGAGCCGAATTTTACGGTGGTGCGCTTCGTGCCGCTTGAAGAGGGTCGTTTCATTGACGCCGGCGACCTGACCAACCGCCGCCGGGTGGCCGTACTCGGACCAAAAACCGCCCATCTGCTCTTCCCCGGCCATCCGTGGAAGGACGAGACGATCACCATCAACGGCACCAGCTTTGCCGTTGTGGGCAGGGTTGGCTCAAACGCGCGGGGGAATAACGATTTTGACGACCAGAAGATTTACATCCCGCTGACCACGATGCAGGAACTTTTTGCGATGAAGGGCGAGAACCTGCCCAAAGATGCGCTGAGTTCGATTCAATATCAGCCCACGATCAAGGGGCAGGATACGGCTGCGGTGAAGGCGGCCCACGCGGTTATCGGTGCCAATCACGGATTTGATCCTTCGCTCAAAGAAGCATTTGACGAGTGGGATACGATTCACACGAATCAGCTGGTCAGCAAGATTTTTGATGCGATGGATGTCTTCCTTGGTGGAGTGGGGATTGTGACGCTGGGGCTCGGTGCGGTGGGAATTATCAATATCATGCTGGTCTCGGTGACAGAACGCACGCGCGAAATCGGTTTGCGCAAGGCGCTGGGCGCGACCAAGCGCAGTATTCTGACGCAGTTCTTTTTAGAGGGGCTGATCCTGACGACGGTGAGCGGGGTCGTTGGGATTGCGGTATCGGGGCTTTTCATGGCGATCTTGCAGGTGCTTTTTGGTGGCGTACTGCCTGGTTTTGATCCGCCGCGACTGGTCTGGTGGTCAGCGGCGCTGGCGATGGGGGCGCTTGCTGTCAGCGGAATCGTCGCTGGCGTTTACCCGGCGAGCATTGCCGCCGCGCTGGAACCTGTAGAGGCATTGAGGCGGGAATAAGGGAGCTGGAATCGATGTTCAAAGATATTCTCATGCAGGCCTGGGAGGCGATGGTCTATAACCGCCGCCGGACGATGATCACGATTGTTGGCATGGCCTGGGGTATTGCGACGGTAGTGCTGCTGCTGGCCTATGGTGCGGGATTCAGCCGCGCCGTGGAAGCGATTTTTGCGCAATGGGGTACCTCGCTTATGGGAGCCTTTCCTGGCCGCACCAGCGAACAGGCTGGCGGCGACAAGGCCGGCGTCAAAGTGCGCTTTACCCAGGATGACATCGATACGGTCTACAACGCTGTTCCAGGGATCATTCACATTACACCGATGGTCAACAAGGACGTACCGGTACAGGACGATCTGCACACCTTCACCTGGACCGTGCAGGGCGTGCTGCCAGTGGCTGATAACATCATGCATCTCACTGTCGATACGGGGCGATTTTTTGACGGTGGCGAAGAGCAGCAGCGCGCGCATGTTGCCGTGATTGGCTCAGAAGCCAAGACCAAGCTCTTCTCAGGCGGCTATGCCATTGGCGAATCGATTCGTTTGAATGGCATTCGCTTTACGGTGATTGGGGTGCTTGCGACCAAGATGCAGGAGGGGAACGATGATGCCAACCGGCAGATTTACATTCCATTCAGCACAATGGGTGACATCAAAGACACGAAATACCTTGACGGTATGTGGATGAACTACAGCGGCGATTACCAGACGGTTGAAAAGAATCTGCGAGCCACGCTGGCCTCGGCGCATAACTTTCGCCCGTCTGATCGACGCGCCATCTTTGTCGCGAATCTTATGGAGCAGTTGAGTCAGTTTCGGTTGCTGTCGATGGCGCTGCAGATACTGCTTGCCCTGGTGGGCGCGCTGACACTGGGCATTGCCGGCATCGGTCTGATGAATATCATGCTGGTCGCAGTGCAGCAGCGGACGCGCGAAATTGGCATTGAAAAGGCGCTGGGCGCGCAGAAACGCCACATCCTTATGCAGTTTCTTGCCGAAGCGTTTGTGATTACCGGGGTCGGCGGCGCATGCGGGATCGTGCTGGCGGAGTTGGTTTCGGTATTGGTCGGGCGCATCCCGTTCTACAGCAACATTGCAGAACACGCTGAAGGCGCAGATATCTACCTGCGCATCTCGCCGATGTCGGTGGTGGTGGCGACGGGCATTCTGCTTGTGACGGGCTTGATCAGCGGCATGATTCCGGCTATCCGAGCGGCGAATCTTGATCCGATTGAGGCTTTGCGGTACGAGTGAAGCCGCTTCCGGCTTCCAGCCTCTTGCGAAAAGCTGGTGGCTAGACTGGCGGCAGAGCATCGACCACGGGCACTCCGGCGGGCGGGGAAAAGTGGAAGGTGCTCTCTGGAATCTGGGCGTTGGGTTCCTCGCCAGAGAAGCTAAAGCGGGTGAGCGCGCCGTCTGCTTCTTCAATGACGATGCCGGTGATTGTGCCTGTCGCAGTTACCGAGAGAGTCAGCTTGGTCACACGCTTTTGCTTGCCCCTGGGAACGCCTGAAAGCGTGTAACCGGTTGTACTCTGCGTCAGGGTGAGGCTTTGGAGTTCGCTCTCGATCTTTGTGTGGCCGAGCAGGAAGCGGAGGGGGGAGCGCAGGTCGTCTAACTTGCTGGCAGCGATGCGCTGCACCTGGGAGTCGCCGGGCGCATAGAACCACGCGAATTTGCCGTCGAGGACGAAGAGCTTGCCGGGGGTGCTCGAGTAGTCCCAGCGCATGCGTCCGGGTTTGCGCAGCAACATTGTGCCAGACTCGCTGCGGTGCATCCCGAGGCCTTCGTAGCTTTCGGTGAAGGCTGAGCGAAGCGAAAGCAGATGGTTGTAGTGGTCATCGACGAGATGAGCCAGATTGATGGCCGAGAAGGCGGACTGCTGGGCGGACTGGTGGACGGACTGCTGGGCAACCATGTGCGCAGCCATCAGACTGGCTGCCAGTGCCACCAGAGTCGCCCGGCCTATTGAATGTTTTGCGTGCAGTTTGTGCCACCCGTCGGGTCAGATTTCACTTCGCCGTAGTTGTCGATGCAGAACCCGCGATTGCCGGTCTTGCCAACAGCCTGCGGCACGGCGTTGACTTCAAAGCCGGTGATCTGGTCAGTGTTGTTGACGGTGACCTTGCTGCAATTGGTGATGTTAAAGGTGTAGCCAGCCTTGATGCCCGCGGGCAGATCGCCTTGCAGCAACTGCGCCGAGGTTGGCGTTGGCACACCCTGCTTGGGATCGCCGCCCAGGGCCGACAGGGTGCAGGCAAAGCCGTTCGACGGATAGGTCGTCTGGTACTGAATCTGCGCCTTGTAGATGGCCTGCAGCGAGTTGATTGCTGAGGTCTCGTTGGCCTGGGCCTTCATCTTGTTGAAGTTGGGGATGGCGATCAGCATGAGAATGAGCATGATGCTGATGACGATCAACAACTCCATCAGGGTGAAGCCGTTTGGGCGTTGGCGATTGGTTTTGTTTGATGCGGTCGTCATGGGTATCCAAAGCCTCAGAGCAAGCCTTCAATTTGAGTGCAAGCGATTGCCGGTACAAAGAGAATCCTAAAGCCTGCGGGTGCCAAATGGAAGACCCGCACCGGAACTACTCTGCGAATTAGACGCGCGGGGCCGGGAATTCGCTCACCAGACTCGTCTCAGCAAATCAGGTGGCTACGCTTGAGTTTGAGCCCATCCAGGCGTCCCAGCAGGGTTACGGCGATGCGTTCTGAAATGAAAAGCTTCTGTGCCATGGCCTGCACCTGCCCGGCGGTAACGGCGTCCAGCCGTTCGAGCACTTCATCGACCGAGAAAAAGTGCTTGAAGTACATCTCTTGCCGGGCGAGGTTGCTCATGCGCGAGCCTGAGCTTTCGAGGCCGAGCAGGATATTGCCCTTGACCTGCTCCTTGGCGCGAGTCAGCTCTTCTTCGCCGAGCAGGTTTTCTTTGAGCGACCGAAACTCCTCCATCACGAGGCGGATCATCTCCAGAGTCTTGTCGGCGGAAGTGCCGGCGTAGACGCAGAGCGAGCCGGTGTCGGAGTAGGGGCTGAGGTCGGAATAAATCGAGTAGGCCAGTCCGCGCTCTTCGCGGATGGTCTGAAAGAGCCGCGAACTCATGCCGCCGCCGAGCACCGTGTTGAGGATGAGCGTGGCGTAGCGGTTTTCGTCGGTAATGGGCGGCGAGGGCACACCGAGGCAGATTTGAACCTGTTCCAGCGAACGCTTGTTGCGCAGAATGATCGGTGCGGAGACCTCTGGGGACTGGAAGGCCAGCTCAGTGGTGCCGCTGGCGAGGGTGCTGAATTTTGCCGCCACAGCCTCGACAAATTGGTCGTGCTGCAGGTTGCCAGCGGCAGAGAAGACCATGTTGCCGCCCCGAAAGCGGTCTGCATGGTAATCAAAAAGTGTGGTCTGCTGCAGGCCTGAAACGGTCTGTGTCGTCCCCAGGATGGGCTTTCCAAGCGGCTGATCTTTCCAGAAGTTCTGGGTAAAGATTTCATGCACAAGCACATCGGGATTGTCCTCGTCGATCTTGATTTCCTCAAGGATGACGCCGCGTTCGCGCTCGATGTCGAGGTCGGCAAAAGTTGGGTTCAGGACCAGGTCAGAGAGCACGTCGAGCGCGATGGGCACATGGTTTGAGAGCGCCTTCACGCTGAAGCAGATGGTCTCCTTGCCGGTAAAGGCGTCGAGATTGCCGCCGATTGAGTCCATTTCGCGGGCAATGTGCTGGGCGGACCGCGACCGGGTGCCTTTGAAGAGCATGTGCTCGACGAAGTGGGAGATCCCGTTGATTTCTGCGGCCTCATACCGCGAGCCGGATTGCACCCAGACGCCCATGGCAACCGAGCGGAGGTGCTCCATGCGCTCGGTAAGCACGATGAGGCCGTTGGGGAGGACGGTGCGACGTAAATTGCGCTCGGGGGAGTGTTCGGACTTTGTCATATGTTCAGCTTCGATTGTAGTCTTCCGGGCAGGTGAGCCTGGCGCGGTTTGAAACTGACTTCATTCGAGCTTCAGGCGCAAACCAGGAAGAAGGTAGGTCCAGGAGCTGTGCCGGGGCTCCCGGAGCAGTGAGCACGACCGGTTCAGCAGCAGGCAGTAGCACCCAGTAGCACCCAGTAGCACTCGGACAAGTCTTGTAAGTCTTGCCACGGCTATCAGGAAGCGCCAGTCCAGCGCGATTTTGACAACCACCGTGAGACCCTGTGGCTCGCGTTCGGGCATACGGCCCGGCAATTCTATACGCAGTTCTGGATCCTCACGTCTCGATGTCAGCCAGGTTTCGGATACCGGCGGCCTGTCACGGCACAAAGCAGCCAATTTCGATGACTGCTATCCTGTAACAGCTACCTGTCATGGCTGAGTTCTTCAAACAAATCGATCAATCTGGTTTGCCGGTCTTGCCGAGCGGCAATGCCTCAGCCTCTGCAATCCCAGCCCGTCGGCAGCTTTTTGGCCTGGACCGGGCTGCGCTGTCGCATGTTTTGACTGAGATGGGCCAGCGCGCCTACCGCGGCAAGCAACTGGCCGAGGCGCTTTACAAGCAGCGGGTGGCGCATCTTGACCAGGTGACAACTCTGCCGAAGGAGATGCGCGACGAGCTTTTCACCGCGGGCTGGGACGTTGGACGGCCCAAGATTGTCGAGAGCTATCGGAGCGTAGACGGCACCGAGCGCTACCTGGTGCAGACCGGCGGCCAGACGGTGGAGACGGTCTGGATGCCGGAGGGCGACGACGGCGGCGAATTCAGCGACGAGCCAGGGGAGGGCGGCAAGGGCAATTGGAAGCGGGCGACAATCTGTGTGAGCAGCCAGATTGGCTGCGCGGTCAACTGCCAGTTTTGCCTCACCGCCAAGCTGGGGCTGCTGCGCAATCTCACGCCGGGAGAAATCGCCGGGCAGGTCGTTGCTGTACTCGACCGGCATCGTGTCGAGTTGAACAAGAATCGGGTCAACCTGGTCTTCATGGGCATGGGCGAGCCGTTTTTGAATTACGACAACTTCATGGCCGCGGTGCGCATTCTGATCGACGAGGTGGGCATTGCAGCGTCGCGCATGACGGTGTCAACGTCGGGGATTGTGCCCGGAATTCTGCGCTACGCGAAGGAAGAAGTGCGCCCCAAGCTGGCGATCAGCCTTAACGCGCCCAACGATGAAGTCCGCGAGGCGATCATGCCGGTGAATCGCAAGTGGGATATCGCGGCAGTTCTCGATGCCGTTCGCCAGATTCCGTTTCGCCCGCGCGAAAAGGTCACGTTTGAATACGTCATGCTGGGCGGGGTCACGGATCAACCGGAGCATGCCGAGCAGGTCATTCGCCTGGTACGCAGCGCCAATCTGCCGGCCATGGTCAACCTGATTGCCTGGAACCCGGGGCCGGGGATCGCCTACAACAGCCCGTCCTCAGAATCCGTCGCGGCGTTTCAGAAACTGCTGCTGGCCGCGGGAATTCAAACCTACGTGCGGCGGCCTCGGGGCAGAGACATTTACGCCGCCTGCGGCCAGCTCAAGCGCACCACGGAAGGCGCCGCCCTGGCGCTTTAATTTCGGTCTGCAAATTCGTTGGCTACTGCGCTGCTCCCACAGGCTTGACGCCGCCGCAGTCTGCACCCTTGTAGGTTGAGTCACTGAGGATGGTCATTTCAACCGGCTTGGAACTGGGGCCCATCTGGAATGCTCCGGTGAGGTGAACCCTGGTCTTGCCGCGTCCTGCGCCGTCGTAGGTCGCATCCACCGTTCCATCGGTTTTCATCTGGCCGGTGCAGCTGATGCTGGCCGAGTAGCCATCTGCCTTCTTGACCATGTTGGTCACCTGGCAATCGCCGCGGGTCTGCGGCGGAATGCCGTCGTACTTGTCAATCTGGGCCTGCGAAACGCAAACCTGGCTGGTGCGGGGAGCGCTGCTCGGACCCGAGCCTGCCGGGAATGGGGATTGCTGCCATGTCATGGTCGTTGTCACTTCGTAAAGGCCGGCTTTGCGGCTTTGTGCCCAGGCAACAATTGCAGAGGCGAGGACGCAACAGGTAACGGCAATCCAGACAAGTTTCAGACGCATGGTTTCTCCAGTCAAATTTTCAAAACGGATGAACTGACACCCAATTTAAGCCACGATCAGGGGGGCAGGGAAGAGGTATTTTGAAGTGCCTCAGATTGTTGCGGCGGGCCGGGGGACAGCGAGCCGTCCCAGTTCCATGAGCGCCCCGGTAACGCGGTCGCTGGCGTGGCGCAATACATCTGAGTGCGTGTCCTGTCCTGCGCCCTGTCCTGCGCCCGGTCCTGCGCCCTGTCCTGCGGCCGGTCCTGCGCCTGGTCCCGGCAAAGCGCTCTCGCTGAGGAAATTCCCCACCACGCACTTGACGCCCATACTCTCGACACGGTCAATATCGGGCGCAATCGGCACCGAGCCCTCAGCCGCGTAGCGCAGCAACATCTGCGGGGAAACAGGTGCGGTGTTGATGAGGGCGTAATCAAAAATGGGTGCGCCCGTATGCTCATAAATCCGCTCGATGTGCTGCGATGCAGAGAGGCCAAGGCTCTCGTTGGCCTGAGTCATCAGGTTGCAGACAAACACCCTGAGCCCTCGCGCCCCTGCCAGAGCCTCTGGAATCCCCTTCACCAGGAGGTTGGTGATCAGCGAGGTGTACAGCGACCCGGGTCCAACGGTAATCAGGTCAGCGCGCTGGATTGCCTCAAGCGCCTCGGGTAACGCCGGAGCATCGGGAGGGTCCAGCATGAGTTCCAGAATGCGGCGCTTGCTGGCGCTGATGCTGGTTTCGCCGCGTACCAGGCTGCCGTCGTCCATGCGTGCTTCGAGCGTGGTGTTGGCGGTGGTAACCGGGTAGATGCGTCCGCGAGTGGCCAGAATCTTTGAAGCCAACTGGATTGCCTGACCAAAATCCCCGGTAATTTCAGTGAGAGCGGCTACGAAGAGATTGCCGAAGTTGTGCCCCTCCATATCGCCGCCGGAGCGGAAGCGGTGGCGGAAAAGCTGCGCAATGAGGTCTTCTTCCTCGCTGAGCGCGACCATGCAGTTGCGCAGGTCGCCGGGAGGCAGCATGTTGAATCCCTTGCGCAGTCGGCCCGAGGAACCGCCATCGTCGGTGACAGTGACCAGTGCGGCGAGGTCGCCGATGAGACAGGGTTCGCACCCTTTAGCGGCGATCTGGGCGATGGGCCCCATGGGCTGGCCGGGTACGGCTACGTAACGCCGCAGGCCGCGCAACAGCGTCGAAAGCCCCGTTCCGCCTCCAATGGCTACCACTCGCAAGGGAAGAGGCAGGGTGTTGAGGGTGCCGGCGACGGTGGGGCTGCTCAAAATTCCTGCTTTCGTATGGGGAGTGGCAAGGGAAGGGAAGACGCGCATCAACGTCCCGAAGCGTCGTTGCTGATGCGGAACATCGGGAGTCCGGGCTAACGGCTAGGGCGTCTCTGGGTAGAGCAGTTCTGTGAAGCGAGGATCATCGACCATGCTCTGAAAATCGGTATCCGTTCGCGCCTGGTAGCGGTTGCGAGCATTGCCCTGGATGGCCCGCGCCAGGTGCTCGAGGCACTCCTCGACCTGGCCGGTGATCGCGTCGAGCACGGCTAGCCCGTACAGGGCATAGTCAGCCGAGGGATGGCCCCGCAAGATGGTTGTAAACTGCTCGCGGGCTTCCTCGTAATAGTCGGTATTCAGCAATGAAACCGCATAGTCGTATTGTTCTTCGGGCGTGGCAAACTCCAGCTTGGTCTTGTCCATCTGGCGATGACAGGCGGTCAGATACATCCGGCAGCGCTCAGCCAGGGCAGGGGGAGCCGTGCCCAGCAACTTTTCAAACGCGACCAGCGCCTTTTCATACTTGGCCTGCTGCAGCAGTTGCACCGCCGCCTGGTAGCTATGGAGAGCGTGAGCATCATGATGCTGCACCGAAGGGCCAGCCGAGTGCTGGTTGGAGTTGCCACCGGGCGCGCCTGGGCGTTGGGCCGTCGGGGCTGTCTTCTTGCGACTAGATGATGGAATGCGAGCCTCGAGCGTCATGGTTTATCAGTAAATCGTTCAATCCCCGTCCGAACTGCCCTTTTTTGCAGAATCAGATCATAAAGTGATTGTATCTTCAGGCCCTCTTTATACGCAGAACCCCGCTGTACGTCAATGGGGAGGATCTGGCCGGGGTCGCGGTCTGTCACTCAATCGGGCAGGCATGCGCTATTCAAGTCGATTCACTCGTGCTGGGAAGCCTGTAAACAGCCGGGTTGAGCGCTGGGTCGTTGTACATTTTCAACTGTCGGTACAGTTTGAAACGCCGCGTGCCGGCCAGGGTCTCGGCCCACAGCTGCTCCAGGCAGCCAGCCAGGTCGCGCCGCTGCTCGTCCAGAATCGACAGTCGGTCCCGATTTCGCTCGGCATGGCCAGCCGGCGGGCCAGGGCGACCAATTTCTTCGCGGGTGTGGAAGAGCTTCAATGCCAGGATCGAGAGCCGGTCGATCATCAGCCCCGGCGACTCTGAATGCAAAAGAGCCTGCGGATTTGGCAGCGCAAGCGGAGCGAGGGCCTGGAGTAAAGCCATGTCAATCTGTTCAGACAGGTCATTGCGGCGCTGGTTGGTTTGGTCAATGCGCCGCTTGATCCGTGCCAGCTCGGCGTCACTCGCGCCGGGCGTTCGTGCTGCATCCTCGGTGTGCCACAGCTCAAAGTTGGCCAGGTGCTGGCGCGCCATCAGGGCGGGAAATGCCGCAGCCGGAGCGCGCCAGCTCTCCAGCGCTTCCTCGTGCCACAGCGTGGTCAAACGGTCATGCAGGCCAGGTAAATCCGAGAAGTTTGGGAGACTGGCCGGGATGTGTGCGGGGTTTTGCATTGAGTTTCTACCCTCATGAGTGTATCGCCTGAGGCGAATACTCAGGGCCATCGCATGATTTGCCTCGAATCACGGGTGGTCGGCGTGGACTGAAGAAGAAATTTGCGGCCAGGTACTTGGAGCCATGGTACGCCGGCAAACCAGCCAGGAATCTGATCTCGACGCCAGACAAAGGCGACGTAAAAGTGCACAAAAACACACTCCAGACGCCTGGTAACCACTCGATAAGCCATTCTCAAGCAGGGGTTTAGAGGCAATTTTTGCGAAAATACCTCTACCCGCATCTTTCGGGCGCTGTGACTCGCTTTATCGACGTAAGTCCTGATTCGCTGTGGTAGAAATATCCACAACCGTACACAATGGTTTGGCCGAAAGGCGAAGGGGATGACCATGCCTGAAAACAGCCAGCGAATCCTCTGTGTGGCCAGCTACGAAAAGGGGCAGGGTTTTATACGCCAGGCAGCAGAACTCGGCGTGATGCCAACTTTGCTCACGGTCGAAGCCCTGCGCGATGCTGATTGGCCCCGGGACGTGCTCGAAGAAATCATGACCATGCCGGGCAATCTGACCCACGAACAGATTCTCAACACGATCACCTGGAAGTCCCGCGAGCGCAGGTTTGACCGCATCGTCGCCCTCGATGAGTTCGACATGGAGGTCGTCGCCGCGCTGCGCGAACACATGCGCATCCCCGGCATGGGCACGAGCGCAATCGCCTACTATCGCGACAAACTTGCCATGCGCACCTGCGCTCGCGATGCCGGTTTCCTGGTGCCGGAATTTGTCGGAGTGTTTCACTACGATGACCTGCGCGCCTACATGGCCCGCGTTCCCGCTCCATGGCTGCTCAAGCCGCGTTCTGAGGCCTCGGCTCTTGGAATCAAAAAGATCCACGAGCCCGAAGAGTTGTGGCGCGCCCTCGACACACTTGGCGACCGGCAAAGTTTCTTCCTGCTTGAGCAGTTCGTTCCCGGCGATATCTTCCATGTCGATTCGATCGTGAGCGAAGGCAAAGTGGTCTTCTCTGCGGTGCATCAGTACGGCCGCCCGCCGATGCAGGTCATGCACGAGGGCGGCGTGTTTACCACCCGCACAGTCGACCGCAGCAGCGAGGACTCACGGCAGCTCATCGAGCTGAACGACAGACTGGTTCCCGCGCTCGGCATGAAGCGCGGCGTTACCCACGGGGAGTACATCAAGGCGCACGCAGATGGCCGGTTTTACTTCCTCGAGGTTGCAGCGCGGGTGGGTGGTGCCTTCATTTCTGACCTGGTGGAGTACTCAACCGGCGTGAACCTATGGCGCGAGTGGGCCAAGATCGAAGTCGCCGAACTCCGCGGCCAAGCCTACACGCCGCCGCCGGACCTCAAGGGATACGCCGGCAGCGTGCTCTGCCTGGCGCGAGAGCAGAGCCCGGACACATCGAGTTTTCAGGCTCAGGAGATTGTCTACCGCATGCACAAGCATCATCACGCGGGCCTCATCGTTCGCTCTGATGATCCGGCGCGTGTGGCGAGCTTGCTGGAGGAATACAGTGCCACGTTTGCCCACCAGTTTCTGGCGTCGATGCCGCCTCCAGACAAGCCAACGGCGTAACGCGACCCAGGCAGCGGACCTCCACACGGAAGCCGCTGCCTGCTGGACTTGCAATAGTTTTTATGGGTTGGCGGCCTGCGGAGTGGTGAGCTCGCTGGGATTCGAACCCAGGACCCACGCATTAAAAGTGCGTTGCTCTACCAACTGAGCTACGAGCTCCCAAAGGCCTTCCAATTACAAAGGTAGCACAGCCGGAGTTGGTCAATTGGGCGCGAATGGGCAGAATCGGGGTGCTGGGCTCCCACTTTCGCAACAGATGCGCTTTATTCGCGCCCAATCAACACTCGATATGGGCCCTCGTCAGCCTCGATTCACCGGCCGTAAGCTCTTGCTTTGGCTGACGATATCGCAAAAAGCACCACACTTGCTATGTCCAACTGAAGCACGCGGTGCTACTGTACAGCATGAAAATCTGCGTTCAAGCAGGCATTTCGACCACAATCTGCGAGCGGTAACAAAAAAAGTAGTACCTGGGTAACCGTTTGGGTGTTATTGTCTGCTAATACGCTCGCCTTAAAATTCAGATTGGTCGCAGGTCAGCGCCAGTCTTTTGTTCTCTGAGGGATCGTCAAAATCGCGGTTGCTGAACTGAGCCTCGAAGCGATTTTGATGTTGAACAGGTCGGGAAGAAAACAGGCGCGTTCTGGAATTGAATTTGTCTTGAGGTGGAGAGTCCCAGGTGGGTATAACGGATCACAAATCGCAGGCCGACCCGAACGATGCTCCAACTCCGGAGGATGTGGCGACGCTGTATTCGTGGGCCAATCTTCATGGAGCCAAGTATCGCGACTTTTCTGGCTCAAGGGCCCAGGCGCGGGAAGAAGCCCGGTTGCGGGTGGAGGAAGCCAAGGCCGCCGAGCAGCGCCGTCTGGAAGAAGAAGCGGAGCGCAAGCGCCAGGAAGCGGCGCAACTCGCTGCCCGGCTGGCCGCGGAAGCAGCCGAAGCTGCGCGGCAGGCTGAGGCTGAACGCCTCGCAGAAATTGCCCGCCAGGCCGAAGCGGAGCGCCAGGCAGTGTTGGCCGCTCAGGAAGCCCAGCGCCAGGCTGTGCAACAGCGTGCATGGCAACCTGCTGCACCCGATACACATCACGAGGGCTTTGGGGACGACTACTCCACCGCTTACGCGGAACCGCACGTCGAGATGCATGAGAGCCATTCCCTGGAGGCAACTTCGGGGCCGGGGCATGCGGTCACCCCGTACGCCGCTCAACCCTATCCCACGACGACGCAGGATTTCTATTCATTTGCCCCATCCGAATCGAGTTTCACTGCCGGCTATCCCGCAGATTTTGGTGGCGAACGCGGTTATGACTCGAATGCCTCGGGCAGCTCGACCGCTTCAACTGGCGCAGACCGGCGACCTGCCTCGCCGCAAGTCGAAGCTCGTTCTGACCGCCCGCAGGAACGCACGGCTGGTCAGCTCACGAATTATCAAGAACTCGCGCATACAGCCTGGGATCGGCCTCCCTATCAAGCAACGCCGCAGACTCCGTTTGGATCGCCCTATGCGGATCAACGGGCAGTGCAGTCGCAGCCGGTAGTGCCTCACGGGGCCGCGACTTATCCAGCTACGTCTTATCCAGCCACGTCTTATCCAGCACTGTCCTATCCAGCCACGTCACATCTGGCCGGTCCTGAAACGCAGTTCAGCCGCGAACCCCAGTTTCGCAGTGAGCCGCAGGCCCGTCCTGAGCAGCAGTTCCGTGCCGAGCATGAATCCGCACCGTATGTGCCGCAGCGACCGAACTCTGCGGTGGCGCAAAATCCTGCCGCGCCGCAGGGTGCAAATTTGCCCTCCACCGGGACTCCGTCTTCTTTGCCGGGCCGTGACTACCCGGCTGCTGCTCTAGAATCTGGCCATTTTGACGAGTACCCCGGTCAGCCTTACGTCCCGCAACAGATTGCGCACTACGCACAACAGCAGCCCGCGCAGGACTTCCGCTCGCACCCCTACGCTGCTACCCCCTACGGCCAGCTAACTCCAGACCCTTACGCTCAGTCAAACTGGCAGGCCGTTGAACAGCGGGAAACCGCCTTTCATCCAGCATGGCTGGCCCCTGAAGCCGTTCAGCCCGCTGTCGCTTCCCCTTCTGTCCAGGCGAACCCAACGGCAGTGAGTGCCCCAACCGCTCAGCAACGATTTGTCCCCGCGCATGCGAATGCAAGTGCTGCTCATCTTCCAGCTCGCAGCCCCCTGGCAGGCCCGGCACCGGGCCTTGTACCCGCGCAGGGGCCGGGCTACAGGCAGGGTGGAGCCTCTGTTGAAACGCAGACTCCCCCTTCCAGGCAGGCGAATGGCCCCACACCGGGAGCCGGGCCGGAAGTTACTTCCAAAGTCACAGCCGGAACAACTGAGCGAACGAACCTGGGCAACGAAAATCTGCTCGAGACCCGCGAACGCCTCGCCCACCGCTGGTATGCACTGAAGAGCGTCTTCGATCCAGGCAGCGCTCCTGCAGAGCCAGTCCAGGCGGCTCCACCGGCCCGCGTGCCCGTGCTCGCCGTTTTTTCGCTGGCTGGAGGGGTGGGTAAAACCAGCCTTATCGCTTCGCTCGGTCGCGCTCTCTCTTCGCATGCAGAGCGCGTTCTGCTGGTCGATACCGCAGCCTACGGATTGCTGCCCTTCTTCTTTGGCGCGCGCGACCAGCGTCCTGGCATGCTGCGGACCTTCAATGCCCCGGGCGGGGGGCTCGATGCACCGATCCAGCTGGTGACGCTTGACCCGGATGGTCACGCTCCGGACGGTCATGCCCCGAGCAGTCATGCCCCGGATGGTCAGAATGCCGCAGCAAATCAAGAAGCTGCGCAGGATTGGCTTGCCCAGGAGGTCGGTCGCTACACACGCGGCATTCACCGTGTGCTCATCGACCTGCCGACGGCTTCTGGTTCCACGACGCGGCGCGTCCTGCGGCTGGCGCCTACGGTGCTGGTCCCGGTCATTCCCGACATGAACTCAGTGGTCAGCGTCGGTGCCATTGAATCGTTCTTCCGCCATAGCGGCCAGATCAATGGCAAGCAGATCATGCCGTACTACATTCTCAATCAGTTTGATTACTCCCTGCCGCTGCACCTCGATGTGCGCGAGATACTGCGTGAACAAATCGGCGACCGCCTCTTGCCATTTGCGCTGCGCCGCAGCGGCTCAGTCAGCGAAGCCCTGGCAGAAGGCATGACCGTGATGGATTACGCTCCGAATGCAACCGTAGCTGAAGACTACGGCAGTCTCGCCGGGTGGGTCCGCAACCTTTCCGCCCCTGCAACTCAAGCCTACCGCGGCGTTCGCTGGAGTGAACGATGAGTCTTTCTCAGGTCTGGCACGATATTGGTGCCGGGGAGTCATTTTTGTTCAAGGTGGTACGCGGCATTTTCCTGTGCGTAGCGCTGGTCATGTTCTATTTCTTTGCCACGCTGCCCCTTACCTGGCCGCAGCAGGCGGTTTGCGGTTTGCTCACCCTGCTGATGGGCATCGCGCTGGGGCGTACATCCGATTCTTACCTCATCACGCTCACCCTGATGGTGCTTTCGCTCTTCGCGACCTTCCGATACGGTTTCTGGCGCATTACCATGACGGTGATGTTCTTCAAAGACCCGGCAAACCACTGGGGCGCGCTCGATGCTTTTTTTATCATGTCGCTGGTTTTTGCCGAGGGCTACGCCTTCATCATTCTCTTTCTCGGCTTCTTTCAGACCATCTGGCCACTTCGTCGCGCGCCCATGCCGCTGCCTGACAATCCGGAGGAATGGCCGCACATCGATGTCCTCGTCCCGACCTACAACGAGCCCCTCGAGGTCGTTCGCTACACTGCGCTCGGAGCCCTGAACATTGACTGGCCCACCGACAAGCTGCACGTCTACATCCTCGATGACGGCCGCCGCAAGGAGTTTGAAGACTTTGCCTTTGAAGCGGGCGTAGGCTACAAGATTCGTCCAGACAACTTCCATGCCAAGGCGGGCAACATCAACACGGCTCTGAAGAGCCTGGATTCGCCCTACGTCGCCATCTTTGATTGCGACCACGTGCCTACGCGCAGCTTTTTGCAGATGACCATAGGGTGGTTCCTGCGTGATCGCAATCTGGCCATGCTGCAGACGCCTCACCATTTCTATTCGCCCGACCCGTTTGAGCGAAACCTGCAGCAGTTCCACATCATTCCCAACGAAAACGAGCTTTTTTATGGCATCGTGCAGGATGGCAATGATTTCTGGAATGCGACCTTCTTCTGCGGTTCGTGCGCTGTGCTGCGCAGGACGGCGCTGGACGAAATCGGTGGCATTGCCGTAGAAACCGTTACCGAAGA
This sequence comes from Acidobacteriota bacterium, assembly GCA_025359885.1. Classification (GTDB taxonomy): domain Bacteria; phylum Acidobacteriota; class Terriglobia; order Terriglobales; family Acidobacteriaceae; genus Acidicapsa. The sequence goes on from JANYDG010000074.1 coordinate 27,415, forward strand.
TGCGCATACCTCGCTGCGCATGCAATCGAATGGCTGGAACACTGCCTATATCAACATTCCGCAGGCTGCCGGCCTGGCCACGGAGAGGCTCTCGGCTCACGTCGGCCAGCGTATTCGCTGGGCTCGCGGCATGATTCAAATTCTGCGCACCGATAACCCGCTCTTTGCTCCCAAGCTTTCGATTGCGCAGAGGCTTTGCTACTTCAACGCGATGTCGCACTTCCTTTATCCGCTGCCGCGACTGATCTTCCTGACTGCTCCTTTGATCTACCTGTTGCTGTCGCACACCAACGTGCCGGGCTACTGGGCGGCCATTCTCGCGTACGCATTGCCGCATCTTACGCTCTCAAATATTACGAACTCGCGTATCCAGGGCCAGCATCGCCACTCCTGGTGGAATGAAATCTACGAGACCGTACTCTCGCCGTACATTCTGCTGCCGACGATGCTCGCACTGATCAACCCCAAGCTGGGCAAATTCAACGTTACAGCCAAGGGTGGCATCGTCAAGCGCAGTTTCTACGACATCAAGATTGCGCAGCCGTTTCTGGTGCTTCTCTTCTTCAACTTTCTCGGCCTTGCTGTGGCGATTCCACGCTTTTTCATCTGGGATCGGGACCGCCCCGGCACGGTGATCATGAACTGCATCTGGTGCTTCTTTAACATCATCGTGCTCGGCGTCTGTTCTGCCGTATCGCGCGAAATGCAGCAGTTGCGCCACCATGTCCGCATCAAGATCGTCACGCCGGTGACCGTGACCATGGCGGACGGACGCATCGTCAAAGGCGAAACCATCGACCTCTCGAGCGGCGGCACCGCAATTCGCTTGCTGGAGCCGGTGACCATCAGCCCGGGGGACGTCGGCAAACTCGTCTTTCCCGCGTCATCGATGGAAATTGATCTACCCATCAATCTCGTGTTGAGCGAAAAATCCATCCTTCGTGTCAGCTTCAGAGAGCTCACCATCCGCCAGCAGGAGCTGCTAACCGTGGTGCTCTACTCTCGTGCAGACACCTGGCTTGGCTGGGGTGAGAGCCGCGAAGTGGACCAATCCATGCGCAGCCTCGGCCGCATTTTCTATATCTCGTTCAAAGGCCTGAAGATGACATTCCTGAGCTTGTTCTTCAACGCAAATTCTTCCAAGGCCAAAGCACCGTCCAAGGGCAAAGCGAAATCAAAATCAGCGGGCGACGCCGCGCAGGGTTCTTCGAAGACGCTGGGCAAGACCCCGGTGACTGGCCCGGTCAAGCTCGATGCCGGTGCGAAGGCGAGTGTGCCTGCCAGCGCAGCGCATGTTCTGCTGGTGCTGCTGATGCCTCTGCTGCTTCTCGCCGGGGCAGGGAAGGCCCTTCACGCCCAGCCGGGGAGCATGGGCTACGATGCGCGCCAGGCCATCGCCAAGGCTCCGCCACCGCCCTCCGGCCAGTTTCGCGATGTCTTCAGTCTCAAGGAAGCAGGCTCACCTGAAATCGAGCTGCACGGCATTGACAGCCAGCACACGACTTTCTTTACCCTGCCACAGACCCACGTTGTCAAAAGCGCCAAGGTTCATATTTACTACGCATTCTCTCCAAGCCTGCTGCCGGCTTTGAGCCATATCCAGCTGATGGTCAACGGGACGCTCTTTGCCACCTTGCCCGTTCCCCCCGGTCAAACTCCCGGGTCAGGAAGCAAAGACGAAGAGGCCGAGTTTTCCATCCCCTCGGAACTGCTGGTGCGCAAGAATACTCTGACCGTCGAGTTCATCGGTCACTACGTTCTGACCTGCGAAGACCCCGCCAACACGACGCTCTGGGCCCGCGTCTCTACCGGCACCTACATGGATTTCTCCGGGGACATCCTGCCCATCTCAGACGATCTGAAGCAGTTGCCTCTGCCCTTCCTCGATACGGAAGTCGTCGATTCTCCGAAGATCCCGGTCGTCTTCCCCACCGCACCGTCGGCAAAAGTAATTCAGGCCGCTGGCATCGTTACCTCCTACTTTGGGATGGAGTCAGAGAATCGCCCGGTCCGTTTTCCGACCTTCCTCGGACAGCTCCCGGCGGGTAACGCAATCATCATTTCGGATAATCCGACCAATCTTCCCGCAGGCCTGAATCTTGGCAGCGTCTCCAGCCCGACGGTGGCCATGCGGTCCAATCCGAATGACCCCTTCAGCAAGGTTTTGATTGTCACCGGCCAGGATGCCGACCAGTTGCTGATCGCGGCTCAGGCTATCGGTCTGCACTCTGATTTTCTGCAAGGGCCTACTTCTTCGATTGACAGCCTCAAGCTGCCTTCGATACCGGACGCCGATGCAGCCCCGCGCTGGGCTCGCACCGACCAGACCATAGCGCTGTGGGATTATGCGAACGCGCAGGAGCTTCAGGGCGATGGCTCGGCTCCGGTGAACGTCTACTTCCGTATTCCGCCCGACATTTTTTACGGCGAGCGCCCCAATGCAGTTCTGAAGATGTTCTACCGCTACAACCCGATCCCGATCGGGCCGATCTCGAGTATCCAGGTGCGCGTCAACAATGCCTTCCTGGGTTCGCTGCCGCTGATTCCGGGGTCCGAGACTTCGCGGGTGGTGCAGACTGAGGTGCCTGTACCGGTTGTGAATCTGCGGCCTTTCTCGAATTCGCTCTCTTTTGATTTCACCTTTCAACTGGTCAAGTCTGGCGGATGCAAAGACACTACGCCCATCAACATGCAGGGAGCGGTGTTGCGCGACACTTTTCTCGATCTGCGCGGCTATCCGCACTACGCACCGCTGCCCAATCTCGAGGTTTTTGCGAACGCAGGTTTCCCCTTTACCCATCGCGCCGACCTCAGCGAAACCACGGTCATTCTCCCCTCGCTTCCGACTTCACAGGAGCTTGAACTTTTCCTTACCCTCATGGGTCACTTCGGCCGTCAAACGGGACTGCCCGTCTTCCGTGTTACCGTCGCCGCTGCGGATGCGATGAAGGCCGGCGCGGCCACCGACTACCTCGTCCTTGGTACCGGCGATGACCAGCCTGCGTTTGACAAGCTCAGCCCCAGCCTTCCCGTCAACGTCCGGGGCGGTCAGGTACAGATCAAAGACACCCAGGGTCTCTTCTTTCTGCCCCATCACGCCTGGTGGAAGATTCAAGCCCAGGAGCATACGGAATCGGGCGACCTGACCGCCTCTGGTACCCCCGACTCCGTCATCGAAGGCGTCGAATCGCCCTTCACTGCTGGTCGCAGCGTGGTGCTGATCAATGTCAAAGACGCCGCGGCCTACGAGAATTTTCTCACCACCTTCCTCAAGGTGCAGCAGGCCAGCGACATCAATGGAACCGTCGCGGTGCTGCATGGATCTCTCTTCCAGTCTTTCCGAATCGGTGCCAAGGTGTACCACATCGGCACCCTTCCCTGGTGGACCGGTATGACCCTGTGGTTCATGCAGGTACCGTGGCTGGCCGCTGTTCTTGCCATGGGTCTGGCCTTCCTGCTCGCGGTGTGGATTCGCATCTGGCTCAGAACCAAGGCCCGCAAGCGCCTGCAGATGGAAGAAAACTAATGGCGACACAACCACCGCGACCTGGGCAGGTTGCAAGGAAGATAACGATTCTCGCTGGATTGCTATGGGCGCTCACACCGACTTTTGCCGGGCAGGGAAGCGCCCCCGCTGCGGTGGCTGAGCAGACCAACCATGCCCGCCTTTGGCAGGCGTACAGCAGCCGATTTATCAGCGCGGATGGCCGTGTGATTGATCCCCTGGCAGGCGACCGAACTACCTCAGAAGGCCAGAGTTATGCGCTCTTCTTTGCACTGGTGAACGACGATCGCGCTCACTTTGAAAAAGTCCTGAGCTGGACCCAGAGCAATCTCTCAGGGGGCGACCTTGGTGGCCATCTGCCCGCGTGGACCTGGGGTCACAGCAAGGATGGCCATTGGGGAATTACCGATCCAAACTCCGCCTCTGACTCTGACCTGTGGATTGCCTACGACCTGATTGAAGCCGGCCGCCTGTGGAACGACCATCACTATGCAGGTCTTGGCCGCCAGATGCTTGCCAACATTGCCCGGCATGAAGTCTCAGACATGCCCGGCTTTGGCCCTGTGTTGCTACCTGGCCCAGTTGGTTTCCACTCGCAACGTTCCTGGGTTCTTAATCCCAGCTATACCCCGGTTTTTATTCTCGAACGGATGGCCGTCATCGACCCCGCTGGCCCCTGGGCAGACGTCGCCGCGACGGTGCCCGCGCTGATGGGCCGCAGCACCCGCTCCGGTTTCGCCATGGACTGGGTCTCCTACACGCCGGGCGAAGGTTTTGTCCCGAGCCTTATCACCGGGAAAAAAGATGCGACGGCCGTGGGCAGTTATGACGCCATCCGCGTCTATCTGTGGGCGGGCATGCTTTCTGACTCGAGTCCGCTCAAAAGCCGTATGATTGGGTGGCTCCAGGGGATGAAACTTTACCTCGAACGCCACGGTGCGCCACCGGAGAAAGTCAGCGGCGAAGGAGTACCCCTCAATGGCGATGGACCCGTTGGTTTTTCAGCGGCGCTATTGCCCTATTTACGCAGCATTTCAACCGAATCGGCAGTTGCCCAACAGTTGGTGCGCATCGGATCGCAACTCGATGAAAAATCGAATCTGTATGGAACAAGCCCGACGTATTACGATCAGAATTTGATCCTCTTCGGCAGCGGTTGGATCGAGAAGCGCTTTCAGTTTGGAGCCAATGGGGAATTGCTAGTACGATGGTCTCGCTAATGCAGCGAAAAAAACTGAGCAGGTTCATCTTCGAAAACGTCAAAGCACTCGCACTTTTGGGTGTTGTCTCGGGACTGTGTCTGGCCACCGTTCTGACCGACGCGCAGACGCCAAAGCCGAGCGAGGCAGAGCGGGCACTGATTGAAAAGGCGCAAGCCCTGGAATCCCGCGGCCGCCCCGATATAGCCGTGCAGGTCTGGCAGCAGATCCTGCTTTCTGATGCCAACAACGCCCTTGCCCTCGCCGGAGTCGCTCGCGACTATCGCCTCAGCGGCAATTCGACTGCTTCTGACGAAGCGCTCGACAAGATGCGCCGCATCAATCCCAGCGACCCCAACATCGGCAAGATCCAGAGCCTTACCAGCAACAAGACCCGCGATGTCCGGCTCGGCCAGGCAGGAGCGCTGGCGAAGGCCGGCAATCCTGATGCCGCCATGCGCATCTACCGCGAGTACTATGGCAATCATCCGCCGGATGGCGACATCGCCCTGGCCTACTACGAGACGCTCTACGCTACCCCCAGCGGGAAGACCGAGGCGCTCAACTCCATGCGCGCCCTCGCGGCCCGGAACCCAGGGGACCCACGGTTCATCGTCACGCTCGGCCGCATGCTCACCTACGATGCCAAGACGCGCACCGAGGGCATCAAGATACTCCACGAACACTCGAAGGATTCTGACGCAGAAAACTCTCTCCGGCAGGCGCTGATCTGGGATTCATCGAATCCAACCTCGGCGGCAGAGCTGCGGGAATTTCTGAAGAGCCACCCCAAGGACACCGAGCTTGCCGACCGCCTCAAGGAGAACGAAGCCAAGCTGGCAGAGATGAATGCCGGCATCGCGCGCACTCCCGAGGAGCGTGAAGCCTTCGCCGCCCTCAATGCCCACCACCTTCAGGAAGCAGAAACCCGCTTCATGGCCATGCTCGACCGGGACGACAAAGACGCCCGCGCCGCCGCTGGCATGGGCTTCCTGCGGATGCAGCAAAACAACTTTGCCGCAGCCATCAGCTACCTGGTGCAGGCGGAGGAAAACGGATTCCGCGACCACTCCGTGACCGAGGGCCTGGCAACATCCCGGTTCTGGTTCACCATGGGCGAAGCCTCGCTGGCGTTTGACGTAAACCAACTGGACGTTGCGACAGAAAAATATAAAGCTGCCCTGGAAATGCGTCCCCGCAGCCCCGAGGCATTGAACGGGCTGGCTGGCGTCTACACCAAAAATCAACAGTACCCAGCCGCCGCTGACCTGTACCTGCAAATCGTCAAGGTGCAGCCTGCCAATGCGGATGCGTGGCGCGGCCTCTTCCTCTCCTACGCTCGCGATAACAAAAATACGGAAGCGCTTGGCGTTCTCAATCGCTTTCCCGGCTCAGTCAAAGCCAGCATGAATCAGGACCCCGACATGCTGCGCACCCTGGCCAGTATTTATTCGGCTACCGGCCGAGACGGCGAGGCACAGAAAGTGCTTGCGCAGGCGCTGGCTCTGCCTTTCCCTGACAATGGCGCTGCGCTCAAAACTGGAACGCGCCTGCAGTACGCCGGCATCCTCATGCAGGCCAAGCGATACGACCAGGCCGCAGAAATCTACAAGCAGGTGCTCAACGAAGAGACCGACAACCTCAACGCATGGATGGGCCTGGTCACTGCGGACCACCAGTTGGAAATGGACAAGGACGCCATTGAGCTGGTGCAGAAGATGCCGCCAGCCACCTACGAAGCTGCGCTGGCAGACCCCGGTTTCCTCTCCATGCTCGGCTCTATCTACCAGCAGTCAAACCAGTTTGAAATCGCCCAGGGCCTGCTTGAGCGGTCCGCACAGATTCAGATCAAGGCAGGCGGCCAGCCCGCACTGAATCTCCAGATTCAGCTGGCGTCGATCTACCTGCAGCGCAATGACACGGCCCAGGCCTATGCCCTTTACCATCAGGTTCTCGAGGCGCATCCTGATAACATCGATGCCTGGCGCGGCCTGATCGGCACCCTGCAATCCACCAATCGCAACGCCGAGGCCCTGCAGGAAATCAAACTGATCTCCCCGGATATCCGCAAGCAGCTCGAAACAGATGTGCAGTTTGAACAGAGCGAAGCGAGCCTCTACGCAGGCGCAGGCGACAATGTCAACGCAATCGCGATGTTTAACCGGGTGCAAAAGCACTACGAGGCGCTTCGTCAGACGCCTCCCGCAGATGTTGAAATCCAAAGCGCGTATCTGCTGTACAACACTTTCAACGACCGCGCCCTCTACCCATCCCTGATGCGCCTCGGGGCTCGCGAAGACCTCACCAATGCCCAGCGCGAAACCATCCAGGGCCTTTGGGCCAACTGGAGCGTTCGTCGAGCGACTGTCGCTTTTGAAAATGGATTTCCCTCGCGCGCCATCGACATCCTCGATGCCGCAGCTCAGGCGTTCCCTGACAATCTCGGCGTGCGCAAGGCGGTTGCCGGCGGTTACCTCAAGGCAGGCCGCACCAAGGATGCCCTGGCGCTCTACAAATCGGTCGATTTTCAGGATGCTTCGGCCGGCGACTTTCAAGGCGCGATCAGTGCTGCCTTGACCGCAAACGACAAAGGGCAGGCAGAGGATTGGCTCCGCCAGGCCCTCGACCGCTATCCGAACGATTCAGCCATTCTGGCCTCGGCGGCTCGCTTTGAGCAGTCTCGCGGCGACAATGGCCGAGCCGCTGACTACTGGCGTGCTTCGATTGCCGCTATGCCGACCGTCAGTCCGGCGGACAAACTGGCCCACGAGCTGGTGCATCCTGATCCAGAAAAGCCCAACAGCCGCGCCGCTACGCCCAATGACCTGGCCCATCTGCTCAATCCAGATGCTGAGCCGGGAGACAAAAATGGCCGCGGTGCAAAGCTCCCCACCCTGCCCAGCTATGGCAGAGACCCTTACGACCCTGGCGCTCCGGTACCGTTGACACCGCGATCTGATTCACAGCGGACGTTGCCGCGCACGATGCCGGTCTACCCGGTGCCTACTTCGACGAGCGCGCCTCTTCCGCTTTCTGAATTGAAGCGGCCATCCACAAATCCTGACAGGGTACCAACCAGGCTACCCGCTCCGACAAATCGAGGTGCCAGCCTGGCCACACCGGCCAGGGCACCCAGTCAATCAAGTCCGCCAAACACCACAGGCAGCACCCCAGGCAACACAAGCAGGAAGACTGACTCCGGCCCGGTGAACTACACGGGCCGTATGCATTTGCCTGCAACCGGGGAAAGCGTCACGAGCACCGAGAGCAACGCGCCCGTCCCTTCCACGGCCCGGCCAAACTACCCCGTGCTGATGCAGCAGGGCGTTCCTCAGCCGAAAGCCCAGCCCCGCAACTCCATCACGGAAAGCCTTTCCAGGCCCCTGCCATCGCACCCCGCGCAGCCATCGGTTTCTTCACCCGGCGACGTAAACTACACTTCGGGCCTCCGCCTTTCCGCTGAACCCATGAATCCCGCAGCAGCCCAGGCACAGGCCATGCTCGTCGATCAAACGGATTCGCAGTTGACCCAGGGCTTCTCCATCCACTACCTGTCGAACGCCACTGCCTCAAATCAGCACTCCGCGCCGCCCTTTCCCGCGCAGAGTTCCACCAGCGCGGCACGGCAGATTGCTCAAAATAACCTGCCCAGCGGCTCGCTGAACAACGCCCAGTACACGCCCTCGGCACAGGACGCAGCTGCCGGTGCCTACTCCGCGCAAAAGCCGAATAAGGAGCCGCCCCCGCCGCAGATTCAGCCGGAACTCCTGCCCCAGCAGCAGGTTCAGCAGCAGGTTCAGCAACCAGTCCAGCAGCCGGCCCCCGCGCAGCCACAGTCCTCTACACCCAAACTCGTCCGCAAGCTCGGCAAGCGCCGCAAGGCGCAGCCCGAGTATAGCGGTAATGAAGTTCCAACGCTGGTGACTGCGCCTCCGCAGCGCCCTGCCGTACCCCAGCAGGAAGTCACCGACGCACCCCTCCAGGGGCAGCAATCCACCACCAACGCTGGTCTCAGCGACCAGGAGCTCCAGGATCGCAACCTGCCGCCGCTTCGTGGACCCTGGGCCCGGATCCGCCATCCCCAGCCCAAAGTTCTCGATCCCCGCGACGAGGCGGAAATGCAGCTTCGTACCATCGAGGGCGGCTACAGCCCCTGGCTTGGTGGCAACGGTGTCGTTGCCCATCGCAGCGGCCAACCTGGCTATGACAGCCTCACCTCTCTTGAAGCAACCTTTGAGGCTTCTGTCCCCCTCGGAACTGCCGCTCGCCTTACCGTCATCGGTACCCCCGTATTTCTGGATTCGGGGCAAGCTGACGGCAACGCGCTCATCACACTCACCAGTGGCATCGTTACCGAACCCTTCGGCACTCTCTCTTCTACGGCCGCCGCTGCCAATCCGCCCGCGCAGCAGAATGCTGTTGGTCTCGCTGGAGAAGCGCAGCTTACCTTTGGCAACCTTGCTTTTGCGGGGGGCTACAGCCCTTCCGGCTTCCTCATTTCAAACTTCATCGGGCGTGCCAGTTGGCGGCCGGGGCAGGGTCCTATCACGCTCAGCTTTGTCCGTGACTCGGTCAAAGATACCCAGCTCTCCTATGCTGGCCTTCGCGACCCCGGCTCTGCTACCCCCGCATTCCCGGGCAACGTGTGGGGCGGCGTTATCGCCAACCAGGCGGGTATTCAATTCGCCCGGGGCGACCTCGCTTCAGGCTTCTACATGGGCGCAGGAGGCCAGTACATCACCGGCCTTCACGTGCTCGAAAACAAGCGCATCGATGGATCCATGGGCGCTTACTGGCGAGTGCTTGCGCTGCCGGAGTATGGCACACTCAATCTCGGAGCCAATTTTTTTGGGATGCACTACACCACCAATCTGCAGGCCTTCACCTATGGAATGGGCGGATACTTCAGCCCGCAGGCGTACTTCCTCGCGAATATGCCCATCACCTGGACCGGACATTATCTGACCAAGTGGCACTACACCGTGCTTGGCAGCGTCGGTGTCCAGGCGTTCCAGCAGAATTCCGAACCGCTCTATCCTCTTGACACTTCCATCGAGGTCTCGCAGAACAATCCGACCCTGCCTGCCAAGACCAGCGTCGGCCCCAATTACGATCTGCGCGGTCAGGTCGCGTATGCGATGAGCGACCACTGGTTTATCGGTGCCAATGCAGGGGCCAACAACTCGCGCAACTACACCAGCGTGAGCGCTGGCTTCTCTGTCCGCTACCTCTTCCGTCCGCAGCCTTCGACAGTCGCTGGCCCAACCGGCCTCTTCCAGACCGATGACCAGCACGCCATCCGCCCGCTGACCGTGCCGTAGCCCTTATTTTCGCAGCATCTTCTGCATCGGCACCACCTGCACCGTTACGTCCCGCACCTCGGCCAGAAACCGGTTCAACACCGACCCGCGCAGCAGGATATCCCATCGCGACCGCACCGACTGCCCAAACACGACGTGCGAAATACTCTCCTGCTGCGCAAACCGAATCAGTGCGTCTGAGACATTTTTGTCCTTTAACGTAATCACCTGTGCTCCCAGATCGCGGGCCATCTTTTGCGAATCCTGGAGCCGCTGAAACCCCTCCGGGTCAGCATGGCCCTTGTCCTCATCCGGCCTCTCCACATACACCGCATACCAGTTGGTTGCCAGCCGTCCTGCCACGCGCGCGCCGACTCGCACCAGCTTTTCCGTTCCTGGCCGCGTTGAAAGGCAGATCATCACTTTTTCCGGGATCGGTGCCTGCTCCAGGCCCTGGTTGCGACGGTACTCCGCGGCGCGGGTACCTACCTGCTCCGCCGTCGTGCGCAGAGCCAGCTCCCGCAGCATGTTCAGGTTGCCCTTGCGAAAGAAGTTGGCCAGCGACTGCTCAACTTTCTCAGCAGCGTAGATCTTGCCCTGGCGTAGACGCCCGCGGAGCTCATCCACGGTCACGTCAACATTCACCACTTCGTCTGCGCGCTTGAGAATGCTGTCCGGTACCGTCTCGCGAATTGTCGTATTCGCCGACCGCGCCACCGCATCGTTCAGCGTCTCGAGATGCTGAATATTGACCGCCGTCAGCACGTTGATTCCAGCGTCCAATAGCTCCAGCACATCCTCATAGCGCTTGCGGTTCCTGCTGCCCGGCACATTCGTATGCGCCAGTTCGTCCACCACTACCGTCTGCGGCTTTCGCTTTAGAATCGCTTCAATGTCCATTTCCTTCAGTTCAACCGAACGGTATGGAATCACCCGCTGCGGGACGACTTCCAGATCTCGAACCTGCGCTGCCGTCTCGGCGCGGCCATGCGTTTCCACCAGGCCGATCACAACATCCACTGCCTGCGCTCGCAGCAGATGGGCGTCATTGAGCATGTGAAAAGTCTTGCCAACCCCGGGCGCCGCGCCAATATAGATGCGCAGCCGGGCTGGCTCTACTGCGCGCTCGATCACCTCATCCAGCTTCAATTCCGCCATGGCTCAGCCCACACCTTACCCAATCTCAACTGGATGTCGCGTCCCTACAACTGCGGCTACCGGCAGCGTAAAGCGAAACGTTGTGCCTTGTCCCAGGCGGCTCTCAACAGAGATTTGTCCGCCATGTGACTCGAC
>JANYDG010000112.1 GCA_025359885.1 Acidobacteriota bacterium
AGGTAGAGGTACCAGCTCAGCAGGTTGATCTTCGGAAACGCCAGATCTTTCGCGCCAATCATGATCGGAATGAGGAAGTTGCCCAGCGTTGCCGGCACAGATGGCACCAGGAACAAGAAGATCATCACCACCCCGTGCATGGTGAAAATCTTGTTGTACGTATCGCTCGCCATCAGGTCCGATTGAGGCGTCAGCAACTCCAGCCGGATTAACCCCGCCAACGCTCCCCCGATAAAAAAGAAGAACGTAATCGAGATTAGGTAAAGAATTGCGATCCGTTTGTGGTCGCCCGTCAGCAACCAGCTCATGATGCCGTTCTCGTTGTTCAGATAATTGCGCTTCGGTACCCGGGCCGTCGCCTGGTCGGGAAGATTCAGAATCGTACTCATGGCTTTGCTACCCCCTGCATACCTGCTCCCTTCATCGCTCCCTTGTCAGGTTGCTCTGGCAAAAGCTCCGTAGTATTCAACGTCTGCTGTACTCGGTAGTTCGAATTCAGGTTCTTGATGTATTCGACCAATGAAATAAGACCCTCTTCGCTGATCTGCCCCTGGTACGTGGGCATGATGGGAGCGTACCCCTGCGTGATATGCGCCGAGGGATTCAGAATTGCCTGCCGAAGATACGCCTCGTCCACCAGGACCGGGGAGCCCGTCGTCAGCGTCAACTTGGAGCCGTACACATTGGCGAGGCTCGGTCCACGCGAATCAGGTTGACCGTTATGGCAGGCACCGCAACTGAGGCTACTGAAAAGCCGCTCGCCATTCTGTGCCAGCGAAACGCCGCTGGTCGATCCCGCCAGCCACATCTTGTAGTCCTCCGGCGTCTGTACCACGATGTCGCCAATCATCGCCGAGTGAGCCGTGCCGCAGTACTGCGTGCAGAAAAGGTGGTACGTCCCCGGCGTCGTCGCTTCAAACCAGACGGTCGTGTAGCGCCCTGGAATTGCTTCTCTCTTCACCCGGAATGCCGGGATCGAGAAGCTGTGGAAGACATCCTGCGAAATCAGCGTCAACTGGATCGGCTTGTTAATCGGAATATGGAGTGAATTGATCTCATGCTGGCCACCCGGATGCTCTGCCTTCCACATCCACTGCTTGCCCACCACGTAGATATTCATCGCGTTCGGTGGAGGCGTGTAAATGCGGAAATACAGCACCGACCCCCACACAAACATCACCAGGAACAGGCCCAGCGGAATGATCGTCCACGTCGCTTCAAGCAGCGTCGAGCCTTCAATCTGGGTTGGCACAGGGTTCCGCTCGCGCCGATACAAGATCGAAAACGTCGTCACCAGCAGGCCCACAAGGGTCAGCCCGACCAGGCTCACCAGCGTCATGAACACCAGCAGCGCGTCTACCTGCGGCGCAATCCGCGAAGCTTCCGGCGGAATGATCGCGAAGTTGACCATCCACTTTACGAGAAACTGCCAAATTACTGGACTCAATCCCATATTCCGTTATCCGTTCCTCTTCGGTTCCTGCCCGCTCCTGGATTTACCAGCAACGGCTCCAGCCGTACCAACCTGGGGCTTTTGCGCGTCCCGGCGAAACATCACAATCATGAACCCGCCCAACCCCAGCACCATCACCGCCCCACCCAGTTGCACCACCCGCGCAACCACCAGGCTGTGCGAGTTCGTCATGGGATCGTAGTGGTAGCAGTACGTCAAAATGTTATCGACCGGCGAACCGATCTTGTTCGCTGAAGCCTCAACCAGCCCCAGCCTCAAATCCTTGGGCGAATACTCCACCCCCATGTAGTATTGCGCTAACTTGCCCTCCGGCGTCACAATCTGAATCGCACTTGCGTGCGCAAACTGCGTCAGCTTTCCATCCGGGCCCGGAATCTTCACATAACCAAAACCAACCGTTTTCGTCAGTTGGTCAATTTCCGCCTGCTTGCCCGTCAGGAAGTGCCAGCCATCGGCGGTCTCCGGGTGTCCGTAGCGATTCACATAGCTGCGCTTTTTTGCCGCCGCCAGATCCGGACCCTCGGTCGCATCAATGCTCACCACCACCACGTCAAAATCTTTGCCCGGCGTCAGCTTCACCATCCGCAGCGCCGAGGTCAACCCGTTCAACTCCTCAGAACACAACATGGGACACTGAAAATACACCAGCGCGAGAATAGCCGGGTGCTTGCCAAAGTAGTCGCCCAGATGCACCGGCTTCGCAGCTTCATCCACAAAACCAAGCCCCAGCGGCAATTGCTGGTTCAGGTTCTGCGTAATCCCCACCTTGTCCAGAATCGCCGGCGGCTTGTCGTTGGTCGGTCCAATCTGCTTTTCGCCGGTCGGTGCAACCTGCGCAACCAACGAGGCAGCGCCCACGCATGCAAGTGCACAGGCCTGGACGAATGCCCTTGCCATGCGTGCCATGCGATTTGTCTCTGCCTGCTTCATTGGATTCAAGTCCGTTCTCTCACTGCTGGTGCCGGAAATTTGCGCGCTCGATTACTCCGCCTTGTTCGCAGCAGCCTTCGCCATCTGCTCCTGCTCATACCCGGTGCGTGCGAATCCGTCCGTCAGAGGAGCCTTGACCACCGGCAGCTCGGCTCCCGTGAGAACCTTGTCCGCCGCTGCCCCGGCTGGAACCACCGGAAGTCCGCGCGCGGCGATCAGTTCAATTGCCCGCTCAATTGGAATCCGCACCGTCCCCTTGCTGCGGTCAATATAGCTGTAGTTCTCCAGCAGCAGGTCTTCCTTGGCGTGCAAATCGGCAATTTCCTGGTACCCATCGTCGGTCTGCAGGCGTGGGGTAGGGAAGCGGTTGGCCAGTTGCGCAAACTGCTGTTGCAGCTCCGGCGAAGTAGCGAGGTTGCCCAGCTTGCGCACATCGACTGGGTGATTCCACTTCGTCGTGGGCCCATCGGCCTTGGCCAGCTGTGAGTTGATCACCTTGCCGATGCCGACGCAGAGCACCGCCGTCACCACCACAAAAATGCCAAGCGCGGTGAGAAACACCACGACGCCCGAGACACGTACATCGGACCCCTCGTAGCCTAGCGTTGCGTCAACCTTCGTTTCCTTCGGATCATGCGTGTGCATGTTCAGGCTCCAGAATCTCCGCCAGATGCGGATCGTTGGTCGCGACCAGGGGACGCGTCGTCAGATTCGTAAAGTAATACGCCAACCAAAGCGCCGTCATCGCCACCGGCACCGCAGCGTACTCGAGGATGCCCCAGCTGAAGTGCAGGTTCCGAGCCGCGTCCTTGAAGTTCGGCTCGACCAGCCAGAACAGATCAAATGCTTTGGCAAAGATCATCCATTGGCAAACCCTGATCAGCCGCTTCTTGTTCCGCTTGATGTCCTTCGACAGCAGCAGCGAGAAGGGAATCAGCCAGTGAAACATGAAGTCCAGCGTGCAGATAATGCCCCAGTTCCCATTGATCCGGTTCAGGTACCACGGAATCTCTTCCGGCAGATTCCCCGACCAGATGATGAGGAACTGCGCAAATGCCAGGTACATGTTCAGCATCACGAAAGCAAAGGTAAACTTGCCGAGGTCATACTGCTCTGTCCCGCGCAAAATCGTCTTGAAGGGTTCGGCCTTCGAGAGGCTCAGCACCGTAATCAAAGACAGCGCCAGCACCGAATACCCCTGGCCCACCAGGAAGAGCAACCCATACACCGACGAATACCAGGTCACGTCCATCGACATCACCCAGTAAATGACAGCCGCCGTCATGGTCAGCGAGTAAATCAGAATGCCCGCGCCCGAAAGGTTCTCCATCCGCTTGATCCACTGCGGCGTGTTCACCGGTGAATCGGCTTCTCGCTTCAGGCTCAGCGTATTCATCTGCCATACAAAGAAGCCCCAGATGGCAAAGCAGATCAGGGCCACAATCCAATAGGAGCTCAGGTTGAGCATCGGATGCTTCCACTCGATCGCGTGCGCCTCGCCTTCACTCAGGCCAGCCTTCAGCGCTTCGGCTCCGGAACTATACTTCGCCCAGGCATACAGGTGCTTGGCAAACAAGGCCGAAATCACCCAATAGCCAAAGATCAGCGGCAGCGTCCGGCTCATCGCCTCAAGCGGCCTTCGCAGCAGCAGGCCCCACTTGCCGCCTGATACGTACTGCACCATCAGAAGCGTAAGCCCACCGCAGCAGAAGCCGAACGTCAGCATCAGGCCAACGACCCACGCCCGGTAGACGTGTTCCAGACCGTCCGCTCCGCCGAGGAACGCCAGCACAGCAGCGACCACGGTAAACAGGATTGAGACCATCAATGCCCGCGCGCGCCAGCCGTTCACAAACGGGGGTGCTGACAAATCCGCGGGAAGTACTTTTGCATGAGCAGCGTGTGCCATCGGTTTTGCTCTGCTCCCTAATTCCCCGCCTTCGGCGCCACGGGCGCGTCAGGCAGCTTGCTGGAGGTCGTTGTTTTTGCAGCAGCCGAGTGGGGAACAAAAACCTTCGGGTCCCCCGGATACGCTGGTGCCATCGCCGGCGTGCCTTCGCTGGCATTTGCGGGATAGGCTTGAATCGCAGTGGTCGGCAAATCCCAGGGTCCGGCAAAACCTTCCGGCAATCCCTTGGCCGTTGCCACGTCTTTCAACTGCTCTACCCTGGCCCCCGCAGCTACGTCGGTCGCGGTCGCATTCTGGCTCAGTTGCAGTGCCCGGATATAGGCCGCTACCGACCACCGCTCCTCCGGAGTCAGTTGCGCCGAGTAGTCCGGCATCGCCCCATATCCATGCGTCATCACATAGAAGTAGTGGCTGATTGGTTGCGACCGCCGTACCTGGTCGTTCAAATTGCCCGCCGGCTTGTAGCCCCGCTGCACAATCGCTCCCAACCCGTTGCCGACGCGCGAATGGCAGGGCGTGCAGTAAATGTTGAACCGTTCCTGCCCCTTCTTGAGCACGGTCATCGTGGCCGGGAAAGGGAGCATATCCTTCTCTTCGCGGTAGCCGTTGGCGCCCTGGACCACGCCTGTATAGAAGTAGCTGTCTTCCTTCAACCCACCGCGCGCCACCGTGTTCTCCACCTGCGGCCTCGACGACCGGTGGTCAGTAAAGAATTCCGTGCCGCGCTGCGGAATGAACTTCGGCTGGTTGTGCATGTCCTGCCTGCAACCCACCACAAACAAGGCCACGACACCCAGCAGCGCCAGACGGTTCGCCCGCTTTGCAAGAGCTGCGTACTGATCCCTGATCCCTGCCCCCTGATCTCTGGTCATCAGTACTCCACCTCCACAACAGAATTCGGACCCATGCTCTCAAGGTAGGCACGCGTTCCCGAAGCGTCATACTTCGGGTCGAGCGCCTCCAGGCACAGGAAAAACTTGTCGTCCGTCGCCCCGTTGCGAAAATTCGGCGCATTGAACAGCGGATGATACAAACTCGGCAGCCCGTTCAGCGCAATCATGCCAAATGCCGCCGACAAGCCGGCAAACAGGATCGTCCACTCATACGCCGGCACAATAAACGCCGGCCAGGAATACGTCGGCCGCCCGCCGATGTTCAGCGGATATGCCAGTGTCGAGATCCACGTTTCCAGTGAAAACATCGCGCACAGGCCCATCAGTCCGCCGGTCAACGTCAGCAGCGAAACCCGGTCCTTGTGAAACCCGATTGCCTCCGCCGCCTCTTCCACCGGATAGGGCGTGTAGCAGTCCATGCGCCGCCAACCATCGTGGTAGGCCGCTTGCGCCGCCCGCACCAGGTCTGAGGGAGTTTCGAATTCGGCAATCATGCCGTATGTTCCTTCTACAGCTACAGGCATCAGTCACCCGCCCCGACTGCCGGCTTGGCTTTCGCAGTAATCTTTGCCGAGGGCAGCATCATCTTGATTTCGTTCATGGGAATCATGGGCAGGAAGCGCACAAACAAGAGGAAGAGCGCCGTAAACAAGCCCATGGTGCCGAAATACGTCATGTAATCCCACTTGGTCGCGCGGTAGGTGCCCCACGACGACGGCAGAAAGTCGCGATACAAACTCGTCACAACAATGACAAACCGCTCAAACCACATGCCCGTGTTCACAATCAAGCTCATCACAAACATGAATGTCATGTTGGTCCGCCACTTGCGTACCCAGAGCGTCGTCAGCGGAATCGCAATGTTACACAGAATCAGAACCCAGTAGCTCCAGCCCATCGGACCAAACATGCGGTTCCACATCATGAAGAATTCCCAGTGCGAGGCCGAGTACCACGCCATGAAGACTTCCATGCCGTACCCGTAGGCCACAATCAGACCGGTGGTCAGCATGACCTTGCCCATGTTATCCATGTGGCGGTCAGTGACCAGTGCCTCCAGGTGATAGAACTTCCTGAGCGGAATGGCCAGCGTCAGCACCATCGCAAAGCCCGAGTACACCGCGCCCGCAACGAAGTAGGGCGGAAAGATCGTGGTGTGCCAGCCCGGAATCACCGCCACTGCAAAGTCGAAGCTGATGACCGTGTGGACCGAGAGCACCAGAGGCGTCGCCAATCCGGCCAGCAGCAGCGAAGCTGTTTCATACCGCACCCAATGGCGCACTGAACCGCGCCAGCCTAGCGAGAGAAGTCCGTAGATGTACGCCGCGAATTTGGTCTTGGCACGGTCACGCATGGTACCGAAGTCGGGAATCAGACCGACGTACCAGAAGACAATCGAGATCGTTGCATACGTCGAAACGGCGAACACGTCCCACAGCAGCGGCGATCGGAACTGCGGCCAGACATTCATCGTGTTCGGCAGTGGGAACAGCCAGTAAGCCAGCCACGGACGCCCCACGTGAATCAGCGGGAACAGGCCTGCGCAGACCACAGCAAAGATCGTCATCGCCTCGGCAAACCGGTTGATCGAGTTCCGCCACTGCTGTTTGAAGAGCAGCAGAATCGCCGAAATCAGCGTTCCTGCATGGCCGATACCGATCCACCAGACAAAGTTGATGATGGCAAATCCCCAGCCCACCGGCTGCGAAACAGCCCAGATGCCGGTGCCTTTCAGGAACAGCCAGGTCACCGCGACGATGACCAGCGTCGCCACCGCCCCGCCCACGCTGAACAGGGCAAACCAGCCCAGCGAGGTCGTCGGCGTCAGCACAATGTCGGCAATCTTCGCCGTGACCGTCTTGAAGGTGAAGCCCGGCGCGAGTACCCGGAATTCGCCTGTCTTTGGGTCGATTCTTGGATCTTCGGGTTTGATGTCCTTCGTTGCCATCGCCAGTTCGAGCCTCTCAGCCCTTCGCCGGGGCATGTTCCACAGGGGCCTCGGCGAGTTCGGGGTTGGGATTCAGCACCGCGGCCGTATACTGCGTCCGCGGGCGGGTGTTCAGGTCGGCCAACACCGAGTAGGTGCGCTCCTCTGCAAGCAGAGTTGCGACCTTGCTGGTCTTGTCGTTGATATTGCCAAAGGTGATCGCCGATGCCGGGCACGCCTGCTGGCAGGCCGTCACCACTTCACCGTCGCGGATCGCCCGGTTTTCCTTGTCCGCGTCAATCTTTGCTTCGGAGATGCGCTGCACGCAGTAACTGCACTTCTCCATCACGCCGCGCGACCGAACTGAAACGTCGGGATTACGCATCAGCTTCAGGCTCTCCGTCTCGTAGTCAGAGAAGAGCAGGAAGTTGAAGCGGCGAACCTTATATGGGCAGTTGTTGGCGCAGTAACGGGTACCAACGCAACGGTTGTACACCATCGTGTTGATGCCCTCCGGCGTATGTACCGTCGCGCCTACCGGGCAAACCTGTTCGCACGGCGCGTTTTCGCAGTGCTGGCAGGCCATTGGCTGGAAGTGCGCCTTCGGTGCCGCCAGATCCCCCTCGAAGTAGGTATCGATCCTCAGCCACTGCATATTCCGGCCGATGCGTACCTGCTGCTTGCCAACCACCGCGATGTTGTTCTCCGCGTAGCAGCCAACAATACAGGCATTGCAGCCCGTGCAGCTGTTCAGATCAATCGACATGCCCCAGGCGTTGTCCTTGTACTCCCAGTTCGGGAACATCGAGTTGTCGCGCTCGACCTTGGGATGCTCTTCGCCTTCATTGGCAAAGCCGGGGTTCGCCTTGTACTCCTCAAGCGTCGCCGAGCGAATCACGCCCCGCGTCTCCGCTTCGTTGCCTTCGAGCGAATGCGTGCCTGAACCGTCGCCGCCCTCCATCTTCGAGCGGTGATCCTGGAAGTGGCTCTTGGTCACCGCAATGCCCCACTTGCCTTCGACCTTGACCGCAGAGCCGGTTGTATAGAAGGGAGCGTCCGAGGTCCGAACCAGATAGGCGTTGAATCCAGTGCCCGAACCCACGCGTCCAGCAGCCTCGCGGCCATAGCCCAGATGCAGGGTCGCCGCGTTGTCCGGGTGTCCGGGAGCGACCAGCACCGGGGTCTTCACCTTGCGGCCGCCTACCGTGATTTCGAGAATTTCGCCTTCTTCGATACCCAGTTTCGTCAGCGTCGCGCCAGAGACCAGCGCCGCGTTGTCCCATGCCAGGTTGGTAACCGGCTTGGGCAGTTCCTGCAGCCAGCCGACGTTCGAGTAGCGACCATCGTAGATGTTCGGGTCTGGACGGAAGATCAGCTCAAAGGCTTCCTTCGGCAGTGGCGTCGGAACCTTTACCGCTCCCGGCTTCATCGAAGCTGCCACGGTGTTGGCCGTGCCGTCGATCCAGCCCTTGTGCAGGGCCTTGCGCCAGCCCAGTTCAAATTCGCCGCCCTTGGCGATGGTCGATTTCCACGTCGTGCGCACCGCTTCATACGCCGAGGTCTGCGGCTCGTCGAGCATCGCCTGGATCAGGTCGTGCGCCGTGTGTCCGCCGTAGAGCGGCTCAATCATCGGCTGAATTACCGAAACCGAGCCGTCGTACGCGCGGACGTCAGACCACGATTCAAGATAATGTGCCGCCGGAACATGCCAGATTGCTTCTGCGCCCGTCTCGTCAATGTGCGAACCGAGATGGACGGAAACCTTCGCCTTGCCCAGGGCTGTTTTGAACTCAAGATCGGCAGGAGCGTCGTACACCGGGTTTGAATTCAGCATGACCAGCCAATCGACCTTGCCGGCATTCAAGTCCGCAACCAGCGCCTTCAGGTCGCCAATCTGGTCAGGCGAAGCGAATGGGAGACCGTCGGTTTCGACCAGCGCCGTTACGGTTTTGCCAACGTTCCCGAGCGCATCGTTGATCGCCAGCGCCAGTGCCGCGACCGACGGGTCCTGGTACAGCCCCGGGATGACGACCGACTTGCCGGCATTCGCCTTCAGGTCCTTTGCCAGCACTCCGAGAAACTTCGTCTGCTCCGCGCTCCAGCTATACGCAGGGGCCGAAATTCCAGCTGCGCCCACGGCCACAGCCAGGGCCGCCGCAAACGCAGGAATTTCACTCGCCCGCAGTCCCAGCCGATGCTCAGCCTTCAGTCCGGTCGTCGACGGCGTGCTCTCAACCGAGTAAAGCCGGTTCATCCCCTTGGCCGGGTTCTTCCGGCGCGCGGCGTACTCCCGCGTCAGTTTGTGGAAGCCCGGATACCCCGCGCCCGACAGGAAATCTGCGTCGAGGGCAACGATGACGTCGGCCCCTTCAAGCGAATACTGCGGACTCACGCCCTTGGAGAAGGCTGTTCCTGCCAGCGCCGGGTCATACTGCACCAGCCTGGCCTTGGGATAAGCCTTCTGCGCTTCAATCCACTGCCGTTGTAACGTTGGCGAGGTGAACGAGGTGCTCAGAAAATACAGTCCCTCGCCGCCATCTTTTTTACCTTCGTTCAGACGGTCCCGGTAGGCTCCCAGAAAATCGACGTATTCCGTCGTCGTGCCGCGCAGCGTGGCATGTTGCGAACGGTCCGGGTCATACAGGTCCAGCAGCGTTGCCTGGGCAAAGATGTCCGACGACCCCAGGTTGTACGGGTGGTCCGGGTTGCCATCCAGCTTGATCGGCCGATAGGCATCGGACTTGACCAGCAGCGGCAGCCCGCCGGTCGGAAACGGGTGCGCCGTCGCGAAGTAGTTTGCCTTCCCCAGCACCAGGTCTTCCGGCTGCCTGACATAGGGATAGATCGGCTCATCCGGCTGCTTTGTACAACCGGCCAGTCCGGCCAATGCCAGGGACGCAGACATCAGCTTCAAAAAGCCGCGCCGCGAAACCGGATCAACCCACTCGGCTGCCGCGTCAGGAAATTCCTTGGCGACTGCCGCCTCAAACTCCGGCGTCCCTGCCAGCTCGTCGATCGAGCGCCAGTACCGCTTGCCCTTCACGCCCGACAGTTTTGTCCGAACCTGGTCAAGGGTCAGCGGAGCCTCCGCGGTTGAGGTTGCTTTTTGGGTGGTCATTCCTGCAGGGAATGCACTGCTGTCTTCAGCCCCCGAAACATCCTTGATCATTCCGTTCCCATGCTCGCTGCTCATCGGTGGCATACCTCGCAGCTTGAAAGCTCATTCGGTTTGCGAATCTTGTAGTGGTCAATCAGGTAATTGCCCAACGCGCGCTGGCTGGTGAACTTGGTATAGTTCGTGGCGGTCGGCAGCGTAATCCCGGCCATGCTCAGGCTGGCGACTTCGACCTTGCCCGATCCCGGTTCCGAAGTCTGGCAGTCCACGCTCTGGGCCGTTGGTTTGCCCGTCTTTTCGTCGCTCACCGAGCACCACACCGGCTTTTCCTTCGAAGGACCTTCCCAGGCCATGTTGTACGCCTGGCTGACGGGACGAAGATTCTTTGCCGGGTCGCGGTGGCAGTTCAGGCACCACTCCATCTGCAAGGTGTTCTGCTGGTACATCAGCGGCATCAGGTCCACGCGTCCATGGCAGCTCGCACAGCCCAGCCCCTTATTCACATGGATCGAGTGATTGAAATAAACGTAGTCCGGCAGGTCGTGCACCTTGGTCCAGACGATTGATTCGTTGGTTGCCCAGCTCTTCCGCACCGGCTCCAGCAGATTCGCGTTGGTCCAGATCTGCGAGTGGCAGTTGATACATGTTTTGGTCGGCGGAATACCCGCGTAGCTCGACTTCTCAACGGAGGTATGACAGTACTGGCATTGCAGGCCCAGTCCCTGGACATGATGCTTGTGGCTGAATGGCACCGGCTGGTCCGGCCTCTGTCCCTGCCGCGTTACCCACGGAGAGCGCTGCAACTGGTCCAGCGTCACGCCGAGGGAAATCACGATCAATCCCGTCAGGATCAGGCTCATCCTCGCCAGCGCGTTCGAGCTGCGTTCAAAAATCTGCGCCATGAATGTTTCCCTGCTTCCGGTTTACTGTGTCTCTGCCTACCCGCAGGTCCCACAGGCTAGTCTCTACAGTCGTCCTGCCCAGGCCCACCCGCAAGACACCAAATCATCGCTCAAGTCTGGGCTAATCTCAATGCAAATGATGCGGCCGTTCAAAAATCTGCGGTCCGCCCACCCCTGGAATGCTTATCCGCTTCGGTGGGAAAGTGTCCAGATTAAGACACCCCCGAAAACTCAATATAGCAGTGAATCGTGACAATGGACACCTCCGGGCTCCGTCGGGCATAAAAAAAACATCCCGGTGGAATTCCCATAAGCAACTGAAAACAAAGAATATTCTGAATATGGGAATTTCACAGGGTGCAAGTCACCCCTGCTCCCCCTCTCCGTCCCAAAAAGCGGTAAGCCAGCCGCAGCCATGGGACTTCAGGCCTGAAACACACCATCTGTCACATCCGACTGACTTACCCACAATCCCTTGTAGAAACTTGCTTCGAAATCGGTGCAGTCCACCCTACGGGCCAACCTTCGTCACCACCGTCGGCGATGTTTCCGCAAGATAGTTCACATTTCCCGCGTACGAAGCATAAAGGGGCAAACTCCCCGCTACCTTGGGCGCCACCGCAGTCACCGTCCCCACCCCGCTGCCGTTCAGCGACATCGTCCCCACCAGCGTGTTATTCCAGTACAGTTTCACCGTCCCGCCCGCGGCCAGACCACCCACGGCTTTGCTGACTGTGACCTTCACCTGTATCGGTTCAACCCGGTCAAGCACAATCGCAACCTGACCCCTGAACCCTGACCCCTGACCCCTGAACCCTGATCCCTGATCCCTGATCCCTGAACCCTGAACCCTGACCCCTGCTTCACATCCCCGTCATCACCAGCATCCGAGGCTCCGTCATCTCCTCAATCGCCCAGCGAATCCCCTCCCGGCCCAGCCCCGAATCCTTGATGCCCCCATACGGCATCGTGTCCATCCGCCACGTCGGCGTATCGCCCACAATCACCGCACCCACTTCAAGCTCGCGATAAGCCGTCATGATCCGCCCCGCATCCCGCGTATACAGTCCCGTCTGCAACCCGTACCGCGAACGGTTCACCATCGCCAGCGCGTCCTCAAAGTCGTCATACGCCTCAATTGTCACCACCGGGCCAAAGACTTCCTCGTCATGCAGCTTCATCCCCGGTTTCACTCCGCTCAAAATCATCGGCTCCATCACGCTGCCATCGCGCCCACCCCCTTCGACCAGCTTCGCGCCGCCCTCCAATGCTTCCTTTACCCACGCTTGAATTCGGTCCGCATCCGCTGGCCGAATTACCGGCCCAACCTCCACCGCCTCATCCAGCGGATTGCCCCGCACCATCTTCTGCGCCAGGTCCACCACCTTCCACAGAAACGTCTGGAAAATCGGCCGCTGCACATACACCCGCTGCACGCTGATGCAGCTCTGCCCCGCATACCCAAACGCACCTACCGCGCACCGGTTCGCCGCGGTCTCCAGGTCCTGCCAGTCAGAATGCACAATCATCGCTGCATTCCCGCCCAGCTCCAGCGCCACCCGCTTCTTGCCGCTCTTGGCCTTCAACCCCCAGCCAACCCCTGCGGAACCAGTAAAACTCACCATCTTCAGCCGGTCTTCTCGCTCCGCCAGCCAGGCCGTGTCTTCATTGGACAGCGGCAACACGGCCAGCGCCTCCTCCGGCCAGCCCGCTTTCAAGATCACTTCGCCCAAAGCCAGCGCGGTAAACGGAGTCTGCGGAGCCGGCTTCAAAATCACCGGGCACCCCGCCGCAATCGCCGGAGCCACCTTGTGCGCCACCAGCATCAGCGGAAAATTGAACGGCGTGATCGCCAGCACCGGACCCACCGGAAACCGCTGCACCAGCCCCCACCGTCCCTCATTGCCCTCCGTCAAATCCAGCGGAATCGACTCTCCCCCCAGCCGCACCGCCTCCTCCGCCGCCGTCTTGAAGGTCAAAATCGCCCGCTCCACCTCCATGCGCGCCATCCGAATTGGCTTCCCCGCCTCCGCCACAATCAACTGCGCAAACCGCTCCTTCTGATCAATCAGGGCTGCCGCAATGTCCTCCAGAATCTCCTTCCGCTTCCACCGCGGCAGCGCCCGCGTCCGACGCATCGAGGCCGCAGCCTGCTTCACCGCCTCCCGCGCGTCCTTTCTCGAAGCAACCGTCACCCGCCCCACCAGACCCTGGTCAAAGGGCGACCGCACCTCCATCGCCTCCCCATCCGTCCATTCCTTACCACCCAGCAAAAATCCAGTCACTCCCCCAGGCCGCATCTTCATCGCAATCTCTCCTCAGCAATGTCAGTCGCTCAATCCTACCGCCTCAGGTGAACCAAGAAAGAAACTTTTCGTCGTTCGTTCTCTTTTGAGTTTCTTACTCGCGAGGTTCCCAAATTCGAGCAAATGGCTCTATATCGGCGACAATCCTCAGCCTCTACATGCAAAATAGAAAGGTGAAGGAAATCTCCGTACTTGAGCTGTGTGCAGGCGCTGGCGGTCAAGCTCTCGGCTTAAAATGCCGGTCCTGGTCATCCGTGCTAGCTGAAATCGGCAAGCGTTCAAAGTAATTGATGTTATTGCACTGCACATCGATTATTGAGTGTTCTAAAGTAGAACGCTAATTCCTTCGTTGAGCATTACGCTTTCAAAGTGTCCCCCACCTCATACCCTCGAAATATCTGCGGCAGTCGAATAGCTGAAGCACGGGGCCGAGCGAAGCCTCCGCTCACGCAGGAAGCCTTGTCCGCGAAATTAGCTCTCCTCGGCGTAAACATGGATCGAGCTGCAATTGCAAAGGTAGAAAATCAACTTCGTCGAGTTCTCGATTATGAATTAAAAGAGTTGTCAGCGGCCTTGGACGTATCTGTTGCATGGATGCTCGGTAGCGACCAGTGAAGGACTCCACGTCACAATTACGCTCAGCGACTAGGCGAGCGAAGTCTGACGTCGCCAACAAACTCATTAGCATGTTTCTTCATGAACTAAGTAGAGCCATATCCAAAGATTGGGTGCTACGAGTCGATCAGGAACAATATGGAGAACTCGTCCGGCAATACTTTTCCAATCGTTGCCCCTATTGCCTTATCGACCTGACAAATTCAACCGCAATCGTGGAACACTTAGACGGAATGAACCGCTACCGAGCAGGTCTTCACGTTGTCGGTAATGTATTGGTCGCGTGTAGAAAGTGCAATAGTGAAAAGCGTCGTGATGACTCGCTGAAAGCCCTGACGTTAGCCTCTTCGGGTTGGGCGTCCTTCTTATCTCACGATGGAATGGCCTGCGCATCAGGCTGCAAAACCTGTCGTTATTGGGAATCCGTGTGGGTTGATCCCGGTGAGAGGAAAAAGAAGCTCACTGAGAACTTGCAACGTATTATCCAGTTCCGTGCCATTTTTCCCGAATTTCAGTTAGCCCTCCCCACACTGGCCCAAGCTCTGCCCATATCGCTTACGAAGCTGTACTCTGATTGTCAAATATTTGCAGAAACGGAGATCAAAACCCTCCTGTTGAATTTCATTGCGGCTTCAGAGAACCAATCCTAACTAACGAATAGTTTGCGCTTGCAAATCCCAGCCATATGGAGGGGATGGGCTAGTGAATGATAGCCGCAGATAGTGCTATGAACTGAGTACCCTCACCCTCTGTCTCTTCCTCATACTGGCCGCTCGATCTACGCAGTACATTTTGCATTTCCAGCCCATTCCGGTCGCAG
This sequence comes from Acidobacteriota bacterium, assembly GCA_025359885.1. GTDB lineage: Bacteria > Acidobacteriota > Terriglobia > Terriglobales > Acidobacteriaceae > Acidicapsa. Next base: position 14,892 of record JANYDG010000112.1, read on the forward strand.
TAATGCGCAAAGTTAGTCATTAAGTCCGTAAGATTTTGGAGAGCCATCTCTCGACGCTCATCCTCTGTCGCATCGAAGTGGGGCGACTCTCCATAAAATTCAAAGAATTCAAGAACTTTACCGGCCCACTCTGCGCGCTCATCATTCATACAGTCGGGGTCCGCAGGCATTCGAGTCTTAACCTTGCCCGCCATGAAGTGTGCCTCCTTGATTTCAGGATAGCTCTGAAAGTTTGCATACGGTTCATCCCTCAAAAGCCAATGAACACTTTCCATCCCGATCTTTGAAATGGTTCGCTTACCGTCCCGATTTTTACCCAGATTCAAAAGCGCATCGGTAATGACCACAATACCAAAGGAACAAGTTGCCTTCTCTTCATGCGCCTTCACAAGGAGGCAAGGGTGGCCCACAGCCTCTTGCGGAATCGTCCAGTTAGTCCCAATCGTGTTCTTGATATCCACTTCAATACCGTCGATCGAGAGATCGAGTACCTTACCCTTGCTCATCTTCAGGTAGTTGCGGAGAAGTATCTCGATCTTCGTACCAAGATAGGTCTTCTCCGTTTTCTCAATTTCATCGAGTGTGAACCGGTTGGAACGAGCAGAGTCAATTACCTCGTCAATAGCCCTGCGCAGCAAAGCGGAAAAATTCACCTTGAAATTCTCAAAGCCCTTCGCCTTTTGCAGAATTGCAGTTTCCAGGCGTTGAGTTTGCTCATAGTCTGGATGCGTCGGAGCAAGTCCGCGTGTATTACCTTCGACCATGTGTCATTCCGGTCATTCAAACTCCGTAGACAGCTAAATTAAGTGTTTTAAATCTACCACCCCATTGCCAATCTTACGAATCGTCAGATTCCCGAACCAGGATCCCAAGGCCCATTCCGAAATCTGCAACTAAAATCTATACCACTCTGCTTTTAATCCTCGGTTTGGCGCCCTACCCTCAACCCAGCATGTCCGCCGCCCTCCTCACCCCGATCCCAACCACCCTCGAAACAGCCCGCCTCCAACACGCCCAAAACCACCTCCTCCAAGCCGCCCAGGCCTACAGCGAAACCCTCCTCACCGACCCACAAAACCACACCGCCCTGCTCGGCCTCAGCCTCCTCGCCCGTCAGTCCGGCCAGCCCCAGGCCGCGCTCTCGATGGCCCAGGCCGCGCTCGCCGCCCAGCAAAACTCTCCCCTCGCCTGGGCTAACTGCGGCGACATCCTGCTTGCCCTCAGTGAACCAGCCCTCGCCCAATCCTCCTACCGTCACGCGCTCCAGCTCGACCCCGCCCTCGCCGCCGCCCACTTCGGCCTCGGCAACGCCCTCGCCTCACAGGAGGATTACAACGCCGCTGCGCCCCACTTCGCCCGCGCCCTTCAGCAGGCGACTCACTGTCCTGAGGTCCACTTCGCCCTCGCTTTCGCCCTTGCCAAACTCGCCCGGTTCCCCCATGCCCTCGCCCTCTACCGCCAGGCCATCCAGCTTCGCCCCACCTTTGCCGCCGCCTGGCTCAACCTCGGCGTCGCCCTCATCGCCCACGGCCTGCCTCAACTCGCCCCGCCCTGCTATACGCAGGCCCTCACCGCCGAGCCAGAAAACCACCAGGTCCAGATCTCCGCCCATCTCAACCTCGGCCACCTCCTCCGCTCCCAGGGCGACTTCGCGGCCGCCCAGCAGCACTATGAATCAGCCCTCAACCTGGTTTCAGGCTCGGCTTCGCTCCAAGACCCCTCACGCCTCCCCGAAGTCCACATCGCCTTCACCTACCTCCACCTCGAACAAAATCATTTCCCCCAGGCCCATCACGCCCTCCGCCAGGCTCAGGCCGCCGATCCCAGCCACGAAAACCCGGAAATCCCCAACGCCCGCGGCATCCTCCTCCTCGCCGAAGACTCCGCGACCTCACCACTCCGGCCGCCCCAGGTCCCGACCCTGGCGCCTGAGACTGACCTCTCCCAGTCCCTCACCCAGTCCCTCAGCCACCAGGCCATCACCGCCTTCACCCACGCTGAATCCCTCGGCCACAAAACCGCCCCCAGCAACCGCGGTAACGCCCTGCTCCGCCTCGGTCGCCTCCCCGAAGCCCTCGCCGCCCACGAAAAAGCCGTAGCCCTCGACCCCCTCCACCCCGGCCTCCGCTACAACCTCGCCCTCACCCAGCTCCGCTCCGGCGACTTCCTCCACGGCTGGCTCAACTACGAGGCCCGCTGGCTCTTTCGCGAAGTGCACCCCAGCCCCCGCCTCTTCGCCCAACCCCGCTGGCAGGGCTCGCCCGTTCCCGCCCTCCTCGTCTACTGCGAACAAGGCCTCGGCGACACCCTCCAGTACCTCCGCTTCCTCCCCCAGGTCGCCCAACGCCTCTCCGCAAATCCGAGTCAAGACGCGAGTGCCCCAGGCCCCGACCCTGGGACTTGCGTTTCCCCCCAACCTCGCCTCATTCTCGAGGTCCAACCCGCCCTCATGCGGCTCCTCACCCCATGGCTGCATCATTTCCGCCAGTCCCATTCCGCCCTCACCATCCAACTGCTCCCCCTCGCCGCACCCCTGCCCCCCTTCACCCACCACATCCCCCTCCTCAGCCTCCCCGCCCTCTTCGAAACCACCCTCGAAACCATCCCAACCCCGATCCCCTACCTCTTCCCTGACCCCCAGCTCACGGCGCAGCGCGCCGCAGAATTACCCCAGCACTCCCGCCCAAAAATCGGCATCAAAAAAATCGGCATCAATTGGGCCGGCAATCCCCTTTACCGTGCCGACCACGAGCGTTCCACCCACCTTTCCACCTTTCGCCCCCTGCTCCATCTCCCCCACATCCTCTGGGTCTCGCTTCAAAACGGCCCCGCGGCAGCCCAGATTGCCCAGCTTCCCCAGCTTTCCCGGGCCATCCAGCTCATCAACGCCAGCGAAAACGACCTCGACCTCGCCTCAACCGCCGCCCTCATCGCCAATCTCGACCTCATCATCACCACCGACACCGCGATCGCCCACCTCGCCGGAGCTCTCGCGAAACCCCTCTGGCTCCTTCTCCCCTGGCAATCTGACTGGCGCTGGATGCAGCACACTCTCTCCACCCCCTGGTACCCCTCCGCCCGCCTCTTCCGCCAATCCAGCCCCCACAACTGGCCTGAGCTCATCGACCGCGTCTCCCACGAACTCCGCCTCTGGCTCTCCTCCAACCACCCAAACTCTCATGCAAACTCCGCACCAGCCGCTCGTCTGTGATACAACGGTCTCGCGGAGCCGCTGCCATGCCCCTGTCCTCTGAAATCTCCCCTCTCCCTCTTCCCGTCCTGGCCTATGACATAGGCGGCAGCCATATCGCGGCCGCCATCTGCCTCTACACCCCGGCGACCCAGGCCAATCCCGCTGCCTACGCGCTCCTCGGCCTCGCCCGTGCGCCCCTCCCGGCCGATGCACCCGAGGGAGCAGGGCACTTCTCCGCCGCCAGCTTCGTCCGCCTCCTCGCCACCCTCGGCCACGCTGCCGCCAACTCCGCCAATATCGATTTCACAACCGTCGTCGGAGCCAGCTTCGCCTTCCCGGGTCCCTTTGACTTCGCCAACGGCGTCAGCCACATGCAGCACAAGCTGCAGGGGCTCTACGGCTTCCATCTCAAATCCGCCCTCGCCACCCGCTTTCAGTGGCAGCCCCATCAGCTCAATTTCCTCAAAGACGCCGACGCCTTCCTCCTCGGCGAAATCGCTGCCGGCGCAGCTCTCGCCGCCGACCGCGCCATCGGCATCACCCTCGGCACCGGCATCGGATGCGCTTTCGGCCTCCACGGGCTCATCACCACTTCCGCGCCCGGCGTCCCACCCGACGGCGAAATCTGGAATCTCCCCTACAACGGCGCTACCGTCGAAGACTTCGTCTCCACCCGCTTCCTCCGCCAGCACTACCAAACCCTCACCGGCCTCGAAGCAGAAGTCGCCACCATCGCCGACACCGCCAAAGACCCCGCAGCCTGTAGAGAAGTGAACCAATTCGAAGCCCATTGCCGCGCCCGCCAGGCCTTTCAGGATTTCGGCAACCACCTCGGCCTCGCCCTCAACCAGATCGCCGCCGAGTTCAACCCCGAGGTCATCGTCCTCGGCGGAGGCATCAGCCGCGCCGCCAGCCTCTTCCTCCCCGCCACCCGCGCCGCCCTCACCGACTTCCACCCCCGCATCGCGGTCTCAACTCTCCTCGACCAGGCTCCTCTCGTCGGTGCAGCCCACCACTTCTTCCAGCACTTTTTCTCTGCCCCAGACAAAAGCGGCCAGACCCCCGAAAGGGCCTGACCGCCAAAGGACTCTAGCCACTAAAGCATTTTCAGGAATGGTAAAAAGCGAGGCCGCACCGCTGGCTGGATTTTTGATCAAGAAAAATCCAGCCTCGCGAATGCTGGACAAGTTTTTAGCTTTCAGCTAAAAAATCACTCACCACGACCACCCTGAGTGCAAAGGTCATTCCACAAATGTGGTCATCCTGAGCAAAGCGAGCATCTGCTGTTGCCCTTGCTTTTCACACTTCACACGCACACTGGCTCTTCACCGCGTAATCGTTACATAGCGCCGACCAGCAAAGAGCCGGAAACCATCCGCCGCCCCGACCATCTTCAACGGCGTCGGCCGCTTCATCTCCGCATCCGTCTTCGAGCTCACCGTGAACAAGTCATGCGCGCCCACATCCAACACGATAAACTTGTCCCCGCCAATGAATCCAATACCGTAGATCCCCGCCGGCAGCTCGTGGCCCTCCACCTTTATCGCCACCTCGGTGATGAAATAAGCCTGGTACTTGGCCTGCACATCCGTCGAGTACCCGCTCGTATCTACCAGAGTCGAAAGCACATACATCCCATCAGCGAACTTCACCCCGCCTGAATTGCGCAGTTGCGTTGTCGCCGATTGCCCGCGGAAAAATACACTCGCCGGCAGCAGCTTCGTCGTCTCCGCCGCCGTCAACACCTGGTCCTTCGCCGCCGCCGCCTGTGCCATACCAACCTGCGCCAGACCCAACACACTCACAACTGCTATCAACGCCGCCAATCCCAACTTGCCCAATCCAATCCGCATTCTCGTTCCTCCCATAATTTCTGCCGCTATCGCAGCAACCGGAGTATACCCCACCGCCCACTACCTCGACCCATCCGCTCAACCCCTGCAGTCCCGTGTTCGATTCAGACCATCGCATTTCCCGGTTTCCGCGTATCTTTAAGCTAGCTCCCTTTTGCTCCCACAAGAGTCAAACCTCCCGTACCCCCTCACCCATGCGTATGTACCAGAAACCCGCAAGCGTAAACCCGCGAAAGGTGTGCCCGATGAGTGCCATCCAACCCCAAAGCATCCCGTCCAAACCCTTCCCCCGGAGCGCCCCCATGTCCAGAACTCTTCCCCTATCCCTCCTCTCTGCCCTCATCCTCGCCATCTCCGTCGCAGCAGCACCGGCAGCTGAATTGCCAGACGCTCCCCAGCCGGCAACCCTCCAGGCCGCCGCCGCGCCGGCCCCACCGACCACGCCGGCCATCGACGCCGGCCCCTGTGTCGTAGAACCCAACCAGCCCGCCGACCCCCTCACCTTCCATATCCGCACCATCTGCCTCGTTCACCGCACCTTTAATATCGGAGCCATCGTCAGCCCCGCCATCGGTGCCGCCATCGAAATGGCCCGCCCCCCCGACCACTACCCCCGCGAGTGGAAAGATGGCGCTGAAGCTTTCGGCCGGAACTACGGCGATCGCGCCGCCCGCCACACCGCCTCCGGCCTCGCCAACTTCACCATCGCGGCCATTGACCGCGAAGATCCCCGCTACCACGCCAGCGCAAATCCCGAATTCGCCCACCGCGTCTTCCACGCCGTCATCTTCTCCGTCATCAACCAGTCCCAATCCGGACACCGCACCCTCGCCCTCAGCAACTTCGCCGGGGCATCCGCTGCGGGATTCGTCGGCATGGCCTACCTCCCGCGCGGCTACGACGACGTCACACACGGCTACCAGCACTCCGCCACAGAATTCGTCTCCTTCGCCGGCCAGAACCTCATCTCAGAGTTCTACCCGGAATTCGTCCGCCTCGCCCACAAACTCCACCTCCCCACCCCCAAACCCTAATCCCTGACCCCTGACCCCTGACCCCTGATCCCTGATCCCTAGTCCTGACCCCTGACCCCTGACCCCTGACCCCTGATCCCTCGTCCCTCGCCTCTATAATTCCCCTCAAGGAAGAGAGACCCCAACATGCCCATTCACATCGCCATCCCGGAACCAACCAGCCCGCTCTACGTTCCTGATTCCGCTCCCTACAACCAGCGCTCCCTTCCCCAATACCTCCACGCACTCATCTCCGCAGGAGCCGTGCCCATCCCCATCCCGCTCCACGAATCACCCCACCGCGTCGCCAAAATCCTCGCCACCTGTCAAGGAATCTGCCTCCCCGGCTCAGGCGCCGATATCGATCCTCAAAAATACGGCGAAGCCCCCCTCCCCCTGTCCGCGCCCCCCGACCCCGCCCGCGCCGCCGTCGATGAACTCCTCATCCAGGACGCCTTCAACCTCCGCAAACCCATCCTCGGCATCTGCTACGGCACCCAGACCCTCAACGTCTGGTGCGGCGGCTCCATCATTCAAGACATCCCCACCCAAATCGGAGCCTCGGTGAATCACACGCCGGGGAGAACGATGATGGACGCCCACCCCATTCAAGTCACCCCAAATACCCGTCTGGCCACCCTCCTGCCGGCGCCTCAGGTCCCGACTTTGGGGCCTGGGCTGGAGAAGGGACCGGGTTCAGAGAAGGTCCTCCCCATCATCCCCCGTCACCTCCCCGAATACGTCAACTCCAGCCACCACCAGGCCATCCGCACCCCCGGCGACAACCTCATCGTCTCCGCCATCAGCCCCCAGGACGGCGTCATCGAGGCCATCGAACTCGCCTCCCCAAACCACTTCGTCCTCGCCGTCCAATGGCACCCCGAACGCAGCTACGACCACTCCCAACTCTCCCGCAACATCTTCCACGCCTTCCTCCAGGCCGCAGAATCATGGCACCCAAGGCACATCGAAGACTCCGTCCTCCACGCCTGAAAAAGCTCCTCAGCATGACAAGTTCAGGATTACAAGTTCTGGATGACAAGTAATTTTGTTTGTCATCCTGAGCAAAGCAAAGGACCTGCTTCTCCCACTTCACACTCACACTTCACACTCACACTCGCTTCTGTCCACGTGCCAAAAGATGCCCACTCGCCTCAACCAACTCCTCGAGGAATCCGGCAGTACCCCCCTGCCGCCTGATCTACACGAAAAATTCGCCGCCTACCTGGCCCTCCTGCTCAAATGGAACGCCAAAACCAATCTCACCGCCATCCGCGATGAAGAGGGCATTCTCAGCCGCCACTTCCTCGAATCCATCCTCTGCGCCCGCGCCCTCCCCTCCGGCATCACCACCCTGCTCGATTTCGGCTCCGGCGCAGGATTCCCCGGCCTGCCCATCGCCCTCCTCCGCCCCGACATCGCCGTCACCCTCGCCGAATCCCAGAACAAAAAATCCGCCTTCCTCCGCGAAGCCATCCGCACACTCGGGGTCACAGCCGCCGTCCACTCCGCCCGCGCCGAAACCCTCACCGCCAGATTCGACTGCGTCACCCTCCGCGCCGTCGACAACATGCAGCAAGCCATCCCCGCGGCCCTTCAGCTCCTCGCCCCCAAGGGCACCCTCGCCGTCCTCACCACCCTCGACAACATTCCCATGATCCAGTCCCTCGCCGCCGCAACCACCTCCCTCCAGTGGCTCCCACCCCACCCCCTCCCGCGTGGAACAAACCGCATTCTGCTTCTGTCAAAAAGCACATAATTACCATTCAACCAACGATTTTCGCACTTCAACCCATATGTCTCGCATTTCGCCGAAAAATGTCACACGTGTAACATTCCTCCCGGCCCCCGAAAAACACCCCGTTCTTGCAAATGTCACACGTGTGACATTTGCAGCTCTCGCTCCAGTTTCAACCCAGATTTACTCCAGACCAACTCCAGACCAGACCCGACTCGACCTGACTAGACCGCCAGTACCAGAGAATGTTCCATGTGGAACATTCTCTGAAAAGTCGAAAAATTAATCTTCTTTTCTCGCGACATTTCCACCGCGATTCACCGCCCTGTGGATTCTTTTTGACCGCTCTCGATGCCACAAAACCCCAATCAAATCAATCGGTTTCAGCACCAGCTCCAAAGCAGATGCTCAAGTTCTCCACAGGCCTGCTCGCTCAAAACCGCTGTCAAGTCGCTTTCGCTTCCTGACCGTTCCAGATACTCTTGACTTCCATGGGCAAAATTCTAGGAATCGTCAATCAAAAAGGCGGCGTGGGAAAAACCACCACCGCCATCAACCTCGCCGCCTGCCTCGCCCTCGATGGACTCAAAATCCTTCTAGCCGATTGCGACCCCCAGGCAAATGCCACTTCCGGGGTCGGTGTGCAGCGCGACGACAATCGCCACTCCATCTACGACGTACTGATGGGCGACGCTCCGGCCGCACAAGTACTGTTGCCTACTGAGATCGGCAACCTCACATTGCTGCCCGGCAGCAAAAACCTGACTGGCGCAAACATTGAGTTGGCCGGCGCGGAAGACCGCGCCCTGCGCCTGCGCAAGGCTCTTGCGCCCATTCAAGGCGATTTCGATCTGGTCGTTCTTGACTGCCCGCCGGCGCTGGATCTTCTGACGTTGAATTCGCTTGCAGCCGCCGACAGCCTGGTCGTGCCGATGCAGGCAGAGTACTTTGCACTCGAAGGAATCTCGGAGCTGGTCTCAACCCTGGAGCGAGTGCGGGCAGCGTTCAATCCGCGGCTGACGATTGAGGGTGTGCTGCTGACGATGTACGACGATCGGACGAATCTGGCGCAGCAGGTGACGGAGACATTGCGGGAGTATTTCAAAGATCGGCTGTTTCGGACAGTGATTCCGCGGAATATTCGATTGGCAGAGGCGCCGAGCCACGGGAAGCCGGTGGCTTTGTATGATGCGCGTTCGAGGGGAACTGAGGCCTATTTTGAGTTGGCGGCCGAGTTTATGGAGCGGAACAAGATTCCGAATCCCAGGGCAGAGGCGCGGAAGCTGGCGGCTGCCGAGGCGGAGCAGATGGCGAGCCGGACGGGCAAGACGGTAAAGTTCTGGCCGTACGGTTGAGCGGGCCGTTTTGGTGGGGGCAAAATGTTACACGTGTGACATTTTCAGGATAGGGGCTGATTTGGGGTGGGTTTGAGGTTCAGGCAAATGTCACACGTGTGACATTTGAGCCGGTCCTGGTGGAATTGTAAGGGACTGAGTGGGTATTGTCGGCAAGGTCTGGACCTTTTTACCTCGGGCTCAACAGAGATTGGGGCAGGAACTTGATTTGGAAGGAGAATGTCACACGTGTGACATTTTGGAATCTGGTTTGGATTGGGAGAGATGAGAGATGGTGACAGCAGAGAATAAACGACCGGGAGCGGGGCGCCTCGCACTTGGAAAAGGGTTGGACTCACTTTTGCCGCGTGTAGTGGCTGCGGCGACGCCGGAGGCAGAAACAGCTTCAACAGGCAAGCCGCTGGAGATTCCGGTCGGGGAGATTGAGCGCAATCCCTTTCAGACGCGCATGCACTTTGATGAAAAACTGTTGGCGGAACTGGCGGAATCAATCCAGGCGAATGGCGTCGTGCAGCCCATCCTGGTGCGGGCGTTGCCGGATGGGCGCTACCAACTGATCGCTGGCGAGCGACGGTTAATGGCTTCAAAGCAGGCGGGAAAGGCGACAATCCCGGCGATTCTGCGGCAGGTCTCGGACGAGCAGGCGATGGAGATCACCATCGTTGAGAACCTGCAGCGGGCCGACCTGAATCCAATCGAGCAGGCGCGGGCCTACGAACGGCTGGGCCGCGAGTTTGGCATGACGCAGGAGCAGATGGCGTACCGGACAGGCAAGGAACGCGGGACGGTTGGAAACTTTCTTCGGCTTTTGAAATTGCCGACCAGCGTACAGGACAAGATCGGTTCGGGTGTGTTGAGTTTCAGCCACGCACGGGTTTTGCTGACGTTGGACCACCTGGAAGATGCTGAGGACGTCACAGCCAAGATTCTAGCACTTTCGCTTTCTGTTCGCCAAGCTGAAAGCTACGTCCAGAATCAAATGTTCGGGGAAAGGCCGGAAAAAAAGCAGCCGGTACAGCTGCCGCTGGTTGACCCTAATGTGAAGGAAGCACAGCAGCGGTTGCAGCGAGCGCTGGGGTTGCGGGTGAGGATTGAGGATAAGAACGGACGGGGGCGGGTGATTATCGAATACAGCGGCCTGGAGGACTTTGACGGGCTGCTGGAGCGGATTGTTAACGAGTAGGGACGAGCTGGCGGGGTATAGGGAAAAGGGAGTTGCTGCGGAGAATCCAAGGCAATTCTTTGGTAATGTACATGACTGACTATGCGATTTCCTGAACTGTCGATTTTATGGAACTGATTAAGACTCTTGTCGATGCCAAGCACTTTGCCGACCCTGAGAGCTGCCACAAGTTCATGATTGCGGTACCTTGGGCCGACGGGGTTCGACGTTACCCATGCTGCGGAACTACTAAGCTAACGTGGCCTGCAAAGGCGAAAGTGTATCGCTGCTATAGCGACCATCCGAACAGAAGTTCTCGCTTAAGGTTGGGACCGTATTTGAGGATTCGGCGATTAGGCTGGATAAATGGTGGCCAGCGGTTTGACTCATCTCAAATTGCAAAAACGGAATCAGCAGCTAGGAGCTGGGCCGCTATATCGGCGTTACCCAAAAAACGGCATGGTTCATGCTTCACCGTATCCGAATGGCGATGCGGACCAACTCGTATCTGAAGGTTGGCGGAAACGGTGCACCGGTCGAAGTTGACGAGACATTCATAGGCGTCAAGGCTAGGAATATGCACCGCAACAAACGCAAGGAAGCGATGGGATACAGGCACAAAGGGAAGACTTTAGTGCTCGGCATTCTTGAGTGCGGCGGCAAGGTCCGGGCTGAGACTATCACGGACCGGGATAAGCCCACCCTGCACGGCAAGATCAATGGCAGAGATTCAGCCCGACAGGTTTCGCAGGAGGCATTTTTATGCTGCTACACGGATACATGGACGAGAGCTACGGCAAAGACCAAAATATATTTTCCTTCTCATGTCTTTTGGCGAGAAGAAAAGATTGGGACGACTTGGAGAGGCGATGGAAACGTCATATCGACGCCAAAAACAAGCAGCTCAGCAACGAGGGCAGGCCGGTAATTAGCCGCTACCATGCCTCCGATTGCAGCGGATGTCGCGGGGAATTTAAGGGATGGGATCGCGACGAGCGAGACGCATTCGTCCTGAGACTATTCGAGGCTTTCAAGCTGTTTCCTTCGCATACAGTTGCAATTGAGATGCAGCTCAATGATCTTTGCGAGGTATTCCCTGAATGGGCCAACGATCGATTGAAGGCGGGGTATCACGTTTTCACTCAATTCATCATGCTCCAAATTGTTGAGGACGTGCGACGCAATAGCGTCAAAAATGCTTCCACTAAGGTGAAGCTGTTTCACGACCGGACTGGAGGAAACGGTAAAGGAAACGGCAAATATGACCCGACTATCCTCCAAGCCTTCAATCAGCTGGTCAACAATCAAGGATTCGATGGGAGTGATTACTTCACGACCATCGCCCCGCTGAGATGGGAGCATTCAATCGCTCTTCAGCCTGCCGATTTGGTGGCCTTCGAGTGCTTCAAGATGGCTGAAGCAAAGCTGGAAGTTAGGAACGCCAGAAAGTCATTCACGGCTCTATATGACATGGAGACGTTCGGAATTCATGCGATGGGATTTCGCAAGGAACATATGGTTGAATGGAGGGGAAAGCTTGAAGCTGGAAGGGTGACGGAACCGACCGACGAGGAGTAGAGAGAACCATTTTCTATGGTTAGTCAGTCACGTATATTATTACCAATACCTTCTTCATCTTCGAATCAATCAATTCGATTTGAAAGGTACATGGATCCTGACTTTGTAAATTTATTGCGATAGACGAAATGACTGATTGCTGTGCGGCCCACCTTGGCCTATAGTTGCTGCGAGGTTCTTCCCCTATGAAATTTCTCAACTACTGCGACTGGTGGAGTCGCAGGAATGCTCCCCTTGTCATCGACAACGCTGAAGCGACGTTTACCACGAGTGCTCTGCCGGGTGTGGGAGTGATGAAGGCCTTCCGGGCGTTGTCGCACCCCGGGGACACGGAAGCAATGAAGGCCGAACTCCTCTTTCAAGTGTATGTACAGTGGCTGCATAAGTCTGGCTGGACGTGGGCTGGCGGTGGCTCGTGCGGTTCACCGCTGGTGCTGGATAACCCTCCCGGGGAGAAAGAGTGCCAGGCCTTTGCGGTGGGCTTGAAGACCCTGATGATCGCGCCGTGGCCGTTTGGGCTTGGGATAGCGGAAGCTGGGGTGACTGTGACGCCTTATTCGGGACCTCTGCTCGGGGGGTCGAAAGTTGGATTTGTGTCACTGCACCCGACCGCTGGCGTGCTGAATCTGAAGCCGAACGTGACGCGGGGCGGGATCGTGGACGACGACCTCGGCAACCAGGGGTTGTACCGCTGGGACAACCACAAGGTGGTGTTGTACGGAGGGAAGTATTTTGACCCTTCGTATGGATGCCAATACCTGACGCTGGCGGATATGGCTTACCAAACGGTGGTGGGATTTGGTTTAACCGGGGGAGCAGCGCCTGCAACCTACGATGCCTGGGATCTTGCAGCCGACAATGACCAGACGGGGAACTACTACCTGGTGTGCCGGTCTGCGCTGGGACGGCAGTACCACCTGAAGGTGCGGAAGCTTTCGTTACGACCCTCGATTACGCAATGGTACGACGGGCCAGTGGCGGCTGTGGTGGGGTGAGACATAATTGAGGGATGGTGCATGCGAGGCCGGGGCGATACCCCGGCCTCTGAAGCCGGGGGGAGCTCATGGACGGACGGGGCCCTTGGGGTGGTTGATGACGCGGACCTCAAACTTGCGGTTTTCGCCGGTGGCGCTGATCCCGTTCTTCTTAATGAACGCAGCAATCATGCCACCCTGGACGGAGTTCTCTCTGGGAGGGACTGAGCCTACCCAGGGTTCGCGCCCGCCAAACATGGAAGCCCCTTCGACAGTACAGGCGAAGGGATACTCGTCGCGTGAATTGAAGGCTGCGTTTGGTGTGCCTTTGGGAAAGGTCGGGATCTGGTATGTCTTCCCACTGACCTCATACAACATGGTTTGCTTGCGGATCTCACGGCTGTCTTCGGTGGGGAGGGGTCCGCGATAGGTGAGAACGCGTTCCCAGCCAGCCATTTGAGCCTGCCAGATGTTGTCGGCGATGTTGGGGAGGAGATCCCAGTCGAATTCAAGGACGGGGTAAGAAGGCATGATGCACACTCCAGTTGTAAGTGCGGTCGCTTCCCGATGACAAACAACTTATACCAGATTGACGGAAATCATCCATCGAGGGCTCATCTAGGGCTCATCTGTATTCACTCGATTGACTTTATGTAAGGACTGCACCCTTCAACCTATTGATGCCAGTGCGCAATGGGACGGGCCTTCCGCACTCTCTTCCCTCAAACCTGCAATCCTGACCGAGCCCGATGGGCTGGTGGCCTCGTGGGTGAACCGGGCGTTACGGTTGTTTTGACTCATCCTCTGCTGCTTTGCTGCCAGATACGGGCTTGTATTGCCTTTCGAGGATGCTTTGGATGTAGCGGCTGCGCTCGGGATACTTGAGTCGTGCAGGGTTTTTGGGAAGCTGGGCGGGCTCCAGGAGCCGCCACGACTCGGGTGCCTGGTGAGGATCGAATCCTACATCGGCCATGTAGGAGAGGGCCATTCTGCTCAACTCGTGCTCCACCGAGCTTTTGACCTTATGACGGATGACCATCTCTCCTGCCTCACCCACCACGCCGGGCACCCAGCCCCCGAATCCCATCAGATATGGGGCCATTTCCGCGGCGTCTTTCAGGGTGAATCCACGCGCTGCCTCGACCTGCTGTTGCAATTCACCGGCGATGCCCTCGGCCAAAACGGCGGCGAGCTGGTCTTCATTCTGCAGGCGATGGACGACTTCTATTGGGACGAGGATCAGGCCTTTGCCGCAGAAGATCGCGGATCGGATTTCCGTTTCTTCGACGAGGTAGAAGCGGAATGGAATCTTTGTGGGGTCGTTGTCTGGAAGTTCGCGCTGATATTGCGGGACAAGTTTTTGTCCGAGGCGAATCATTGATTCCTGCATTGCCGGGTCGCTGGGGACGTAATACCATCCGCACCACCCGCCGTGGTCTTCTTTGAGGAACGCTTTGGGACCGGTGGCGAAACCAGTGGAGCCATCAATTCTGTTTCCTGGCAGGGGCGTGGTGAACTGCAGCGCATTGGGATCGGGTTTGCTTTTGTGCAGATTGAGTTTGACAAATGCAGCTTTGGTGGCCACGATGGTGCCGGAATCGTCGGGCTCTCCGGAAAAGATCGCCAAGGTATTGGTAGACACCTCTCTCAGGGCCTGCAGGCCCTTTCCGAAGTGCAACTCGGTGGTGGGGAGGATGCGAATGGTGTATCCGTCGGCTCGGAAGACGGATGCGGAGCCGGGTTGGGAGCCGGCGTCTGGGATGCGGGCCGGGATGCGGTCAATGATGCCAGCGCCGGTGATGGGCTTGTTGGTGTCGGGGCGGGGAGAGGCGGCCTTCAGGGAAGGAGTTACAAGCACGCAGAGGAGAAGGACCAGAAAGCGCTTCGAGATAGGAAATGGGTTCATGAAGATTCGTAAGATACGGAGGACTATAGCATGACCTTCGATGGAGGGTAACTTACGGAATGCTGAAGCTGATTCCCATGAGGGGAAAGCCAAGGTCAGATGCGCATGGGCATGAGGACGTAGCGGTATTTGTATTCGCCGCCGGGGTCGTCGGCGCCTGCTTCGGGGCGCATCTGGCCGGCGGATTGGCCGTCTTTGAATTCGAGGCGAACTTCGCCGTCGTTGCCGAGCGCTTTGAGGAAGTCGAGCATGTAGCTGGAGTTGAATCCTACGACGAGTGGGTCGTTGGTGTAGGGGGTCTCGATGGTGTCTTCTGACTCGCCGGACTCGTTGGACTGGGCGGAGATCCTGACTTCGTTTTGCTCGAGCTTGATGCGAACGGCGCCGGAGCGTTCGTCGGCAAACTGGGCAACGCGGCCGATGGCGGCGGCGAGTTCGGAGTTCCGGACGACGACGAAGCGGGTGTTGTCTTTGGGCATGACTGCTTCGTAATTGGGGAACTGGCCGGTGAGTTTGCGGCTGGAGAGGGTGCGATGGCCGATGCGGAAGAAGAGCCAAAGGTCGTCGTCGGCGAACTCGATATGGGTGGCGTCGGTGCTGGAGAGCAGGGACTGGAGTTCGGCGAGGGCTTTGCGCGGGATGAGGATGCGCTTTTCACCGGAGACGCCGTCGAAGAGTTCTTCAGCTTTTTCGACGAAGGCGAGGCGGTGGCCGTCGGTGGCGACCATGGCGATGGATTCAGCCTTGAGGATGAGGAGGGCGCCGTTGAGGGTGTAGCGCGACTCTTCGTTGGAGATGGAGAAGATGGTGCGCGCGATGAGTGCCTTGAGGACGGCGACGGGGATTTTGGTGCTGGAAACTGTGGGCAGCTCGGGGACCTGGGGGTAGTTAGCGCGGCCGAGGCCGACCATCTTGGTGTTGGACCGGCCGGAGCGGATCTGGACCCAGTGGTTTTCGAGGAGCTTGATGGAGATATCACCGTCGGCGAGGAGCTTGACGTAGTCAAATAGCTTGCGGGCGGGGATGGTGCAGGCACCGGCTTTTTTGACCTTGGCCTTGAGGCTGGTGCGGATGGCCTGGTCGAGATCGGTGGCGGTGATGTGGACGATATCGGCGTCGGGGTCTACTTCAATGAGGAAGTTGGAGAGGATGGGGATGGTGGTTTTGCGCTCGACGACGGACTGAATGGCGGTGAGTTCCTTGAGGAGGTCCTGGCGGGTTACGGTGATTTCCATGGTTCCTCCCGGGGCGACCGGACTGGTAGAGAAGTTTGATTCGAGAACGTCGATTTCGAGCCCTGACATGGTTGATTCCTCTCGTGGAGCGAGCATTTGCGGGCGTGATGCCAATGTACACCACGGAGGTCGCGGAACGCCTGTTCTGTCTTGATTGTATTGATTTTGGTGCGTGAGGGTTGGTGGAAAACGGGGGGCGAAATGTCGGAAATGGGTGTGGAGATGAAGTTAGTGGATGGGGTGGAGCCGGGGTTGAGGGAGTGGGACGTTGGCGGCGGGTGAAAAGGGGGGTACGGGTACTAAGGAAAAGAAGAAGAAATAGATATGTAAGAGCCGTAGTAGTACCCGTTCGCGGTGGGAAAGTGGAAATGAGAGGGGAAACGTCGATTGACGGGGGTTTGGGGCAGGGGTGAGTTTTCTAAAAAAAGACTGTGGAATTGAGGGTAAGTGGAAAGCTGGATTTTCAGGGGGAGAAGCGTACCCGGGGATGCACGGTTTGCACAGTGAGGATGGCTGGGTATGTGGATTTGTGGGTGAGTGGAGTGGAAAGGTGGGAAGAGGGCAGGATTGATGCGGGGATTGAGGAGAGAAGATTTGCACCGGGGAGGGGATGTCCACGGTTTACACAGGGGATGGGCAGGCTGGTGAGAAAGCGGGTCTCCCAATCTTTTGGAGCAACTCTGGCAAAGGCAGTTCAGCTTGCCTCAGGGGCTAAAGCCCTGCAATTTTCGCTGGATGTATGTACGGGCTGAAGCCCGTACCCTTCGGAAACTCGACTCGATCAGAAGTTCCTCAGTCTTCGCGGAGGGTTTTGGCGGGGTCGATTTTGGCGATTCTGAGGGTGGGCAGGGTGGAGGCGAAGAAGGTGACCGCGGCGAGGCGGGCTTTTTCGGGGCTGAGGCCTTCGGCCTGGAGGTCGTCGACCTCGAGGGCGAGGTGGGCGCAAATCTCTTCGGCGAAGTCTTCGGGGGAGCGGTGGGAGGGTTTGGGAGGCTTGGCCATGGCGAGGCTCCTACTCAGGTTGGGGGGTTGATTCGGGATAGAGGATGAGGCTGATTGCGCGGGCGAGCTTGTGCCACTGGCGGGTGCGGGCGGCGAGTTCGGCGCGTCCCTGGGGGGTGAGGGTGTAGAAGCGGGCTTTGCGGTTGTTTTCAGAGACGCCCCATTGGGCAGAGATCATGGCGCGGTCTTCCAGGCGCTGGAGGGCGAGGTAGAGGGAGCCGTGGTCGACGAGAAGGGTGTCTTCAGATTGGCGCTGGATGGTGCGGGCGATGCCCTGCCCGTGGTGGGATCCGGGGGCGAGGGTGCGGAGGATGAGGAGGTCGAGGGTTCCCTGGAGGAGGGCGACGCGGTCTGTCTCGGCCCGGGAATGGGGCTGGGCCGGGTGGGGGTGATTCGCAGCGAATTTTGGGTCTTGGGTCGGCATCCGAGATGAGTGTGCGCTTGTCTTGGGTCGGATCTCAAGGGGAAAGGGGAACAGGTGGCGGCGGATTTGTGGAGGTTGGGTTGCAGGTGGTTGAGAGAGATTTGCGGGATGGACCAGGAGCCCGTTGAGGGCTCCTGGTTGATTGTCAGTGAAGCGATGCAGGTGTGGTTGGTAGGACGATTCCGAAGACGAATCGCCGTGCTCGGGGGTTCAGGGCCGGAGGTCTAGTTGGGCGGCGGAGAGTGTCACTCTGCCAGTGCCGCAGGTGGTGCCGGAGACGGGGATGGTCACGTTGAGGGGTGTGGAGGCGGCTGGGAGGTGGGTGGTGTCTCCGCTGTAACGGGCAGTGAATGTGTGCACGCCTGACTGAAGCTTATTGATGGAGAGTGTGGCGAAGCCTTTGGTCAGGGTAGTGGAGGCGACGAGGGCGGTTCCGCTCTTTAACTGGATTGTTCCGGTGGGGACAGCTCCGGGGGCGGCGACGTGGACCAGGAAGGCTGTGGAACTGCAGGAGGTAGTGACCGGACCTCGCGAGAGGCTGACGGCTGCTGCGACCTTTTTGGCGGTGATGACGAGACTTTGGGTGACGGTGACGGGGGCGAAGTTGGCATCGCCGCTATAGACAGCGGAGAGGGAATACGTGGCCGCTGTGGATTGAGTGAAGGTGGTCGAAGCGACCCCGGAGACGGAGAGGGCGACGGGGCTGCCGATGGCCGCTCCATTGACTTTGAAAGTGACCGTGCCAGTCGGTATCGGTGAGGAGGTGGATGTGACTGTGACTGCGAAGGTTACGGTGGAGCCGGCTGTGGCCGTCGCACCGAGGGTTGGTGAAGTGACCTTGATGATGGGGGCGGCGAGCGTTCCGGTGCCTGTGACGCTGATGCGGTTGGATCCGGTGACGGTGTTATCGAGCAGGTTGAGGAATGCGGAGCGGGAGCCGCCGGCCGAGGGAGTAAATTTGATTCCGATGAAACAGCTATGGCCGGCAGGGAGGGTTGCTCCGAGGGTGAGAACGCAATTGGTGGCGGTGGAGTCGATGGAAAAGTCGGAGGGATTTGCACCTGTGAATGCGGTGTTTGCGGCGAGTGTGAGATCACTGTTGCCGGTATTGGAGACGGTGAAGACTTTGGTGGCGCTTGTGGTGCCTTTGAGCTGGGGATTGTAGCTCCAATAGCCGAGGGTGCCGACTTTGCGCAGGACCTGGGTGGGGCCGACTGTGGGAGCGTTGCTGAGGATGTAGACCTGGCCCTGCGAGTCGACGGCGAGGCCGGTGGGACTGGCGATGGTTGCGGTGGTGGCTGAACCGCCGTCGCCGGAATAGCCAGCGGTGCCGTTGCCGGCGATGGTGTTGATGATTCCGGTGGAAGCATCGATGCGGCGGATGCGCTGATTGCCGGCATCGGCGAAGTAGAGATTGCCGGCGCTGTCGAAGGCGATCTGGCCGACTGTTCTGCTGATTTCGGCGCCTCGGGCCTGGCCGCCGTCGCCGGAGAAGCCGCAGTTGACTCCGCCGGCGACGCGCTTTGCGACGGGCGCGTATGTCGCACTGTAGGCCGACTCAGTCTGAAGAATGCAGGTGGTCGAGAAGGTGTAGAAGTTGTAGAGGTTGTCGTTGGGATCAACGGCGAAGGGAGCGGGACTGCCAGAAGCGTAGGTAAACTGGTTGTACAAATACCAGAGGCTGAGGCCTCCGTTGCCCCCGGCAAGATTGGCAACTGGCATCTCGGCAGCACCTCTGGTTCCTTCCTCAAAGAAGAGGTTGTCACTGGGGTCCATACTTAGGTTGGCGGGACGGGACAAACCGACGGACCCCAAGGAGCAGGGTGCGCTGGGAGTGCAGGTTGCGGGGGCGTAAGTAGTTCCATAGGCAGTTTCAGAGCCCCAGGGGGTGAGGAAGCCGAAGTAGTAAAAGTTGGCGGGCGTGTTTGCGAAGTAGAGGCTGCCGGCACTGTCGGCAGCAATGGACGCGGGGGTATTTAAGAAGAAGCTCAACGTTTTGATCGCTCCGGAGGAGTCAATCTCCTTGACGTTGATATTTCCGATATCGGGAACGTACAGGATATCGCCACCGTCGATGGCGAGATTGGTGGAACTCTTGATGGTTCCAACGGAGGCGGCGACGGTTCCGGCGACGGTGGAGATCTGCGATGGGGTGAAGCTGATGACGGGCGCGTAGCCGTTGCCGGTGAGGCCGACAAACATGGGAGACGCCTCGGCGCTGTGAGCGATGTTGATGGAGCCGGAACGATGGCCTGGGCCCTGGGGATTGAAGCGGACCGAGAGTGAACAGCTATCGCCCTGCTTGTAGGTGTTGCCCACGTGACAGGTGCCGCCGGATTCGACGACGAAGTCCTTGTTTTTCGACTGGATACTGGTCAAACGGGTGGAGGCTTCGAAGCTGAGACGGAGGTTTTCAACGCCCGAGTCTTCTCCGACGGTGGCGGCGGCGAAGACGTGATAGCCGGTGGGGAGATGTTCGAAGGTAGCGTCGTGGGGGTTTCGGGCGAGGAGTTGCCCCTGCGGACGGGGCGTGGAGGCGAGGTGGATGATGGAAGGGGGCGGTGAGGCAGGCTCAATTTTGGATTGGACGATTTGGGCGTTGAGGGCGGGGATGGCGAAGAGCGCCAGGAGGATGGGGGTGATTGCGGTGGAACGGACTGAGAATGGGAAGCATGGGGAGGATGGGGACATGGGGATCAACCTTTCGTGTGGGATAAACCCTGGGGGAGTTCAATCGTTGAATGACGTACCACAAGGATAGTGCGAAAGGAGTTTATTCGTGGCATCCCTGGAGGATTTTTGCTATGACTTTGGGTATGGAGCAAATTCTGTCAAACCGATGACGCGAAAGAGTTGGCGTATCTATTTGATATTGCGATGATTAGAGTTTTTATCAGGATTGCGTATAATTCTGGGCGCGTGGGTTAGTCTTGGGACACTTGCAAAAGAAGGCGGGGAGGGGTGCGATGGCGCCGCTCTCCGCTTTTATTTTGCGAGGAATCAGTGTCGGGCGGCTCTGGGGAGTTGCGCGCGGCGTGCTGGATGCTGCCTGGGCATGAGAATGGCGGTGGAATGGCCGACGAGGTAAAGACAGCGGAAGCGGCACCTAAGGGGAGCACGGAGCTTGCGATGAGCGGGTTGGGTCCGGAGATAGACCTGACAAATTGGCAGGAGAAGTTGCTTTCAGAGACGTTGAGGCAGTTAAGAACAGAGTTGAGGATGGTAGCGGGGAGCATCATCGAGGGCTTGAAGAAAGGGCAGGTTTCAAGTTTCAAGATGCTCGACGATATGTCTGAAAGCGTGTTGGCCGGTAGGGAGGTGCCGCAGGAGGCGTATGACAGCCTGGCTGCGGTGCTTTGGAAATCGCATCAGGCGCAACAACAAGTGCAGGAAACGGGCAATCGGGAGTAGGGAATGGCCGCCTGGGTCTTCTTTTGGGAGACCTGGGCGGCTGCTGTGGTGAATGGACTTTTTGGAGACGGAAGGGTGCTTACTGTGACGACATTGCTGCGAATGTTTGCTGGAAACCGTGCTGTAGGGATGGGACGCGTGGTTGGGGTGTGGCTGGTGTGCCTGTTTGGCGTGTGCCTGATGCAGCCAGCGAAGGCGCAGTCGGTGGCGACAACGACGGTACAGGGTACGGTGTACCAGGCGAACGGGCAGCCGGGGACGGGAACTCTGCTGGTGAGCTGGCCTGCGTTCACGACAGCGGGAAACCAGGCTGTGGCGGCGGGGCGGACGGTGGTGCAGATTGGGACAGATGGTTTTGTGAGCGTGAACCTAGCTCCGAACCTGGGGGCGACGCCTGCGGGGGAGTATTACACGGCGGTGTATCACCTGGCGGATGGGACGGTGAACACGGAGTACTGGGTGGTGCCGGCGGGCGCGACGGCGACGATTGCGGCGGTGCGGGCGCAGGTGCTGCCAGCGGCGCAGGCGGTGCAGGCGGTGAGCAAGGCGTATGTGGATGCGGCGATTGCGCAGTTGCAGGGGAGTTTGCTGACGGCGAATGGTGGGACCCTGACGGGCCCTCTGATTTTGGCAGGGGACCCGACGACTCCGCTGATGGCGGCGGACAAGCACTATGTGGATGCGGTGGCGGGCGGAGGTTTGCAGGGGACGGGGGGGAATGTGCTGGGTCCGTTGAATGCGGCGGCGCTGAATGGGGTGTATGCGCCGCTGGCGGGCACGGCGCAGACCACCTTGCAGACGACACAGGCTGCTGCTGCCGCAGCAGGCGGGGCGATGCTGGTGCCGCCGACGTATGGGGGGACGGACACGTTCAGCAATACGGCGGGGGTGCGCGTGGAGGATCTTCGCGCGAGTGGGGCTCAGCAGCATGAGCGGAGCGTGAAGGAGTTTGGCGCAGTCTGCGATGGGGTGACGGATGATACGGCGGCGCTGCAGGCGGCGTTGAACTTTGCGCAGACGGCGTATGGGGCTGGTCATGGGGTGGCACTGGTGCTGCCGGCGGGGGTTTGCAAGACGCATCAGTTGAGCTGGCACCTGGAGTCGATTGGGGGGCAGGGTCGGCAGGTTTCGGGGCTGATGGGTTTCCCGGGCGAGGATGTGCTGGCGACGGCGACGGATGCGACGGGCTTGCTGGGGAATACGCGGCTGCATGATTTTTCGATTTATGTGGACCAGAGTCTGGATGTGAGCTGTTCGCCGGCTGAGGGCAGGGCTGCTGCGGGGAGCTGCGGGGTGAACCGTCCGATTGAGGCGGGTTCGATTTTCTCTTCTGGCGGGAATGGTCTTGCGGGGACGGCGGGGACGGGGGCAGGTTGGTCGATTGGGAATTGCGCGATTGCCATGCCTGCTGCACTGGGGACGGGCGGGAATGGGCTGCAGCAGGCGGTGGTTGAAAACCTGGCGATTGCGACGGTGGGCGCGGACCCGCTGGCGACGTACGTGGGAGCGGATTCGACGCATACCTGCGGGATTTACCTGGGGCAGTGGCCGGTGGGCACGTATTTCCGAGCGATTGACATTCGCGGGGTGGGGACGGGGATAGCGATGCCAGCGCTTGGGGGTGCGACACCTGCCGGGCTGGTTGCAGATGGGAACCGCTGGGAGGGAGTGTCGATCGCGGCGGTGCATGGGTTCGTCGCTGCGGTTGGTTCGAATGGGGTTCTGGACGGGGTGGTGGTGAGTGCCCAGAATTCGGCAGCGGCGGGGGAGAGCCCGACGGGTCTGGTGCTGGACTTTGCGGGATTGCAGCAGGGCTGGACGGTGAGGAATGCGCAGGTGGCGCCGGTATGGTCGGCGGTGGCTCCGCGGCTGACGGTGAGTGCATCGGGTGGCGCAGTGACGGGGGTTGTGGTTGGTCCGGAGCATGGGCTGGGGTATGAGGGGTATGGGGTCGCGCTGCCGTTGAGTTTTTCGGGTAGCTGCACGGCGACGGCTACGGTGGCCGTGAATTCGGATGGTTCTCTGGGCGCGGTGACGGTGGGGTCGGGAGGGTTTGGTTGCTCGGGGACGACGACGGCGGCGGTGAATGTTGCTCGGACGACGCTCGGGGCAAAGCCGGTGAATCTGATCGCGGGGCGGAATATGACGCTGCTCGGGGGAAATCTGCTGAATGGAAGCGGCGGATACACGGTATGGACGGCGGCTGGTTCGCGCGCGGTGGGGACGCAGATGGGTGGTGGCGGGACGCTGACAGCCTCGGCGACGCCTTACCCGTCGCTGGTTGTCGAGGCGATTGCCGGTGGAACGGGAGCGTACACGGGTTCGGCAAACCGGTTTGAGGGACTGTCGCTTGCCTCGGCGGGGAGTTTGCTGGATTTGGGTTTGGGGAATGGGGTGGTGCAGCAAAGCGCAACGGGAGCGGGGACGGTGGGTCTTGAGGCGGCGCGGGCTGCTTCGAACACGGTTTCGGCGGACTTTGCGCTGCTGAGCGGAGGCGGGACGAATCCTTTAACGGCCAGCCAGGCATTTACGAGCTTGAATGATCTGTTTTTTTCGGCCGAGGATTTGTATTCGCAGGTGGGCGAGAGCGTGGCGACGGGGAGTGTGTTCGGGAAGGATGCTGCGGCGCCGGTGACGGGGAGCTACGTGAAAGCGGTGGGTGGCGCCTGGGACTCGTCGGGCGCGTGGACAGTGCGCGGAGTTGCGAATGGGTTGGTGCTGGGGAAGGGATTCCCGGTGGGCACAGGAACCTGGGAGGTGGCGGCGAAGGCGGATGCGGCGACGACGCAGGAGCTGAAGCTGGTGGGGACGACGGGAACGCAGAGCTGTGTGTTTGCGGACCAGACGGTGAGTTTGACGACGAGCTGGCAAGTATTCCGGATCCCCTACAACACGGTGACCGGGAACTCGGCGTGTGATGCGCAGACGGGCGGAACGCAGGGGAATGCGGTGAGCGCTGTGGGGCTTAGCCCGAGCGTTGGGACGAACGTGGAGACGGCGTTTGTGGCCTTTGTGCCGGCGTATCAGCAGCTGCTGCTGGCGAATGCTCCGGTGACGGGAGCGCAGGCGGCGAACAAGGCGTATGTGGATGCACAGATCGCGAGCCAGATTGTGAATGGCGGCGGTGCGCTGCCGATTACGGGCGGGACGCTGACGGGCGCATTGAATGCTCCGGTGATGGATGGGACGACGGATTGCGGGTTGTCGTCGAGTGTGGCGAGTTGTGTTGCGGGTGCGACTTCGGCCTTGATTCCGCCGGGAACGACGGGGACTTATGCGCAGGCGGCGGCTTTGCAGGCGACGGCGCAGTGTGTGTATGACCCGACGCAGGGGGGCAGGATCACGGGTGTGTTGCCGGGGCAACTGGGTCAAGGGTACGTGACGACCCCTTCGCTTTCGATTTCTGGCGGTGGTGGTTCAGGGCTGGCGGTGACGCCGGTGGTCGCGGGCGGGCAGGTGACGAGTTACACGGTGACGAACGGGGGATCGGGGTATACGGCCTGTCCGACGATTGCAGTGGCACAGCCGCCGGCTGCAGCAGCGCCGATTCCGGTGCTGGACCAGAGACGTGGGGGTACGAGTTATTCCGCCGAGGTGCGGGTGGATGATTTTGGGTGCGCGGCGGATGGGGTGACGGATGATACGCAGTGCTTCAACGACGCGATCAACTTTGTCACGCAGGGGGGTACGCGGACGGGTGCGCTGACGCTGAGCCAGGGGAAGACGTACTTTATCGGGACGATTTC
Source organism: Acidobacteriota bacterium (assembly GCA_025359885.1). GTDB lineage: Bacteria > Acidobacteriota > Terriglobia > Terriglobales > Acidobacteriaceae > Acidicapsa. The sequence goes on from JANYDG010000112.1 coordinate 39,482, forward strand.
GGGCTACATGCAGACGGCGTGGGACGACGGAACGGCGCCGGCGACAGATACCTGCGGCGGGGTGGCTTGTACGAATATTGCGCCGGAGACGCCGGGGTATGTGGGCTATGCGGTGAAGGTGCAGAGTTCGCAGGCGAACCCGCTGACGATCTATGGAAATGGGGCAACGATCGTGTCGAGCTACTCGACGGCAGCGGCTGGTGCGGCGACTTATGGGCTTGGTTCGCCCTACTTTGCGGTGTTTGGTTCAGACCAGCCGGTGGCGGGATGGAATCTGTATGACCTGAACATCAACCGAGCGTTCATTGGAGCCATGACGAAGAGCGCGGGGTACTGGCGTTGGGAACGGGTGAGCATGAATACGGTGGGAATGGTTGCGCTGCTGGGGTCGAGCCAGTATGACAGCTTCCGAGACATGATTATCCAGAACGGACAGTCTGGAATCATCATTGGCGGCTGGTGGGGAAATCGTGCGCCGACCACGAGTCCCAGTGGCCAGATCTACCTGAACCAGGAGAACCTGGGGGATGCGACGAACCTGGATGGCATGGTGTTTTACGGGATGAACTGGGCGGCACTGAGCCAGTCACAGACGGCGCAGAATGCATTGGACACGTGGTTTAACACGTATTTCTTTCATGTGGGCGACAACCAGACGCGGTTGACAGACCAGAACCAGGCGCAACTGGGGGTGGTGACGGACTCGATGTGGCGTGGCATCTATCACGTGATGTTTGCGACGTATTCGCGGTATGGGCGGCCGGTACTTGGCGTGACGGTGCACAACGCGAATGTGAAGAGCACGCAGAATTATCCAATTGTGGCGACGTCGGCGATTCAATGGGTGATTGATGGATTGGGGATGGAGAAGGTGGGATCGTGCAATGCGAGTGCGACCTATGGGGCATTTGGATCGACAACGTGTCCGAGCCCGTATGACAGCGTGAATAACGAGCTGCCCGGAGCGATTCTGCTGTACCAATTCCAGAACATGTATGTGAAGGATGTTGTGGCGGGAGGCAGCCCGATACTGGAGGCAGTGGCTGAGCCGCAGCAGGTGAGTGCGGCGCAGCAGTTGCAGGATTTTCGGGTAGGACTGACGAACATTCAGAGCTCTGTGGCGTCATCGGTGGTGCCTCGGGTGCAGCCGGTGCCGACGGGGCGGCTGATTCTGGGGCCGCCGAATGCGTCCTTTCCGGCGGGCGTGACCAATGCGGATTCCAGTGAACTTTGCCTGAAGGGGACCAATGTCGGGTTTGCGGATGAGTGGTGCCTTCGGTCGGTGGAGCAGGCGTATGTGAGCGGAAATGGGATGCCGCGGTACCTGACGCTCGAGAATACGGGGTATTCCGGATTCACGGGTCTAACTGCGGTGCAGATGCCTGGTTTGCGGGTGAGGCCAGGGCCGATTGGCGGCGGGGATGGGACGCTGCCGGTGACGGATTTTGCGGAGCAGGCGTTTACGATTGCGGGCGGAGCGGTGCTGGGTGAGACGTGCGCGACGGTGCCGGGGATTTCGCTGGGGAATGCGGTAGCTACGGACGGTGTGCTGTTTGTGAAACCACCTGCGGCGGCTGCGCCGTTGCAGTTGAGTGGAGCTGTGACGGCAGCGGGCACGATGGCGCTGACGGTGTGCAATCCGAGTACGACGGCGGTGAGTTATCCGGCAGGTACGTATTATGCGTTTTTGCTGGCGGGAGCTGGCGCTGCGACGAACCCGGCGGTGAGTGGGGGGACGCCGACGGGGACCAATCCGCTGACGACGAGCCAGGGGGACCTGGTGGTGGGGGATGTGAACGGGAACCCTGGCCGGCTGGCGGGGAACACGTCAACAACGCAGGCGGTGCTGGTGCAGTCGGGAACGGGAACGGGGGCGGGTGCACCGGTGTGGTCAACGGCACCGACGTTTTATGGCGGGAATCTGACGGGTATCAATGCGGGGAATATTACAACGGGGACGGTGCCGATTGGCAGTGGCGGCACGGGAGCGACGACGGCGGCGCAGGCGCTGGCGAACCTGGGTGGGGCGAGTCTGGCGGCTACGGTTTCTGATTTTGCCGGGGTGGTTTCGGGGAAGCAACTGGGTGGGCTGTACCAGGTGGACCAGTTTGCGGGTGCTGATTTTGGGGCGAAGCTGTCGGCCTGCGAGGCGGGGTTGAGCGGGTCGTATGGCGGGGTGTGTGATGCGCGGGCGTTTACCGGGACGGTCGGGATGAGCGCGACCGTGACACTTTCGACGGCGAACACGGTGGTGTACCTGCCGTGCGGGACGATTGCGACGACGGCCTCGATTGTGGTGCCGGCTGCGGTAAGGAACGTGACGCTGCATGGGTGCGGGTTGCGAGGTGCCTCGGGGGCGAGCGGGAGCCAGGGTGGGACGGTGCTGCTGTATTCAGGAGCGGGCGCGGCTGTGCAGGTGGGTGACCCGACGTATGCGGTGGATACGATGGGATTTCACCTGGACAATGTGGTGATCAATACGACGGGTTCGACGGCGGCTACGACGACGGGTGTCACGGCGACCCGGGTGCAGGAGATGGAGCTGGCGGGGCTGTACATGCTGGGGAACGCGAACCAGACAGGACTGTTGCTGGACGGGACGGGGAACTATACGGGTGGGACGTTTTATGACCTGGCGTTCAACGGGTTTCAGACGGCGGTGAGCGGGATAGGTCACCAGGTGGCGAATGCGGCGACGACGGACTGGCTGAATGCGAGCACGTTTTTGCGGCTGCATATTGATTGCCCAACCAGTGGTGGGAGCCCGGTGACGGGGACGACGGGAATCAACCTGGCGCAGGGGGATGGGAACACGTTCACGGGCGGGGATGTGGAGGGGTGTGCAATGGCACTGCATCTGGGCCCGAACGCGGTGAACAACACGCTGGTGGGGGTAAGGAATGAGAATTCGACGAGCCAGGTGGTGGCGGATTCTGGTTCGAGCTACAACTCGTGGATTACGGGCGGAACGATGTTTACCGGGGCGTTGACGGATAACGGGACGCGGAACTCGTTTCTGGATGCGTTTCACAGGACGTTCAACGGGATGAACGGGGACTGGTATGGGAGCCAGAAGGATGCGACGGTGACCAACAAGTGGCGTCTTGGGACGGGTGCGGGGAATGAGCGGGGACTCTTGAACCGGGTGCAGACGGACTTTGGATACCGGTGGACGTATGGGTTCAGCGATGCGGGGGCCGGGGAGCAGTTTTACCAGATATTGGATGAGCTGAACTCTGTCTACCGGGTATCAATTGGGCAGTACAACGCGGGGAATGCGAATACGAATAACCAGACGGTGATCAACGCGGCAGGGACGGGAGCGGTGGTGCTGAACGGGTCGAACAATTCTGGAACGGGCGGTCTGGTATTGGGCTCGGGAGGTGCGACGGAGACGACGGTGGCGACGGTAGATGGTGGCGGCAATGCGAACTTTACCGGGACGATGCAGGTGGGTGGGGTGACGACGGCGGTGGGTTCGGTGACAGTCAAGAACCAGGCGAATGTGGAGATTGATTCGACGCTTTGGGCGGGTTTGACGACGGCGCAGAAGGAGAGCTTCATCTACAAGGACTGGAACGGGAACAGCCAGTGGTACCTGGTGAAGGATCTTGCGAACAACTGGGCGTTGAATTCGGCCATTGACGGGACGGATCACTTGAAGGCTTACCAAAACGGGGAGACGATGCTGAATTCAAATGGCACGGCTGCGGTGACGGTAAACCGGGAGGCGAGCGGGGGAACGGGCGGTCTGGTGGTGTATTCGGGAGGGGCAACGCCGATTCAGGTGGCGAAGGTGGATGCGGCCGGGAATATCACGAATGCGGGAACGCAGGTGAGTACGGGGAATGTAACGGTGCAGAATGGGGCAAATGCCGAGGCGGATGTGGTGGTACAGCCGGGATTGTCGGCGGAGCAGAACGGTGCTTTTCAACTGAACAGCATGGCGGGCGTTGCGCAGTGGAAGCTGAAGAAGGACGCGAGCAATTTCTTCCGGCTGAGTGATGCGGTGAATTCGCTGGACCGGGTGGTGCTGTTTCAGAACGGCAACACGAATGTGAATGCCGGGGCAGGTGCGAATGCATTGGTGGTGAACTCGACGGCGAACTCAGGGACGGGTGGTTTGCTGGTGTATTCGGGGGGTGCAACGCCGGCGCAGGTGGCGAAGATTGATGGGAGCGGGAACCTGACGGTGACGAGTTGTGCGGGTTGCGTGGCGGCGGGAACGGGTGGGACGGTGAGCGCGGGAACGGCGGGGCAACTGGCGTATTACGCGGCCGGGGGCACGGTAGTAAGCGGGGAGACGGTTTCAGGGGATCTGACGCTGGCTGCGGGTGGGGCGGCGACGCTGGCGACGGTGAATGCGAATGCGGGTAGTTTTGGGACTTCGACGGCGATTCCGACCTTTACGGTGAACGGGAAGGGGCTGATTACGGCGGCTGGTTCGAGCGCGGTGGTGGCCCCGGCGGGGACGTTGTCGGGGACGACGCTGGCGGCGAATGTGACGGGATCTTCGCTGGCGGGGGTGGGAACGATTACGAGCGGAACGTGGCAGGGGACGGCGATTGCGAATGCTTACCTGGGGAATGCTGCGGTGACGGTGGCGGGGCAGACGTGCACACTGGGCGCGAGCTGTGCGATTGCGGCGGCAAACCTGAGCAATGGAGTGAGCGGGAGCGGGGCGGTGGCGCTGGTGAATGGGCCAACGTTTACGGGGACTGCGACGTTTTCAGGGGGAGCAACGTTTGCCGGGAACACGACGACGACTGGGAATACGACGACGTGGGCGAATGGTGCAGCGGCCTCAGACTACCTGGTGATTCAACCGGGTACGGGGACGACGGATCAGATTGGGGCGCTGGAGTTTGCCAACTATGCGGGGACGAGCCAGTGGGAGATTCGCAAGGATGGGTCGAACTATTTCCGGATACGGGATGCGGTGAATGGGGCGGACCGGGTGGTGGAGTATCCGGCGGGGGAGACGATTTTGAATGCGGGGACGGGGTCGAATCTGGTGGGGATCAATAACACTTCCGGATCGGGTACGGGCGGGCTGGTGGTGTATGGAGGGGGCACTTCGAACTACAACACGGCTGAGCTGACGGTGACGGGGAGTGGGAACGTGACGGCGAATGGGTTTATCGCAGCGAAGACCCATAGCGGTTCCGGGACGATGACGCTGGCGGCGGGAGCGGCGGCGGGGACTTCCCCGACGATTGGGTGCGCGACGAGCCATGTATGCGATGGGGTGAGCGGAACGGTGACGCTGACGACGGGTACGAGCCCGACGACGGGGACGCTGGCGACTCTGACGTTTCCGAGCGCGCATACCAACCAGGCGAACTGCGTGGTGGGGGTGCAGCTGGCATCGGCGGGGATGATCACGAATGTGAGCTGGAGCGAGACGACGACGGCGTTGACGCTGACGGCGAATGGGGTGCTGGCGGCGGGGACGGGGTATTCGGTGCGGTACTGGTGTGGGGGAAATTAACACCCCGCAAACGGTGGACCTGTTTGCGGGGACCCCGGGTGAGAACACCCCACAAACGGTGGACCTGTTTGCGGGGACCCCGGGGACGAGCCACCCCAGCGACGTGGACCTGTCGCCGGGGGACGGGGGAGTAGAGACGGGGCAGCAGGGACGGGGGAGCAGCGGAGCTTGCGGAGTTGGCGGAGCTGGGGGGTGGTGGCGATGGGGATTGGGCGGCGGGTGGTTGGGTTTGGGGCGAGGGACCGGGAGGAGCTTGAGATGTTGGGGCGGATGATGGAGGGGCCCTGGGTGGGGTTGGCGGAGCTGGGGGGACGGAGTGTGGGGGAGTTTCTGGCCGAGGCATTGCTGAAGGTGAGGGGGAAGGATGGGCAGCTGCATCCGCTGCGGGAAAACGCGGTGCAGCGGGCGTATGAGCAGGGGCGGGGGGCGGGAAACATTGTGCTGAAGGCGCGTCAGATGGGGATGACGACGTGGGTGGCCGGGCGGATGCTGCTGAAGACGGTGACGCGGCCGGGTACGCTGACGCTGCTGGTGGCGCATACGCAGGATTCGGCGGAGGAGATCTTGCGGATTGTGCATCGGTTTGTGGAGCATTTGCCGGCGGGGCTGAAGGCCGGTGCGCTGGAGACGGGGCGGGCGAATGTGCGGCAGATTGGGTTTCCTGCGATTGACTCGGAGTTTCGCGTGGAGAGCGCGGCGGACCGGAATGCGGGGAGGGGCCTGACATTTCAAAATCTGCATTGCTCGGAGGTGGCGCGTTGGGGTGGCGAAGCGGGGATGACGCTTGCGGGCTTGCGCGCGGGCCTGGCCCCGGACGGGGAGCAGGTGCTGGAGTCGACGCCGAATGGGACGGGTGGGTGCTTTTACGAGGAGTGGCAGCGGGCGGATGAGACGGGGTTGACGCGTCATTTTTTTCCTTGGTGGCTGGAGCCGGGGTACCGATTGGCGACCCCGGTGCCGGAGACGACGCTGACGGCGGACGAGCGGGCGTTGATGGAGCGGGTGGGACTGGATCTGGGCCAGGTGAGTTTTCGGCGGCAGTTGCGGGCTCATCAACTGGGGATGGCGCGGCAGGAGTATGCCGAGGATGCGGAGAGCTGCTTTCGGGTTTCGGGCGAGCCATATTTTGACATGGAGTCGGTGGAGCGTCGGTTGCTTGAGGTGGATGAGGCGATTCCATGGAAGCAGGCGGGCATTGAGGGGTACTGGGAGAAATACGGCGGAGGCCTAGAGGTCTGGCTGCCTCCTGTAGCCGGGAACCGTTACCTGGTGGCGGTGGACCCGGCCGGGGGTGGGCCGGAGGGGGACTGGTCGGTGGCGGAGGTACTGGATATTGACCAGGGGATACAGTGCGCGGAGTTTGCCGGGCATGTTGGGAGTACGGAGCTGCGGGATACGGTGCTGAGCCTGGCGCGGGATTACGGCGGCGCGATGGTGGTGGTGGAGCGGAACAACCATGGGTCTGGATTGTTGAGTTTGCTGGCGGATCGGGGATATGAGCGGATTTTCAAGGGGGATGACCGGCAGGCTGGGTTTCTGACGACCTCGGTGAGCCGGCCGGCGATCCTGGCGCGGCTGGGGGCGGCGCTGGTGGAGGAGCCGAGGTTGTTTCAGAGCCGGAGATTTCTGGTCGAGTGCCGGAGCTTTGTCCGGCTGAGGAACGGGGCGGTGGGGGCGCGGAGCGGGGCGCATGATGACCGGGTGATGGCGATGGCGATTGGGCTGGCGGCGCGGGTGGAGATTTTGGGAGGGACGAGGGAATCGGGGCGGGTGGTGAGTGATTGGTGATGGGTGTGCGTTTGGAATGGGGGTGCTTTGCCTTGTTCTCGAGGACAACTTCCAGGGGCTGAAGAAAGTGTGGGGAGGTTGCCGATGATTATTGGGGGTTCGGGTAGAATTCGTTCATTGATCGGGAGCAGGGAATTGGGGAGCTGAATTTGGCGGTGCTGGCGGTGCAGCATATCCGGCGGATGCGGGGCGGTGCGCAGGGTCAGCTGATGCTGGGCTCGGATGGGAACCTGTGGGTGGTGAAGTTTCAGAACAACCCGCAGCATGTACGGGTGCTTGCGAACGAGATGCTGGCAACGCGGCTTGCGGCGGCTGCGGGATTGACGGTGCCGCAGACGGCGGTCGTGGAAGTGAGCCGCTGGCTGATCGAGAATACGCCGGAGCTGGAAGTGGACCTGGGTCGGAGGCGGGAGCGTTTCCGTGCGGGCCTGCAGTTTGGGGCACGGTATCTGGGTGGGCTGATGCCGGGGCAGGTGGTCGACTACCTGCCGGAGGAGCAATTCCTGCAGACGAGGAATCTGGAGGAGTTTTGCGGGATTCTGGCGCTGGACAAGTGGACGGGAAACGTGAATGGGCGGCAAGCGGTGTTCACGCGGAAGGCGCGGGAAAGACGGTATCGCTGTTGCTTTATCGACCAGGGCTATTGTTTTCACGCGGGGGAGTGGCGGTTTGAGGATGTTCCGTTGCGGGGAGTGTATCCGAGGAACCTGGTTTACCGGGAGGTTTCGGGTTGGGAGAGCTTTGAGCCTTGGCTGACGCGGCTGGAGACGATGGACGCGGGGGTGGTGTGGGGAGCGGCGGCGGAGATTCCGCCGGAGTGGTGCGGTGGGGATCTGGGCGATCTGGAGCGTCTTGTTGAAACGCTGCTGAAGCGGCGAGGTCGGATTCGCGAGTGGATTGAGGTGTTTGGACGGACGGAGCGGGTGCCATTTCCCAAATGGGTGGGGATGGGGCGGAGAATTTTGCAGTAGAGGTGGAACGGGTTGAGGATGGGGGTAGGATGGTGGGGAAGTGTGAGTGTGAAGTGTGAGTGTGGGCAGGTTGTTCACACTCCCACTTCACACTCCCACTGAGGGTTGTGATGTCTGAGCGGCGTGAGTGCGAGTTCTTTCTGGTGCGGTATGTGCCGGACCCGGTGCGCGATGAATTCGTTCATGTGGGGGTGATTTTGCGTGGGGCGGGGAGCGGGTCGACGCGCCCGGCGGGCGGGGGGCAACAGGTGGCGTTGCGGTTCACTTCGGACTGGCGGCGGGTGCGGTGCCTTGATCCGGACGCGGACACGGAGATGCTGGAGGGGCTGGAGAGCGAGTTGCGGCGGCGGTTTGCCGGGGAGCCGGATGGGAATCTGATGCATGTGCTGGAGGATTCGTTTTCCAATTGCGTGCAGGTTACGCGGGCGAAGGCGTTTCTGGTGGAGAGCATGGAGTCGGGGGTGGAGGAGCTGATGCGGTTGTATGTGGAGCCGCAGCGGCGGGAGCGGGTTTCGAAGCTGGCGGGGCGGGCGGCGATACAGTCGGCGATGCGCGGGGAGTTTGAGCGGGCCGGGGTATGGGATCTTCTGCGGAAGCGGATTGCGGCTTCAGCGTACACGCGGCCGGGGGACCCGCTGCGGCTGGATTGCGGGTACCGGGTGGGGAGCGGGTTTGAACCGGCGGGAGTGATCCGGATGTTCCAGGCGGTGACGCTGGAGTCTTCTTCGGGCGTGGGGCTGGAGATGGCGAAGATCCTGGCGTTTTCCGAGGCTTCGCTGCGGGCCGGAGTGCGGCGCGTGGAGGGGGCGGAGCTGGAGTTGACGGCGGTGGTGGAGCCTTTACGACAGGGATCAGCCACCCCAGCGAGCAAAGACCGCTCGCCGGGGGCCCCGGCAGGGGTCAGGGATCAGGGGTCTGGAGGCAGGGGGCAGGCAGCAGACAGAGAACAGGGAACAGACGAGGAGTCGGAAAGATTGGCGGCTTACCGGTTTTCAGTCGATACGATGGAGGAGCATCGGATCCGGGTGGTGACGACTGCGGATCTGGGGCGGGTAGCGGAGACGGCGCGGCGGGAGATGGCGGTTTAGCGTTGCTGGCGGGTTTAGCGGAGCCAGGGAAGGCAGTGTCGTTCGCGAGAGGGGTTTGAGTCGCTCCGCTCGCAACGCCAACTGGCTGACTGGGCTGAGATTTTGCTTTGAAATGCAGCAGTGATGAAGGGCATGGCCTTATTGGCTGTGCCTTTTTCTTTTTGGGCGCGAGATTGGGATGGGGAAAGGATGGCGACTGTGAGTGTTGCGGAGCGGATGAGGGCGGTTTGGAAACTGGCGGGTATGGGCGGCAATGAGGGCCGGGGCCGGGCTGCAGAACTGGAAGCGGCGGGGGAGCTGGCGAAGCGGCGGACGCTGGCGCTGCCTTCGATTCTCACTCCTTATGGGGGCGGGGCGACGGGCGCGGTGATGCCGAAGCCGACGCAGGCGAATCTACGGCGGTTTGCGGAGACTCCGCTGGTACGGCGGGCGATCAATGTGATCAAGGACCGGATTGTGGCGATGGACTGGCAGGTGCGGGTGCGGCGGGGCATCACGGCGGGGGACCTGGGGAGCGATGCAGCGGCGCGGACGAAACTGGCGGCGCTGCGGCGGACGCTGGAGGAGCCGAATGCGACGGACAGTTTCAGGACGCTGATGGAGCAGGTGATTGAGGATGCGCTGACGGGCGGGTATGGCGCCATTGAAATGGAAGCGACGGGCGATGTGGAAGTGCCGGCGCAGATGTGGGCGGTGGATGGGGCGACGATCCGGGTGAATGCACGGTGGGATGGGTCGGCGGAGGCTCCGCGATACTCGCAGAGCGCGAGGGATCAGGGATCAGGGATCAGGGATCAGACCGTTGATCTGCGGGATGACCAGTTGATGTATGTGCGGATGAATCCGCGGAGTTTTACGCCGTTTGGACTGGGGCCGCTGGAGGTGGCGTTTGAGACGGTGAACCAGTTTTTGAGTGCGCACCGTTTTGCGGGGAAGCTGGCGGCGAATTCGGTGGTGCAGTATGCGTTGTGGCTGAATGAGGCGACGCCGGCGCAGCATGACCGGATGATCCGTTGGTGGCAGGACGAGATTGAAGGGACGGGTCGGGTGCCGTTGATTTCGACGGAGCAGAAGCCGGAGGTTCTTCGGTTTGCTCAGGGGACGGACGCGGATCTGCGGCTGGAGTGGCAGCGGTTTTTGATTCGGATGGTGGCGAATGCGTTTGGGCTGCCACCGTTGTTGCTGGGCCTGGAGGGGGATGTGAACCGGGCGACGGCTTCGGAGTTGGCGGACGAGGCGTTTCGGGGAGCGATTGAACCGTTGGCGAAGCTGATCGCGGAGCATATTACGCGGGATTTGTTTTCGAAGTGCATTGGTTGGCGGGAGTTTGAGTTTGTGTTCAATGACCTGAATGCGCGGGATGAGGCGACGGAGCTGGCGATTCAAACGCAGTTGCTGGCGGCGGGGGTGTACACGGTGAACGAGGTGCGAGGGATGCGTGGTTTGGGGCCGATTGGGGCGGCGGGGGAAGTGCAGATCCAAGGGGAGCGGAGCTAGGGGGGCTTGCGGAGCCAGGGGCATTTTCTGGTTCCGCTGGTTTTGCTGAGAGACAGGGGAGCGGTGTTACCGGGGTTAGCGGAGCTGGGAAAGGTGGCTAGCGCCGCAGACTCCGCCAGCCCCGCTGGAAAACAGGGAGAGTGGATGCGATTGGATGCGATGGCGGTGAGGTTTCCTCCGGTAAAAGGACATCCGAACAGGGTGGACTTTGAGGGGGTGTTGACGCTGGTGGATGCGGCCAGCGATCGTGCTCCAGCGGGAGCGAGAGGGCATAGAGTGATGCTGACGAGGGAGGCAGCGGAGGCGGCATTGCCGTCGTTGTTGGGGATGGCGGTGGACTACCGGCCGGGTTGGGATGGGCACGATGCGAAGCGGAAGATCGGGCTGATAACCGAGGCGGATGTGGTGGGGCGGCGGCTGCTGGTGAAGGGGTATCTTTACGGGCGGGATTTTCCGGAGGCGACGGAGGCGATACGGGCGGGTGCTCCTGAGGCGATGGGGATGAGCTATGAGCTGGCGGACGCCCAGGTGGCGGATATGCGGGCGGAGATATGGAAGCTGACGAAGGCGACATTTACGGGAGCGGCGATCTTGCTGCGGGAGAAGGCGGCTTACCGGGCGACAAGTTTTCGACTGAGCGAGTTGGCGCGGGATAGCAAGTTGGCGAGTTAGCAGGTTGGCGAGCTAGCGGAGTTGGGACGTGGTTTGAGTTTTGTTATGGAGGATGAGATGGAAATACATGCGGATTTGGTGGGGCGGCTGGAGTTGGCTGCTTCTTTGCTGGAAAGGACGCTTGCTTCGGTGGAGGAGCGGCAGCGGTTTTTGAGTGGGGAGGTGGAGCGGATTTCGGCGACGGTGGAGACATCGCGCCGGGAGGAAGAGCTGGTGTCACAGTTGGCGGAGGTGAAGCGGGAGCTGTCGGAGGCGCGGGCTGCGGTTTCTATCGAAGCCGGAGCGACAGCAGCGGAGTTGCCCAAGAGTTTGCAGCCGCTGCGTCGGACTTTGCCTTCAGCTACGGCAGAGATGCTGGCCAAGCATGGGATTGGCGAGGGAGTTGTGGATGTGCGGGCGCTGGATGCGGCGCTTGTGGGTCTGAGCCTGGAGCAGCGGATTGCGGTGAAGAGCCAGTTGCGCAGAGTGGGCGCGGTGGGCTAGACAACTGTGCCAGCGGGGTTAGCGGTGCTGGCGGGGTTGGCGGGGCTGGTGAAACCCACATCTCGAGTGAGCGATGTGAGGTATGCGGCTTCTCGCTATGAGCTGCACTTTTGGAATTGGGGATGGAGGGGCTTCTGCGGCGATTGCTGCGGAGGCTTTTTTGTTTTCAGTGATGGGGAACGATGGGGCAAGTTTTGACCCGGCCCGGGGGAATGGGCAGAAGGAAACAGAAGGACTATGGACGTACGATTTGCGGACATTCATGCAGCGGCTGACTATATCGGACCTGGAGCGATCGAGGTTCCGTTGTACCAGACGGAGATTTTTGATATTTGCCGGCGTTCGAGCCCGTTTGGTCAGCGGATCAAACAGGTACCGGCAACGGGCCATCCTTCGCGATTTTTCGAAGAGACGGCGTTGCCGAATCCTGGTTCGGCAGGTTTTGTGAATCCGCGCAGCATTGTGCCGACTGTGGTTTCGCCGACCAGGGTGGAGCGGAGTGTGCCTTTGAAGGCACTGGTTTCGCAGATCAACTACAACCTGTTTGATGTGGAGCTGGGGCAGCAGCAGCAGCAGTTTGCCTATTTGCAGGCGAAGGATCTGGCCGACACGGTGAGCGGTCTGATGGTGGAGCACGATGTGGCGTTGTGGAATGGCAATGACACGAGCCTGAGCGCTCCGACAACTACGCAGTACTTTGGCGTGGCGGGTCAGATTGCAGCGGGCGGTCAGACGACAACGATTGGCACGACCGCCTCGATTGTGGACGGGATCAAGTCGGCGGTGGCGCAGATGGTGGCGATGAACGGCTACCAGGTGCGTCCTTCGGCGATTTATGCCAATCCGGTGCTGCTGGACCTGATTGACCGGGAGATGAAGTCGGCGTTCAACGTGGTGTTGAACACGGAATCGATCACGGGTGGGGTACGGGCGAAGATGCTGTCGACGCAGGCGGGCGATCTGCCGCTGATTCCTGACTGGAGTTTGAGTTATACGGGAACTCCGGGTTCGGGGACGGCGGTGCTGCCGGCTTACATCGTGACGGAGGACCTGATTGAGTACCACTGGCTGGGCGATCCGACACCGCGGGTCTTCGAGTTGGGGCGCCCAAATTCGCTGGCACAGCAGTATGTGGCGGTGAAGTTTGGCGCGGTGGTGGTGAAGGGCGCGAATTATGCGCACTATCAGGTGCTGGTGGATCGGTAGGTAGCGGAGCTAGCGCTGTTAGCGGAGTTAGCGAGTGCAAGTACTGGCTCGCTGGCTCTGCTGAATCCGCTAAGACTGCTTTCGGACAACACGGTTTCGAGTGAGGGAGAGCAATGGCGTATTTGTTGCCGGGGGATTATGGGAATTTTGGGTTGCCTGCGGGGACAACACCGGATTGGGTGACGGCGGCTACGGCTTTGATCAACAGTTTTTGTCGGCGGCCGGATTTGAATGTTGTGGAGTACCAGGAGCGGTTGCGGTTGGTGCGAGGTGCGCAGACGGTGCTGTTGAGTTATCTACCGCTTGCACCGCTGGGGACGGCGACGAGTCCGCTGGTGGCGATTGAGGGTAAGTTTGCGGTGCCGCGGCGCGGTGAGGGTGGAGTGGAGCCGCTGACGGATATTGCGTTGGCGTTTTCGCTGCCGGGGGCATGGACTTCAATTGACCTGACGGTGGTGGATGTGGCGCTGGACACGGGAGAGTTGACGCTGCCGTGGAATTTGCTGGGATTGCCGTACAGCGAGGTGCGGGTGACGTATACGGCGGGGCTGGCGGTGATTGGGGACGATGTGAAGTCAGCGTGCGCCCAGATTGTCAGAAATGCGCAGGCTCAGCCGGCGTTGAATGCGAAGAAGTCGCGCTTGGATACGTTGCAGATGGAGTATTTTTCTGGTTCGCTGCTGGATGAGACGGTGAAGGCGATGTTGCGGCCTTATGTGGCGAATCGACTGGGGTAGACGACCCCACGGACTGAGACCTGTCGGCGGGGGCCCCGGCGAGGACGAGCAAGTAGGACTGGGGAATAGGGAGATGAGATGAGCGATACGGCTAGCAGGAATTTCAATGCGGCTTCGCAGATGCTGGCGGATGCGCTGTTGCGGACGGTGGCGGGGACGACGGCCTATTTGCGGGTGACGGGGACGAATCCGAATACGGACCAAAGCCAGTTAGGGCTGGTGGCTACGACGTTTGCAGAGGTGGCGGTATCGCCGGTGGTGATGCGGCGTCTGAAGCCGGAGTGGAAAGAGGGAGGGCAGGCGAAGTGGGAGCTGCTGGTTTCAGCCACGGGGGTGGAGAGCCAGGTGAACACGCTGCAACTGGACTCAGCGAAGAGTCTGTTTTCGATGACGTTGGCGGTGACGGTGGGGGGGCAGGACTACCTGATTGAGTCGATTTCGGCGAATGAGGCGTTGGGTGCGGTGTATTTGTACCGGGTGTTGTTGCGGGAGGCGGGTGGAGAAGCAGTTTGAGAGTGAAGCGTGAGAGTAGGAGAAGCTGGGCTAGCGGGGCTCAGGGAGCTAGCGGAGTTGGAAGCTGGGAGCTAGAGGCTAGAGGCTAGGAGCTGGTGAATGCAGAATGCGAAGGACTCGTTTTATGTGGCTTTGAGGGCGCGGTTGGTGGCGATCAATCCGGCGCGGACGGTGTTGATGCGATCGGTGGTGCGGCCGGGGATTTTGGTGGAGGAGGCGGAGGCACCTTTTGGGCAACTGCCGGCGGATGTATTTGTATTGCGGTGGCTGGGGCTTGGAGTGGACCAGGATTTACCGAGCACGCTGGTGGCCGAAGAGGTGGAGATTGTGTATTCGACGCTGGGGACGCAGAGCTTTGGTGGGCTGGACCGGGGGCGGAAGCTGAGCGCGATGGATGAAGAGGTGTTGGGGATACTGACGCCGTTCTGTACGCCGAAGCTGAACTACACGGCTACGCCTGCGACGGTGATGTTGACGAAGGTTTTCTGGGATGAACCGGTATTTGGGGCGGTGACAGGTGTGCGTGACAGGTTGACACGATCGGTGCGGGTGGTGGTGTATAGCTACGCGGAAGGCAGCGGGCCAGCGAGTTAGCGGTGCCGGCGGGGTTCGCGGAGCTTGTGAGTGTTGAGTGTTGAGTGATTGGTGGGGGATGGGATGACTGCAACTTCATATTTGGCGGCGGCACCGGTGGTGCGGCGGGTGCGTGGGTATTTTGCGCCGGTTAACCGGGTGGCGGGGTTGCCGGTGGTATTTGATGCGGCGGCGCTTGGTGGATTTGGGCTGGATGCGCCGCCGGCACCGTGGATTGGTCTGGGGTGGATCAAGGACTTTGCGCGGGTTTCGGGGAGCAAGGTGGGGTCGGTGCTGACGGGGGTTCCGGCGGGGGTGCTGGAGCAGGTGCGGGAGACGGTGGAGGCGGAGGTGCGTTTTCACTTTTTGAGTTGGACGAAGCTGACGATGGCTCTGGCGACGGGTTCGCAGCACATGAACCTGCTGGTGCCGGCGGCGGGCGCGGGTTTGGCTGTGGATGGGGGACGTGCAGCGGCTGCGGTTTCGATACAGAGCGGGGCGACGGCGACGCTGCTGCCGATGGCGAGTGTAGACGCGGCGAAGTTTACTGCTGGGCAGATGGTGGCGGTGGATGTGGATTATGCGGGGCAGGTGGGGTTTGTGGGGACGCCGGTGGCGGGGGCGTATGTGCGGGCCGGGGTAACGGATGTGGATTATGTGCGGCGGGTGACGTTCAACGTGGCGCGGGTGGCGTCGGTGGCGACGACGGGAGCGTCGGGATTGACGCTGGCGGAGGCGTTGCCTGGGGGTGTGCCGGTGACCTCAGGGAGCGGGGCGATGAAGGTGCAGGCGCTGGCCGGTTTTGTGGACCGGGAGGGTGGGAGTTTCTTTCAGGAGTGGTCGGGGTTGTTTGTGCTGGAGGGTGGGCAGGGGGAGCGGATTTTCTTTTACTACCCGCGGTTGCAGTCCCTGGGCGGTGCGGTGGAGGCGACGGCTGCGCTCGATGGGAAGAGGGGCGGGACGCTGGAGAGGGTGATGCTCTCGGGTGTGTTTCGCGCGTTGCCGGTGACGGATGGGCTGGATGGGGAGCGGGTGGTCTGTTTTCGGAGCTTTTTACCGGCGGCGGGGAGTCTGGTTTAGGGACGAGGGCATAGGGAATCGCTGGGGAACCTGGGCAAGGTTGGGGGTGGGATGAGGATTTCGATCAACAATTTGGACTATACGGCTGGGCTGGATGGGGTGCGGCCGTTGGTGATTGAGCGGAAGCTGAACGCACCCTCGGTGTGCCGGTTGTGGGTGGCGCTTGGGCAGGGGTCGGCTTTGGCGGCACCGATGCGGAACCAAGCCCTGGTGGTTTCAGGGGATGACGGAACGCTTTACTTTACGGGGTACCTGGCGGTTTCGCCGTTTGCGGAGTATGTGGGTGTGGGTGTGGACGGGCCGAAATACCGGTGGGAACTGGAGGCGGTAAGCGACGAGATTCTGCTGGATACCCAGCTTTTGCCGCCGAGTGCGGGCGCGACGGGTGTGACGGCGGGCAATCTGTTGAAGGGGATGGTGGCGCGGACGGGCGCGACGGCTTTGGCGACGAGTGGGCTGACGCTGGCGACGCAGTTGGGGAATTTCGTACCGGAGGCGGGGCGGAAGTTCAGTGAAGTGGCGGGGCAGGCGGCGACCGAGGTGCGAGCAGCTTACCGGGCGGTGAATGGGGCGTTGACGCTGGCGACAGTTGGAACGGTGGTGCATGCGCTGAGCGAGGGGAATGGGACGCTTTCGATGGCGGGGCTGACTTTGACGCCCAGGGTGGAGCGGGCGCTGGCGAATGATGTGACGGTGTGTGGTGCGGACGAGCCGGTTGCGTATGTGACGGAGTATTTGCTGGGGGATGGAGTGACGCTGCTGTTTCCGCTGACAGAGGCGCCGTTTTTTGGGCCGACGGCTCAAGAGCGGGTGATCCGGGAGCTTTTCCAGGAGGCGGCGATCGACCGGCGGCGGTGGGGGTTTGCAGGGAATCCCGCTTATTTTTCAATCACCGGGGCGGGGCTCACGTTGAACGGCGGGAACGGGATTGACGGGCAGGCGGCACTGGTGTGGAACGACGCGGTGGAGGCGGGCGGGACGCTGCTGGTGGAAGCGGTGGGGGTGAATCTTTCGCCTGGATCGGCGGGGACGGTGGCGGGACTTTACAGCGGGGATGTGCTGACGGCGGATTGTGTGGCGGGATTTCAAGTGACTTCAGCGACAGGTACGGGTGTGGTGAGTTTAGCCCCGCTGGTGCAGGGGGCGGTTGCGGGGGCACGTTATGTGCTGAATCCTGCGCATGGATACACGCTGCGGATGCGGGTGCATTGCGCGGAGGTGGAGCGGGTAACGCAGGCGTACCGGACAACGGGTGACTCGGGCACGGTGCTCTTTGGTGGCGGCGGGGTGGTGGCGACAGCGAACCTTTTGATGGAGATTGAGGAGTTTGTGAATGGCGTGGCGGGGATGCCGGTGGTGCTGTATGACGGGGCGATCGGCTCTGTTCCGGGGAGCTATACGGTGGCGGCGGCGAGCAGTCTGAACCTGATCGGTTCGATGCGGAGCTTGTTTATCAAGAGGCTGGGGACCGGTTGGGTGACGAGTGTGGCCGCTGGTGGAGCGATCGGAAGTGGCCGGACGCGACGGCTGGGGAGCATCACGGATGGAGGTGAGTGCGTGCTTAGCAGGACGGGATTTTTGACATTTTACAAGGGGCTGGCACCGGCGCTGGGGGAGAAGGTGGTGGTGCGGTACCGGACTGTGGGTCGGGCAGTAGGCCGGGCGGTGAATGCGGCGAGCCAGGCCGCCTTGCAGGCGGTGGGAAATCCTCCGGTGGCGGTGTGGACGGGGTCGGTGACGGCTCCGGTGGCTCGGAGCAGCCGGGATTGCCGAAATGCGGCCCAGGCGCTGGTGGCGGCGGCGAGCAGTGTGAGTGCGGCATGGAGCGGGGAGTACAAGACGACGAATGTGGGGCTGGGGCTGGCTGCGAGCGGGGATGTTTGGCCGGGGGATGCGCTGGGGTTGACGGCTCCCTCATTGCCGTTGGCGAGTGGCGGCGGGTTGAATGCGCAGGTGGTGGTGCGGCAGGTGCGGCTGGAATATGGTTCGACAGTGCCGGATGTAGTGCGGTACACAATCGAATTTTCAAATGACTGGGCGAATGATTTGTCAGTGAAGACGAGTTTGCTAGTTCCGGCGGATGCGCTGCTGCCGGCGGTGGTGGGGCCGACGTACCTGGCGAACCTGACGGGCCTGACGGTGACCGCGATTACGGCGACGGCGGTGACGGTGACGACGGGAGTGGCGGCTCCGACGGGTGGGGGGTTTGAGGTGCGGCGGAGGGATTTTGCGTTTGGGGCCTCGCCGAGTTCGGGACAGGATGTGGACCTGGTGATTCGGTCGGTGGTGGAGACGTTTGATATTCCGCGAGCGACGGAGAGTGACCGTTTTTTTGTGCGGATGTTTGACGGGGCAGTGCCGGCGAATTATTCGGAGTTTTCGGTGGGGTTGTTTGTGAATCTGCCTTTAGCGAGTTAGCGCCGCTCGGCGGCAAAGCAGGTTAACAAGTTAGCGGGGGGTGGGGATGCGGATGATGAATGAGTTTGAGGCGCAGGTGTTGAGTGATCTGTGTGTTTTGAAGTCTCAGATGACGGGGCTGGTGGGGGATGGAACGGCGGGCCGGATGGGGGAGCTGGAGCGGCGGATGGAGCGGCATGAGCAGCACTGGCAGCGGGCGAAGGGGTTCATGGCGGCGGTGAGTGTGGTGTTTGCGGTGATTGAGGTGGCGGTGGAGGCGATTCGGAGGCATTGATGTCGAGGGACAAGGGACAAGGGCGAGGGATGACAACGGCAGGCGGACTTATAATTTTTGGATGAGTGAGCAGGTTTTGGTGGGTGTGGTGATGGGCAGCAAGAGCGACCTGGCGGTGATGGAAGCCGCGGTTGCGGTGCTGCGGGAGTTTGGCGTGGCGCATGAGGTGCGGGTGGTGAGCGCACACCGAACTCCAGATTTGCTGTTTGCCTATGGGGCTGAGGCGGCGGGGCGCGGGCTGCGGGCGATTGTGGCTGGCGCGGGCGGGGCGGCGCATTTGCCGGGGATGCTGGCAGCGAAGACGACTGTTCCGGTGCTGGGTGTGCCGGTGCCAGCCACGAGTTTGCAGGGGCTGGATTCGCTGCTGTCGATTGTGCAGATGCCCAAAGGTGTTCCCGTGGCGACGTTTGCGATTGGGCGGGCTGGGGCGGCGAATGCGGCTCTGTTTGCGGTGGCGATGCTGGCGGGGACCGACGCAGGGCTGGCGGAGAGATTGGCGGCTTGGCGGCAGGCTCGGACGGATGAGGTTCTGGCGCAGGTCATTGACCAGGGGCAGCCAGGTGAGTAGCGGCCGGGTGATTGCGCCGGGTGGACTGATCGGGATTCTGGGTGGCGGGCAACTGGGCCGGATGACAGCGATGGCGGCTCGGACGATGGGGTACCGGGTGCGTGTGATGGACCCGGAGGCTGGCTGCCCGGCGAGCTTTGTGGTGGACGAGGTTGTCGTCGGCAAGTGGGATGATGTGGCAGCGGCGCGGCGGCTGGCGGCTGGCGTGGACGCGGTGACGCTGGAGATTGAGCAGATTGGCGTGGATGCGCTGCGGTCGGTGGCGGAGGTGGCTCCCCTGAGGCCGGGGGTGGAGCCGATCCGGGTGATTCAGGACAAAATCCTTCAAAAATTGTGGCTGCGCGAGCATGGGTTCCCGGTTGGGGATTTTTGCGTGGTGCGGGCTGAAGAGGAATTGCAGAGAGCGGTGGCGGAGCTGGGGGGACGGGTCTTTCTCAAGGTTGCGCGCGGGGGGTATGACGGGCGGGGGCAGGCGCGGATCGGGTTTGCGGGCGCTGCGACCGAGGGGGAAGTTGCTGAAGCGTGGGCAAGTCTCAGTGGCAGGCCTGCGGTGGCAGAGCGGGCGCTGGAGCTGGATTTTGAGATCAGCGTGATGGCGGCTCGTTCGCCGAATGGGGAAGTGCGGAGTTATCCTGCGGCGCGGAACCATCATGTGGACCAGATACTGGCCTGGAGTGTGTTGCCGGCGGGAATTTCGGATGAGTTAGAAGAGAAGGCGCGAGGTATTGCGCAGGGGATTATTGCGAAGTTCGACCTAGAGGGGTTGTTGTGTATTGAAATGTTTGTGACGCGCGATGGTGAGCTGCTGGTGAATGAGCTCGCTCCCAGGCCGCATAACAGTTACCACCAGAGTGAGCGTGCGTGCGCGACGAGCCAGTTTGAGCAGTTAGTGCGGACGACGTGCAACTTGCCGCTGGGAGCAACTGAGGTGCTGATGCCAGCGGCGATTGTGAATCTGCTTGGGGAGGTGTGGTTGCAGGCCCCGAATGGTGAGCCAGACTTTGCGGCGGCGCTGACTGTGCCTGGGGTGCGGCTGCACTTGTACGAGAAAAAAGAGGCGCGTGCGGGGCGGAAGATGGGGCATCTTTCGGCGACAGGGGCGACGTTGGAAGAGGCGCTGGGCCGAGTGCTGGAGGCAAAGGGGCGGCTTTAAGTAGATTTGGATTCAGCATTGTGGGCTGGTTAGGGTAGGCTTAATACGTCTTTCCATGGGCAATCTGTCGCGGACGACGAAGCTGGTTCGCCGGGTCCTCATCGAGGCAAGAACGTCTTGAAAAACATCGTCTGGAGGAATCCCCGTTATGAGGTGCGTCCATGCTTATCTCAAAGTGCCGAACTGCGCGCGGGTTGAAGTTGATCGCGAGCAAACGGGTGGGAGTGCTGCTGGCACTTCTTGCGATTGCTGCTGCTTTGCCTGCGATTGCGCGTGCGGATGAGGAGCCATTTCCTTTACCGGCCCAGATGGATACGGTCGCGACGACGGCCTATGCGGCGCTACCGGAAGCGCCGGCTCCGATGCTTGATGCTGAGCGTGAGGTCGAACCTGCTGCCGATGCTGCGTTGGAATCGAATCCGGACCAGTGGATCTCCAGTGGGGTTGAGACGGCGGCCCCGGGCTTAGTGCGGTTGCAGGATTGCCCTTTTGACCAGACGAAGGCGCTGGAATGCCGGATGCACTGGATGCCGCTGCTGGCGAGCGCTTCAACTTTTTTGGCACTGCAAAACACAGCCAACCTGTATACGAGCTACTGGTACCGCTACGAGACGATGCACGGCAAGTGGTGGGATCGCTATGTGGACTCGGTGGCGCGGTGGCGGTGGGATCACTGGAAAGATGACAACCCGTTTCTGGATGACTATATCGGTCACGGGATGATGGGCGCGATCACCAACAGCCTTTGGATTGAGAACGATCCCAAGGGGATGACGCTGGTTCAATCGAATCGCTGGCCTTACTGGCGGAGCCGACTGAGGGCAATGGAGTGGTCAACACTGTACAGCTTTGAATAGAAACTGGGGCCGGTTGGGGAGGCAGGGATTGGGCATAATGGCGACCACTTTTTCACCGACCATGGGGTGAGGACGAACGAGACAGGCTGGGTGGAGCTGGTGACGACGCCGGTGGTGGGGATGGGGTGGACGCTGGCGGAGGACGCGTTGGACCGGCATGTTGTGCGAGGGCTGGAGGAGCGGAGCCGGAATCCGATTCTGCTTTCGCTCTACCAGTTTTTGACGCCGGCCCGAGGGGTTGCAAATATCTTGCGATTTCGTGCGCCGTGGTACCGGGACTCGCGGGTGGTGAGGGCAGAGGGATTCTTTGCCGATGCAGGTGAGGGGTATTCGGTGAGCACGGCGGAGGCGATGCGAGGGGCAGGGCGAAAGCTGGGTGCGGTCGCTAATCTGGGGCGGTCGTCAGGGGGCGAGGGGCTAGAGCATTTTCAGGCATACCGTGAAGTGTCTAGCTTTCGCGAGGATGGATTTTTCTTGATGAAAAATCCAGTCAGCGGTGCGGCCTCCCTTTATACCCTTCCTGAAAATGCTTTAGAGGGTGACGCTGGGGTGGAGCCACGGACAAGACTGAATCCACGCTGGGCCGGCCCGGGTGGCAAACATGAGGTTGGGCTGGCGTGGGGGCTTTCGCTGATGAGCGGGCATGTTTTTGGGTATGCCGGCGGGGTGAAGTACATGCCTATTGTGGTGCGTTACTCGTATGAGTTTGCGCGGCATCGGGAGCTTTGGCGGCTGCGGTATTCGCCGGAAGTGACGGCGCTGGCGATGATGGACTGGCCGACGCCGAAGGGCAAGACGGTGTTTACAAAGCGCGAAAGGGTGTATGGCAGCGGGGTGAGCCCGGTGAGTTTGCAGATGGAGTTCAGGCCATTGAGCCGGATGCAGCCATTTGTGGGGATGAACGGCGGGTTTGTGTACTTTGCCGACCGGGTGCTGAACGCGCATGGATCGCAGTTCATGTACACGATTGGCCCGGCGGTCGGGGTGAACCTCTTTCGACTGAAACGGCAGGCGGTGACGATTGGATACCGGTACGATCATCTGTCGAACGCGAACATCAGCCTGCATAACCCTGGGACGGACGCGAATGTGTTTTATTTGGGGATTTCGCGGTTTCGGACGCGTTAGGAATGAGCGGCTTGTTTGGCGGCACGGTGAACAGCAGATTCCCTGCAGGAATGACAGAAAGAAAAGCCAGTACAAGGGCAGGACGAGGAAGCCAGGCTGGGATTGATCATTCCCACCCTTCGATGCGGTGTGGCTGCGTCGAAGGATGTGGCACCCAGATTTGGGACGATTGCGAGAACGGTGAAAGCAGATGATTCACCTTGTTCCTGATGACAAATCCTTCTATCCGGTTGTCAGGCGATTTTTGGAGATTGGAGTTAGCTGCCACATGCTGAGGTGGGTGATGTCGGCTTTGTTGCCGGTGATGCTGGCGACGATTTCGGGGGCGGTGGGGCCGGGGTAGTAGAAGCGCCTGGTGAATGTGGCTTGATTGTTCACAAATAGTTCGATGACAGAACCATCGATATAGAAGTGAAGTTGAAGCGGCTCGTGGGCTGCCAACTGGATCGGTATCCTCTGCTGATCGACGACGATTTCCCCTGGATTGGCCTGGCTGTAGCGGATGGAGAGGTAGCTGGCGTCGATGGGTTTGTTTGCGTTTACCTGGGCATTTACGAGATCCAGGGTGAAGGGTTCGCTGCTGGGTTTGAGAATGCAGATGAGCTCGCCGCAGGCCTGCTTGAGGTTAGCGGAGGCGAGGAGGGTTTTGCTGGCGGTGCTTGAAGAGGGGGGTGCGGGGGTGAGCGAGAGCTTTTGCTCGTGCTGGCGGAGTTTCTGCGCGGCGGGAAGGGGGGCGATGCGGAGGCGGTCGTCTGTGCCGAGCGTGAGGACGCGGGGAATGGACATGAGGCCGGCCCAGCCGGAAGCGCTGAATTCTGCCTCGGGGCGGGTTTCTGGAATCCAGCCCCAGAGGATGCGGTTGCCGGATTTGTCGAGTTGAGTTTTGGGCGCGTAGAAGCTGCCGTAGTCGAGCAGGCCGGTGTGGAGCGGCGAGAAGACGAGGTTCTGGTGATCGATGGTGCCGGATTGCCAAAAGACTTTGCCTTGCGTGGAGTAGATGAGCACGTGCTTTCCGTTACCGAGCGGAAAAACATCGGGACACTCCCACATTTCGCCTGAATCGACGGGGTTGGTGGCGCTGGTGGCTTGGGTCGTGCCGGAGTGGAGGGGGTGGAGGTATTCCCAGTTTTCGAGGTCGGTGGATTTGTAGAGGAGGACGAGGCCCCCTTTTTTTGATTCGCCGGAGCCGACGGCGAGCAGCCAGCCGTCTTTGTAGAGCGCCGGTTCGCGCCAGGGGGCGGGGTCGCGGAAGCCGGTGACCTTGAGGCCGGTCGGCGGCAGGGGGATGATGGGGGCGGAGCGCTTGGTCCAAGTCTTGAGGTCGGGGTCGGTGGAGGTGGCGAGGAGCTGGGTTTCGCGGAAGTCGTTGTGGCCATCGCGGAGGGTGGCTTCGGCCTCGGCGCGGTCGGCGGGGACTTTTTGGACGCCGGTGTAGATGAAGTGGACGGTTTTGTCTTTAACGAGGGCGGTGCCAGAGAAGCAGCCGTCGGCGTCGGGGCCGCCCGGGGTGGGGGCGAGGGCAATTGGCATGTGCTGCCAATGGATCATGTCGCGGGAGACGGAGTGGTACCAGTGCATATCTCCCCAGACGGCGGCGTGGGGGTTGTACTGGAAGAACATGTGGTATTTGCCGTTCCAATAGATGGGGCCGTTGGGGTCGTTCATCCAGTTGGCGGCGGGGAGCAGGTGGAACTGTGGCCGGCGGGGGTCATTCTGAAGATCTGCTGCGAGCGCCGGCGGTGTCGCGGCGAGGGCGCGAAGGAGGCGGGGATTCAGCAGGGCGGCGGCGGCGAGGGATTGCGCGGCGCCGGTAAGGATGCGGCGGCGGGTCAGATGCTCAAGGGTCATGACGGGGTAATGCCTCCGGTTAGGGCTGTTTGCGTGGGACCGCGCGGCTGCGTGGCGGCGGGGTTCGTTCAGCCTTGCGGCCATGATACGCCGGGAGGGTAGTGTCCCGTGAGCGGAATGAATCGTGCGTTCGACACGCCGCTAGTTGGCGAGCATGGCGGCGAGGAGGGCCGTTCTGGGGGCCAGGTGGTCGATGAGGACGGACTCGTGGAGGGCGTGAGCGCCTTCGCCGACTGCGCCCATGCCGTCGAGGGTGGGGATGCCGAGGGCGGAGGTGAAGTTGCCGTCGGAGGCGCCGCCGGTTGAGGCTTCTTCAAGTTGCCAGCCCAGCTGGGCGGCGAGAGATTGTGCCTGGCGGAAGAGCTTGACGGTGCCGCTGGTGCGCTCCATGGGAGGGCGGTTGATGCCACCCTCGATCGAGAGCGTGCAGCCGGATTTAGCCGTCGGTTTCAGCGTGGAGAATCGCTCTTCAAAGCGAGGGCCGTCGGCCTTGCGGGTGGTGCGGAGATCGACTTCGCACCAGGCGGTGGCGGGAATGACGTTGGATTTGGTGCCACCGCCGATGACGCCGACGTTGACGGTGGTGCCGCGGGCAAGGTCAGTCCAACTGCTAATTTTCTGGATTTGGCGGGTGAGTTCGAGGATGGCGGAGCGGCCGGAGGTGAAGTCGACGCCGGCGTGGGCGGCGAGGCCGTGGATGGTAATGTGCCAGTCGCCGGTGCCTTTGCGGGCGGTTTTAAAGGCGAGGCCCTGGGCGGGTTCGAGGACGTAAACGGCCCGGCACTGCTGGGCGAGCGACTCGGTGATGGGGCGGGAGACGGGGCTGCCGATCTCTTCGTCGCTGTTGAGCAGGAGGATGATTTCCTGATTGAGGGTGGCGGCTTCGGTGAGGAGTTCGACGGCGGAGAAGGCCATGGCGACACCTACCTTCATGTCGAGGGTGCCGGGGCCGTAGAGGCGGGGGTGGCCGTGGGGGTCGGGTCGGAGTTCGCAGGGCATGGATTTGAGGGTGCCGAGGGGCCAGACGGTGTCGAGGTGGCCGAGGAGGAGGACTTTGGTGGCGGAGGACGGTGGGCCGAAGCGGAGCTCGAGGATGTCGCCGTGTTGCTTCTGGCGGTGGCGCTTGATTCTGCCGCCGAGGGATTTCGCGTGGGCGGCGGCGAGGTCCATGCAGGCGTCAACGGCGGCTTTGTCGTCGGAGGGAGATTCGGCCAGGACAAGGCGGGTGGCGAAGTCGAGCAGGGCGGGCTGCTTTTCGCGGGCGCATGCGAGTCGGGTGTGGATGGGGGGCTGTGCGGGTTTGGGCATGCGATTAATTTCGCATATTCGACTGGAAGGGTGTGCGTGAGATGCAGTTTCCTTGAGGGAATGACACATCGAACAGCGAGGGCATGGGCAGAAGCAGATTCTTCACATCGTTCCGCATGAGAAGCGTGAGGGTTGGGCAGGGATATCGTGTAAAACGGTTGAGTTGGGCGAAATTTGAGCGCAGAGTGTGGTAGAAATGCCACACCTCAAAGCCACTTAAAACCGTCTAGTCTTTGGAGTGCGGTGGAGTGTCCCGCAGAAGACAGGCGTTTCTTGGCAAAGATGGATCTGGCAAACCCGACGCATCAGGAACAGACGATTGAGTCGCAGCTGGAATTTTCAGGGGTAGGGCTGCATTCCGGTGCTCCGGTGACGATGCGGCTGCTGCCTGCGCCGGCGGGGTCGGGGATTGTGTTTCGGCGGACGGACCTGGACAATTTCGAGATTCCGGCAACCGGGCGCAATGTGGCGAAGGTGAGCTACGCGACCAGCCTGATGCGGCAGGGAGTGCTGATTTCGACGACCGAGCACTTGCTATCGGCTCTGATTGGGATGGGCGTGGACAACGTGATCGTGGAGCTGGACAACCTGGAGCTGCCGATTCTGGATGGGAGCGCGAAGCCGTATGTTGAGGCGTTTTTGCAGGTCGGCATCAAAGTGCAGCGGCGGCGGCGTGAGTACATCCGGATTCTGAAGCCGATCGAGGTGCGCGACGGCGACAAGTTCATCGGCGTTTATCCCGGCGATGGTTACAGCATCACGTATGAGATTGATTTTCCGCAGCCGATTGGGTATGACATGTTTTCAGTGGACCTGGAAACGGAGACCTACGGTGCTGAGATTGCGGCTGCACGGACGTTTGGCTACAAGGCGGACGAGGAGCGGCTCAGGAATATGGGGTTGATTCGCGGGGCCGGACCGGAGAACGCCATTATTTTGACGGCAAGAGGGCCTGAGAATGGTCCGCTGCGTTTTCCTGACGAGTATGTGCGGCACAAGGTCCTGGACCTGATTGGGGACCTGGCGCTGGCGGGGAAGCGGATTCAGGGCAAGGTTTTTGCAATGCGTGCGGGCCACGCGATGCATACAGCGCTGGTTTCGCGGCTGATGAAGGACCGATCGGCATGGGAGTTGGCTCATGCTCCTGCACCCAAGGCGGTGACGGAAACCGCCCTTGAGGGCGCGGGTGAGGCGGCATTTGCGGGGGCGTGAGGCACTCTAAGGTTTGCAGCGAACGCTTCCAGGCCGTTGAAACGTGGTTGCCTTCCCGAAGAACCACGCGGCATTGGCGTTTCGGGTCTGCCGTACCTATCTGGCCCGTCGCGCTAAACAAAAACGATGCACATAGGGGTGGCTGCGGGGGTGGATTTGCCCTCGGGCGAGAGTGCGCCTGTTTTGGGGTCGCGGGCGAAGACTGCAAGGTTGCCGGACTTCTGGTTGGCGACGAGCATCCAGCGCTCGGTGGGGTCGAGGGTGAAGTTGCGGGGGGTCTTGCCGCCGGAGGGGATGCGGGGATTCTGAGCGAAAGGCGTGAGCAGGCCGGTGGCCGGGTCAATGTGGAAGCTCATGATGAAATCGTCGCCGCGGTTGGCGAAGTAGGCGAAGCGTCCATCGCGGGTGAGGACGGCGTCGCATGCGGTATTGGGGGCCTTGGCGGGGTCGGGGCTGAGAGCGGCGCGCTGGATGGATTTGAGGCTGCCGGTGGCGGGGTCGAGCTGGAGGACGCTGATGGTGGAGCTGAGCTCATTGACGCAGTAAGCGACTTTGCCGTTTCGATGGAAGTGTAGTGTCCGCGGGCCGTCGCCTGGCTGGGCGGTGCAGGTGCCGGCGGGGGTGAGTTTGCCGGACGTCGCGTCGAGCTTGTAGATGTGAATCTTGTCAGCGCCGAGGTCATTGATGTAGACGAAGCGGTTGTCCGGCGAGACGGAAGCGAAGTGGGCGTGGGCAGCTTCCTGGCGGCTGATGACCGGGCCTGAGCCGGTGTAGTGCTCGCTCCAGACGGCATCGCCGAGCTTGCCCGCAGGGGCAAGGAAGGTGGCTGCGGAGCCTCCGGTGTAGTTGGCGCAGAGGACGACTTGGCCGGTGTGATCTGTGGTGAGGTGGCAAGTGCCTTTGCCCTGGGCTGCGACTTGATTGATGAGGGTGAGCTTGCCACCTGAGACGGCGAAGCTGGCGACGGCACCGGTGGGTTTGCCCTCGAATTCCTCGAGTTCGCAGGCGACGTAGAGGAATTTTTTGTCGGGCGCGAGCTCGATCCAGGTGGATTGGGGGATTTTTGCGGCGATGCCTTGGGGGGTGAGGGTGCCGGTGGTCGCATCCCATGCGAAGGCGAGTATTCCGTCGTTGGTGTCGCTGCCGACGAGGATGCGCGTCGAGGCGGTCTTCGGAGCCGCCTCGGCAAACAGCGAGGGGCGTGCGAGTGCGCCGGAAGCGGCGAGGGCGGCGGAGCCGAGAACGAACTTGCGGCGGGAGACGGGATTCTGCATGGTGGGATGATTGTCGCTGATGGGGGTGGGGTGAGGGAAGTGCCAGTGTGAGTGCCAGTGTGAGTGTGAAGTTTGAGTTTGCTTGTGGTTCAGCGAATTTCTGGCGAAGTTTGGGCTGTTGGCCTGTTTGTGGTGGCGCAACTGGCGGGAGCTGCGGCTGCGACACTGCTGTTTCAATGGCTGCAGCCGAGGCAAGCGGAATTGCCCGGCTAGACTGTAGCTGGAGGCGGCGCGCGAAGGTTGTCACACTTTACGAGCTTTGTGAAGATTCCGTGGCTGGTGTTGCGGCAGACGATCAAACCGCTGCCATACATTGGTGCGTTTGACGCGGATGTGCTGCGGCTGCGAGTTGGTCTGAGCGATGTGGACTTCAATTTTCACCTGAACAACGCGCGCTACCTGAGCGTGATGGATTACGGGCGGATGCATTTGCTGGCCAGGGGCGGGCTGCTGAAGCCGATTCTCAAGGAGCGGTGGGTGCCGATTGTGGGTGGAGTGTGGATCACCTATCGTCGCTCCCTGGCGCTAAGTGCACCGTATGAGCTGGCGACACGGCTGGTGTGTTGGGATAGCCGATGGTTTTACATGGAGCAGACATTTACGGGTACCAACGGCTTGGTGGCGGTGGGCTGGGTAAAGGGCGCATTGCTCGGCCCGAGCGGGGCGGTTTCACCACAGAGCGTGCTGGAGCTGGTGAGGCCGGGCATTGTGAGTCCGGAGCTGCCGGAATCGATTGTGATGCTGAATGAGCTGACGCGCGAGAAGCTGCAGGGGGCGCGGTAAGTGATTCAATACCTTTATCTTGGCCGCATCGGATACGCTGAAGCGCTGGCGCTGCAGCAGGAGATGGTGGAGCTGCGGTACCAAGGGCGGGTTGACAATGTGCTGCTGCTGTTGGAGCATCCTCCGGTGTTGACTCTGGGTCGGAATGCGCATCGCGGCAACATCCTCGCGACCGACGCGACGCTGGCGGCCCGGGGCGTTACTGTGCATGAGATCAACCGGGGTGGGGATGTGACCTACCATGGGCCTGGGCAACTGGTGGGGTATCCGATTTTTGATTTGCGCAGTCTGAGGAATTCAAAAGGTGGACGGCTGGGGCCGGTGGACTATGTGCGCCTGGTAGAGGAGGCGCTGATCAGGGTGTGCGCCGGGTTTGGCGTGCTTACGGGGCGGATTGCGGGACGTACGGGGGTGTGGACCGAGAACGCGCCGGAGAAGAAGGTTGGGGCGATCGGGGTGCATGTTTCGCGGGGAATCACTTCGCATGGGTTTGCGCTGAATGTGGCGACGGATCTGCGGGATTTTCAGTGGATTGTGCCGTGCGGGATTGCTGACCGGGAGGTGACGAGCCTTGCGGTGGAGATCACCGGTAAAAAGGAGATGCCGAAGCTGGAGCAGGTGGCAGATACGGCTGCTCGGTGCTTTGGGCAGGTGTTCGAAGAGCAGGTACTGGCGGTTGGGAGCCTTGAGGATCTGCGGGCGCAGGCGCGGGACCGGGAAGCTGCGCCAGGGGTGGGAGTGCCGGTGCGGGTTCCAGAAGAGGTAAGGCGGTTGCGGGATTTGGACGGCGCGGCGCTTGAGCGGCCAACCGAAGTTTAGTGAGCAGCGGCTGCGCGCGACCGGCTTATATAATCCAACTGGCAAACCGTAAACTACACGCCTTCTCTGGAGGCTGCGAAGCGGGTTGTGGCGAGGACCGAAGATGGCGACCGAAATCATCATGCCCCAGATGGGCGAATCGATATTTGAAGGCACGATCACCAAGTGGTTGAAGAAGGTGGGCGATTCGGTCGCCAAGGATGAGCCGCTTTTTGAGATTTCCACGGACAAGGTGGATGCTGAGATTCCCTCGCCGGTGGCGGGAGTGCTGACGGAGATCAAAGCGGCTGAGGGAGTTACGGTTGCGATCAATACGGTGGTCGCGCTCGTGGGGACCGCTCATGAGGTTGCCAGCACTCCGGCGGAAAAACCGGCCGCAGTGGCGAAGACCCCGGCTGCAGAAAAATCGCCGGTCCCGGCTGCAGGCGCGGCGGTCATGAGTGGAACTGTAGTCGTGATGCCGCAGATGGGCGAATCGATATTTGAGGGCACGATTACCAAGTGGCTCAAGCAGGTGGGCGAGCATGTGGCGAAGGACGAGCCGCTGTTTGAGATTTCGACGGATAAGGTGGATGCGGAGATTCCAGCGCCCGCGGCCGGGGTGCTGACGCAGATTCTGTCGGCCGAGGGTACGACGGTTCAGATCAATGCGGTGGTGGCGGTGATTGGCGGGGCGGTTAGGAAGGCAGAGGCTCCGCCGCAAGCAGTCGCAACTCTGGTGGAGGAACCGTTGATTGAGGAAGCTGCGCAGGCACCGGAAGTTGAGCATCCAGGTGGGCGGTTGCGGTCTTCGCCTCTGGTGCGGCGGATTGCGCGTGAGAAGAATCTTGACCTACGGCTGATCAAGGGCACTGGAAGCGGCGGGCGGATTACAAAGGAAGATGCGCTGGCCTTTCTGGCCAATGGCGGCGGTGGCGCTTCGGCTCCCGTTTCAGGCGCGGTTCCGGTTCCGGCTTTAGCCCCAGAGAAGAAGGATGCCGCTGCTGATGCCTCGTCTTCGCTGCCCGGCCAGCTGGTACCGATGACCCGGATGCGCTCAATCATTGCGCAGCGCATGGTTGAGAGCATGCGTATCAGCCCACATGTGCACTCGGTCTACAAGGTGGACATGACGAGGGTTGTCCGGCTGCGGGAGAAGCACAAGGCGGGCTATGAGCAGCGCCATGGGGTGAAGCTGACGTATATGCCCTTCATCTGCGCGGCTGCGATTGAGACGCTGAAGAAGTTTCCGATTCTGAATTCGAGCCTTGAAGGTGAAGCGATTCGGTATCACAAGAACATCAACCTGGGCATCGCGGTGGCGCTGGAGTGGGGTCTCATTGTGCCGGTGATTCGGCAGGCCGAGGAGCGGAGCTTTCTGGAGCTGGCGCGCGGGGTGGTGGACCTGGCGGAGCGGGCGCGCAGCAAAAAGTTGAAGCCGGAAGAAGTGGGCGGGTCAACATTTACTCTGACCAACTCGGGTGTGTTTGGCGATGAGTTCGGCACGCCGGTGATTAACCAGCCGGAGTCGGCGATCCTGGCGATTGGCGGCCTCAAGAAGGAAGCCGTGGTGCTGACCGATGCCGAGAGCAATGACACGATCGGGATTCGTTCGATGCAGCACTACTGCCTCGGCTTTGACCACCGGACGATTGATGGGGCCGATGCGGGTAAGTTCATGTTTGAATTTAAGAAAACGCTGGAGCAATGGAGTGGGGAGATAGGCTGAGTCCAGGCGAGCAGGAATAACTCTGGTTTCAAGCATTTTCATGAGTTCTCTGAAGTCTCTCCGGTGAGTGAGGTCGGATTTTTCTTGATGAAAAATCCCGTCAGCAAAGTTACTTCGCTGTGCGCCATTGCTGAAAAAGCACCAGGAATCAAACAAGGCGTCCCGTTGAGGAGACGCCTTGTGTCTCATTGCCTGGTTGTTTACCTGGTTACGTTGAGCGCGACGGTGACAGACTTTGGGGCTGTGCCGGTCACGCTGGTTGCCGTGATCTGGATGTTGTAGCTTCCGACCGCAGCGAGCTTGTTGTTTGCTCCACTGCCACTGCATCCGATTCCGCACAGGCCAATCGCCAATAGCAGCATGGACGACGCCGTCCACTTCATCCACCTTCGTTTGCGGAAGGGAATGAGGAAGATGCCTGCAATCGCGAATGAGGTTGGAAGAGTCCATGGGGAGTCTCTTTTCACCAGGCCAGCGATGGCACTGCCGGTACTGATCACCAGGTTCACCGGCGACGGATGAATTCCGTCGAGAGTGACTGTTGAGGAGGTGAACGAGCAGAGCATGTTGGCAGGCAGATTGGCGCAGGCCAGGGAGACGGGCTGTGCAAAACCGCCAAGTGGGGTCAGGTTCAGGCTGGTTGAGCCCGACTGGCCATCTTGAACGTAGAGGATGGGAGGCAACGGTTGCAAAACGTAGTCGGCAACTGTGTTGACAATGGGCGAGGAAGCGGAGGGTTGCAGTGCGCCATCGCCGGGGAAGCTAGCGATGAGACTACTGGCGCCGGCAGGCAGTGAGGAGATGACCAAGGTAGCGTTTCCACTGGCGTCAATCGGAGCGGTGCCGATGGTTGCTGAACCGTTGAGGAAGGTGATCGTTCCGGTAGGGTTATGCAGGCGGACATCCGAGCCAACGTTGGCAATAAGGGTGACGGGCTGACCTGCGTATGAGTTTGGAGTATTCGCTGCCAGCGATGTGTAGGAGTAGGAGTTGGCAGGGAACGGCACGGTATAGGTCTGGAATCCAGCCATCACGTTGGCATCGCCACTGAAGTCGACGCGTATCATGTGGGTGCCCGGGGTGGTGACTGTGACCGGCACGGTGTAGGAGCCGCCGTAAAGTGAAGACAGGGGACCTGTTCCCAGGACAACAGGTGCGGCCGTGATGTCAGAGATGGTGATGGTGCCGTCGTAGGGTGCATACCCCTGGTTGGTGAATCCGACCTGACCGGCCAGCTCGACCGGGACGTTGGCTACCTGGGTACCGATCGGGAAGAAGTCGAGAATCGTGGACTGGGCTTTGGTGACGCTGTAGGAAAAGCTTCCCTGGCTGCTGCCGAAGCTTGGATCGCCGGGATAGGTTGCAACCAGCGTATGTGTGCCCGCGGCGAGAGATTGCGAAGGTACGACGTAGGAAATGGTGCTGGATTGGCTGCTGGGCCCGCCGGTGAGCAGGCTAGATTTTTCGCCGTAGTTGAGCGTCAGCGAGCTAGGGGTGAGGTTTCCGGTTCCGGCATCAAATGCCTGGGTTACGATGGGTTGGCCATCTGCTGTGAGGCTGAGGTTGCCCGAGGGGTAACCGTACCCGGAGTTACCGGCAACGGCGATGCCTACTTTCCAGGGGAGGCCATACCCGACCGAGATTGGTGCCTGGGTGAAGCTGCCCCCTGCGAGGGCACCGACAAAGGTTTGGCTGCTCTCGGGTGTAATGCTGACAGGCACGGTTGTGGAGACGCCGGGCAGATTTTTGGCATCGCCATTGTAGTGAGCGGCTACTTTATATTTGCCGCCAGGAATGGAGGCAGGCTTGAGGTTGGCAACGCCCGTCGAATCGAGGGTTTCGGAACCTATCCCGACCGTCGCACCCGCAGCGGAAGTTGCGGAGAGAGCCACTAATCCTGTGGGTGTGGTACATGCGCCGCCGCAGCTCACGGTTGCGGTGAAGGCGACTGGTGTGCCGTGGGTGACTGCAGATTTTTGTCCGGAGCCAAGGGCGAGAGTGGTTTGTGCCGTGCCGCCGGTTGAGGCGTCTTTCCAGTGATTGACCAGCGCGTTTACGTCAAGCGAACCCAATCCGGAGGCGAGGTCGTAGCCGGGAGTGGCATCGTATCCGACGGTGTACAGCCCGCTGGGGTCGGGAACCTTGTTGTCACCCTTGATGGTGTCGTGAAAGACGCCGGGGACGGAAGCAAGGCGATAGAACACATAGTTGGCCAGGCCCTGAGGTTGGCCACCCAGTTTCTGGTTGACCAGCGCCATGATGCCGGCAGCAGCGGGGCTGGAGACGGAAGTGCCTCCAGCGCTGTAGAAGTATTCTCCCGAGCTGCAGTAGTTGAACATGCAGAAGAGATAACCGTCGTGGAGCGATGCGCTGAGCGAAAGGTCAGGAATGTCGCGCAGACCATCGGCGGGAACTCCGTTGCCCACCTGCCAGTCGGGCTTGGCGTAGACAGCGCTGGCACCGCCGCTGCCCGCGAACAAGAGGACGCCGCTGGGGTCGTTGCTGCTTTCATTCCAGACTTTCTCAGGGATGTAGCCAAGGGCTGACTGGCCGGTGACTGGATCGGTGGTGGTGCTCCAGTAAGTGTCTGGGCTGTCTGTGTCGTCGAATTGAGTTCCGCCGACGGCGACGTTGTAGGGGGTGGATGCGATGCCGTTAACGGCGAAGACGCCACTAGAATAGTAACCAGCGGAGGGTGCATCGCAACCGGCGCCGCCACTATCTCCAGAGGACACAAAGGACGTGATTCCCTGGGCTGCGGCTTGCTGCCAGAGAGAGTTATAGAAATCAAGCTGTGCGTTGCTCATGGTCAATTCGCATTGCCCGTAGCTGGTACTCATGACGGGGGCGAGATTGTTGTCGACGATGTATGCTGCTGAAACGTCAATGCCATCGGCAAAGTTGCTTTGAGAAACAACGAACTTGATATGGGCACCGGGAGCGACAGCGCCAGACCAGGTGACGTCAATCATGGCTTCAAAGACATCGCCATTTTGGCCGGGGTTATCTCCGTTGACGATGATCTCTGGGTCGTTGACGGGTAGGCCGAGGAGATTGCGGAAGTCGTGGACATTCTGCACGTCGATATTGCTGCGACCGACGATGGCGATGGTCTGCCCGATGCCGTCAATCCCTGCATCGTAGAGCGGCTTCACGTTGTAGATGCTGGCGAAGTCAGCGGGAGCGATAAAGTGGCTGCCATCGCCAAAGGTGAATTGGCCATTCTTCTTTTGGAAAGGGATCTTTTTGCCCAGCGAGATGGCGGGCGAAGCGGGTTCACCATTGAGCCGGACGACGCCTTTGACAATCGACCGAAGTGTGGCTGGAATGCGGATATCTGTCGCATTGGAAATGAAGGGCTTTTCGTTGTAGCTATAGGAGTGCATCTGCGTGGAGAAAGCAGTCTCGACCTGAGCGACGTTGCCGCTGAAGATGAGGAAGCGGCGGCTTTGCGCAACTTGATGGACGGTAAGTCCCTGAGATTCGAGCCAGCGCTTGACCTGCAAGGTCTGTTCTTCAGAAGCGCCGAATTGCTTGCCAAACTCGGCGGGCGTGAGCCACTGATGAAAACGGGGCGACGCGGGGTCATGCTGGGCAGCGACGAGTTTCGCGGCGGCCTGCTCCTGCTGAGGGGTGCGCGCGAGCAGCAGAACCATTCTTCCAAGCGGCTGATTGGGAGAAAGGCGACCGGTGTCGATACTCTTTTTCAAAAGATGTGCTGGCGCGGAGCCCTCAACGGTGATTGCTTTCGTGGAAGCCGGGAGGTTCTGGGCGGTGGACGGGGAGGAAAAGAGACCGGCGAAGAGTAGGCCCAGGAGAATCAGGCTCTGAGCAAAACGGCTTTTGGTGTGCAAATGAATGCGCAATCGATATGCCTTTCAGTTCGATGATTGGAATTGAATATACATGCCTTGCGTCGCACGACACTCTTGATTGAAGGCATGGGGGCACACGCTCTGACACGGTCGAGTCTTACATTCCAGAGAGACCTCCGCAGATCCAACTCTTGCACGGCCCCTGAGTTACCGGGCCACAATTGGCTGACCCGGCAGGGTGGATTCGTCGAGTTTGCCGTTGATGACTACCGGGTGGCCGGCGACTAACACGTATTGGAATCCTGTTGAGTATTGGGCGGGGTTTTCGAAGGTGGCTTTGTCGATGACTTTGTCGGGGTGAAAGGCGATGATGTCGGCGTCGGCGCCTACCTGAAGGCGGCCTTTGTGTTTCATCTGCGGGGAGATGGCTTCGAGGCGTTTGGCGGGGGCCAGTGACGACCGACGGATGGCTTCCATGAGGGTGAGGGCTTTTTCCTGGCGGACGTAGCGGCCGAGGACACGGGCGTAGGTGCCGGCGCTGCGGGGGTGGCCTTTGCCGTTGGTCAGGGTTCCGTCGCTGGCGATCATCACCATGGGGTCGGCCATGGCGCGGCGGACCATCTCTTCCGTGTTGGTGAAGAGGATGACTTTGCCGCCGGTTTTGCGGTAGCGGTTGAAGGATTCTTCGGTGAGCCGTTCGCCGGTTTCGACCCATTGCAGGTCGTGGTAGGTGATGTCGAGCTTCTGCTGCCAGCCGGGGCCGAGTACGTCGGATTCGATGGCGGTGGCTCCGGCGATGTAGGGGTAGGCTTCGGTGGAGACATCGAGGCCGAGGGTGCGCGCCCCGTGAATGATGGAGAGGGCGAGCGGGGTGAGCTGGTTGGCCATGCTGTTGATGTGGACGATATGGACGGCTGCGCCGGTGATGGCGGCATCGGCAATCATCTCCTGGAGTGAATCAACAACGCCGGGGGTGAGGCCGCCGGGGTTGCGCATGTGCACGAAGATGGGTTCGCGCCAGCGTGCGGCGAGCTGGAAGACGCGAAGGATGTCGGCGGGGGTTTCGCGGGGAGTGTAAGCGAGGCCCATGCCGATGCCGAGGCCGCCTTCGCGCAGACCCTGCTCGACGTCGGCGAGGATCTGGTCCTGCTGGGCGACGGTGGGGGTGTCGGTGATGACCTTGTCACGGGGCAGCCAGGATCCGGTGTCGTGCATGACGGCCATGGCGGCGGGGATGTGCCCGCTGCTGGCACCGTAGTTGATGAGGGCTTTGCCGTGCCGTTCGGCGTACCAGGGGGCGACGGGGAAGACGCCTTTTTCAAGCTCAAGGGCGGTGGTGACCCCGTCCATGGCTTTATAGCGGTAGTTTTCGGGGTCCTGGCCGTGGGAGTGGAGGTCAATGAAGCCGGGGGCGACGACGAGGCCGGTGGCGTCGAGGATGGTGGTGCCTTTGAGTTCTTCCGTGGAGATGGCGGCGATTCGGCCGTCACGAATGGCGACGCTGCGGAGGCCGTCGAGTTTGGTTTCAGGGTCGATGACGCGGCCGTTGCGCAGGACGAGGTCGTAGGTTGGTGTCTGAGCCGGGGCTGGAGCCGGGACCAGGACCAGGGCGAGGTTGATCGTGGTCGCGAGAAGCAGCCAAGACAGATATCGGAGGGGGCGAAGGGTCGCAGCAGGCATGGGGGCATTCTATCCCTTGTGCCGAGACTTCGTGAGGTTGATCTGTGAAGCAGGGCGGTAGGATAGAGAGTGGACTTTTCGATGCGACTGCGGCCTTGCTGGGTGGAGATTTCTGCGCCGGCGTTGGAAGAAAACTATCGAGTCTTGGCGCGAAGGTGCCTGGAGGCGTCTGGCATCTATTCCCTTCCCGACTCGAAAAAATCGGATCCGGTCGAGCTGCTGGCGATTGTGAAAGCGAATGCCTATGGGCATGGTCTGAGCATCTGCGCACCTGCGGCGGTTCGGGCGGGTGCGCATTGGCTGGGCGTGACCAGCGTGGAAGAGGGTGTGGCTACGCGCGCATTGTGCCCGCATGCGGAAATCCTGGTGATCAGCGGGCCATTTACAGGGCAGGGCGCGGCGGTGGTGGCCAACCGGCTGACAGCCGTTGTCTGGGATGCGTGGCAACTGTACGAGCTCGAGGGGGCGGCAGAGGCGGCAGGCGTCGGCGAGCTGCCGGTGCACCTGGAGCTGGATACCGGGATGACCCGGCAGGGGGTCGGGGCAGAGGGGCTGGACAAAATCCTGGAGTGCCTTCGTGCTTGCCGGTTGCTGCGCGTGGACGGGTTGATGACCCATCTCTATGCCGCGGACGAAAGCGATGGCGCTGAGACGCGCGGGCAGATGGCAGAGCTGGAAGCGCTGGTCACGCGGGTCGTGGCTGCGGGTTTGAGGCCAAACTGGCTGCATGTAGGGAACTCAGCGGCGGTCCTGGGCGGGGAAGCTGTTTCAGCGCTTGCCGGCCTGGCTGTGCAATGGGGAATGCGGGCGATGGCGCGCCCCGGCCTCGCGCTGTATGGGCTGGCTCCGGAGTTTCTGCCGCCCGCTGCCGAGTTGACGACAGCTTCCGTGGCTGCACTGCGGGCCAGGCTGACGCCGGTACTCACGTGGAAGACCCAGGTAGTGAGCGTGCGTGCGGTCGAGCCGGGCGCTGTTCTGGGCTATAACGGCACGTTTGTAGCGACCGAACCGATGCGGGTGGCGCTGCTTGCGGTGGGCTACGGCGACGGGTTGCGGCGGGGTCTCTCGAATCGCGGCACTGTCCTCATTCGCGGGGAACGGGCACCGATTGTTGGCCGGATTTCAATGGACCAGACGGTGGTCGACGTGACGGAGATTGCCGGAGCCGATGTGGGAGATGAGGCCGTCCTGCTGGGGCGGCAGGGTGAGGATCGCATTTCGCCCGAGGAGCATGCCGCGTGGGCGGGGACAATTGTGTGGGAGATTCTGACCTCGATCGCGGAGCGGGTTGAGCGGGTTGCGCTTTGACAGAGTTGCAATACGGCCGCTGGTAAACTTGGACTTGAGCATGCTTAATAACCTCTACTCGCGCTGGATGTACTCCTGGGAGACGCGGCTGACCATGCGCGATCAAAACCGCGTGGTACGTCCGCTGGAGTGGGGCTTTAACTGGCTCGCGCCGTATATTGACAAGGCTGGCCTGGCGGGACGGGTTGGGCGACTGGTAGATGCGGGCGCGTCAGAGCAGGCGATGGTCGAGGTGAACGAAGCGATTCTGGCCGATAGCGAGCGTTTTTTTGGGTACGAGCGTCCAACGGATTTTCGCTTGGAGTCTCGGCATCCGATGCTCTTCCCGACCAATGTGCGGCCGGAGACGCTGGAGCGGGATGCGCGACTCAAGTCGCTGGCGGCAGATGGAAAGGTGGAGCGGGCGCAGTTTTTGCGGTTCACCTCGCCGGAGCGGACGCCTTACGCAGAGAACGACCTGGTAAACGCGCGCTGGTATCCTGCGGATCGAAAGAAGCAGACTGGCAAGCCGAAGCAGGCAATGATTGTATTGCCGCAGTGGAATGCGGATGCTTTTAGCCATAACGCACTGTGCACGCTGTTCAACCGGTTTGGGATTTCGGCGCTGCGGCTATCAAAGCCGTATCACGACATTCGACGGCCGAGCGAACTGGAGCGGTCAGACTACGCGGTGAGCGCGAATATCGGGCGGACGCTCTCGGCGACGCGGCAGGCGGTGGTGGACATTCGCTGTTGCGTGGATTGGCTTGAGTCGCAGGGCTATGAGCAGTTTGGCGTGCTGGGGACGAGCCTGGGGAGCTGCTATGCCTTTTTGGCGAGCGCGCATGACCGGCGGATTCGGGTGAATGCTTTTAATCACGCATCGGCGGCGTTTGGGGATGTGGTGTGGGATGGGCAGAGCACGCGGCACATTCGACAGGCGCTGCAGGATGCGGGACTGAATCGGGTGAGTTTGCGGGGAGTATGGGGGGGGATTAGCCCGCTGCACTACTACGGGAAGTTTCAAAAACAGGGACGAGGGAAAAAGGACGAGGGAATCGCCGGGAGTGCGGCGGAGGTTGCGAAGAAGGTATTGCTGATTTATGCGCGGTACGATCTGACGTTTCCGCTCGAGTATTCGCTGGAGGTAGTGAAGTCCTTCCATGCGCACGGGATCAAATTTGAGGAGCGGGTGCTGCCTTGCGGGCACTACACCACTGGGGAGACGCCGTACCAATATATTGACGGGTGGTACCTGGGGTCGTTTGTGTGGCGGGCGTTTCGAGAGCTGGCGAGGGAGAGGATTTCGACAGGAAATTCAGCAGAGTCAATCGAGCCGGATCTGGTAGCGAAGTAAGGATTCGGGCTAGCGAAGAGTATTTAGATTCATTCGTAACAGCTTGGCGGGGTCGAGCATGGCGCCTTGCCAGCGGATAGCCCAGTGCAGGTGGGGTCCGGTGACGCGGCCGGTGGCGCCGGAAAGGCCGAGTTGCTGGCCGCGGGCGACGCGCTGGCCGGGTTTCACGTCAATGCGCGAGAGATGCATGGAGATGCTGATCAGTCCCTGGCCGTGGTCGATCATGACGCAGTTTCCTTCGTAATAGAGCGGCTGGGCGAGCAGGACGACTCCTGCATTGCCGGCGTGGACGGGCGTGCCGGTAGCGGCGCGGAAGTCAGTTCCTTTATGGATGCTGGCGAGCTTGCCGTTGAATATCCTCCTCGTGCCGAAGCTGTCAGTGGGGGCGGCGCGCACGGGTGTGAGGAAGCTGCCGGCCCAGAGTGGCAGAGCGGTCGATGCTTCGGCCTGAGCGAAGAGCTTCTCTTTGAGCTTTCTTTCGGAATCGATCTGCATGAGAGCTTCACGGCCAGGTTCGACGAATTTTGGCTGGACGGTCAGGGAGCCGGTTCGGTAATGGGCGGAGTGGATGGAGACTGGAAGGGAGAGGTCGCGAGGAATCGTGCCTGCGATCGTGCCTTGTTCGCAGGTGAGGGTGAGCTTTGAGAGGCCGGAAGTGGCTTCGACATCGACACCGGCGAGGGCGTACCAATCCTGATCGCCGTGGCTGCGGAAGAAGGCGATGGGGTGGCCAAGCCATTGGCCCTCGACCCGGAGGCAGGAGCTGTGGACGTGGATGAGTTCAGGCGAGCCGGGTTCGACGAGGGAGGGCGTGAGTGTGACAGGAGACTGAGCGGCGGCGAAGAGCGGAAAAGCACCTAGGAAGAGGAGAAGAAGACGCATTGAGGCAAGGATAGCTGATTGTCGAGCGGTTAACTGTTCGCATCGATGAGGTCGCCGATTGCCTGGCGGAGCTGCTTGGAGAGATCCTCTGCCTGGCGCAGTGTCAGCCCCTCGGTCGGGATGGGCCTACCGAAGATGAGCTTGAGCGGACGCTGCCGGGTGGCGGGAAAAAAGTGGGTGGTGTGGATGGGCAGAAGGTGATAGACGCCCACGAGCGCGACGGGTACGAGCGGCACCTGGGCGCGGATGGCGAGGTACGACGCTCCGTTGAGGAAGCTTTGAAGCTGGCCATCCGGTGTGCGGCCGCCCTCGGGGAAGACGAAGACATTCAAACCGCTGCGCAGGGTTTTAACGGCAGCGCCAAGGCTTGAAACAGTGCTGCGCGGGTTGGCGGTATCGATGGGCAACTGGCCGCTGCGCTCGAGGTACCAGCCGATGAAAGGCAGCTTCCACAGCTCAATTTTGGCCAGGATACGGAACTGGAAGGGCAAGCTGGCGAAGACGACGGGTGTATCCATGTAGCTGGTGTGGTTGGCAGCGTAGACGGCCGTTTCAGCTGGGATGTTTTCTTGGCCGATGACCTGCAGGGGCGACGCAGAGAAGAAGACCGAAGTTCGCGCCCAGACCCGGGCGATGCGGTGCTGCAGCCGACCGGACCGGTCAAAGTAGGAGGCAGCGAGCGAAACCGTTCCGAAGACGGCCGTGGAGAGGAAAAACGGCGGCGCCAGCAGGAAGTTGGAGCGGAGGCGTGCGGCGAGTGGCAGAGGATTCGGTCGCATGATTTCTAAAAAGAGGACTAAGGCGTACCCAGTGTACCGGAGAGCAGCAGGGAGCGCGCCTCGCCGACGAGGTAAAGGCTGCCGCTGACGACGATACGCTGCGGATTGAGTGCACGGGCGAATTGCAGAGCTTCTCTAACGGTCGAGGCGGCTGTGGCAATGGTACCGGTGGCTAGGGCGGAGGCAAGGAGGTCTTCCAGCTCGCGGGCGCGGGGACTGTGGATGGGCGCGAGGACGACTTGGTCAAAGAGCGGGAAAAGGATCTGGGACATTTCAGCGAGGGGCTTGTCGTGCAGGCAGGCAAAGACTAAAACAGACACGCCGCTTCCTTCAGCCGTCGCATTCAACGTAGAGCGGAGGGCCCAGGCGCCGGCGGGGTTGTGGGCGACGTCGAGGATGATTGGGGGCCAGCCGGGCAGTCGGAGGGTTTCGAAGCGGCCGGGCCAGTAGGTGGCGCGGATGCCTTTTTCAATGGCAGGGGCGGTGATGGGAAAGTGATGGGTTTGGGCTAGTTCGACAGCAGTGGCGATGGCCAGGGCAATGTTGCGGTGCTGGTGCGCGCCTTTGAGCGGGGAGTCTACC
The DNA here is from genome assembly GCA_025359885.1 of Acidobacteriota bacterium. GTDB lineage: Bacteria > Acidobacteriota > Terriglobia > Terriglobales > Acidobacteriaceae > Acidicapsa. Next base: position 81,313 of record JANYDG010000112.1, read on the forward strand.
GTGATGGTCTGGCCGAGGACTTCAAGGGCATAAGCCTCGGTGGCGTTGGCGTGGAGGGTCGGCATGTATTCGGTGGCGGAGACTCCGCGAACTTCGAGCGTGACTGCGACCTCGCCGATGGCCTGGTTGGCTGCGGGGTGCTGCGGAAGGGTGACGAGCGTGCCGCCAGGGCGCAGGATGCCAGCCTTTTCTCGGGCGATGAGATCGATGGTCGCGCCAAGCCATTCCTGGTGGTCCAGGGCAATGTCGGTGATGACGGAAACCAGCGGATCGACGATGTTGGTGGCGTCGAGGCGGCCGCCCATGCCGACCTCAAGGACGGCGAGATCAACCTTCTCTTCAGCGAAGTAGAGGAAGGCAAGAGCGGTGAGCAGTTCAAAAAAGCTCGGCAGATGGGCGAGCGCGCCGCTATCGACCAGTTGCTGGGCGGCGGCGATGGTGCGGAAGTAGTGATCGGCGAAGGCCTCGTCGGGAATGTCCTGGCTCGGCAAACCTGGCCCGATGAGGCGGATGCGCTCGTTGACGCGGTCAAGATGCGGCGAAGTGTAGAGGCCGACGCGCAGCCCTGCGGCCTGGGCGATCGCGGCGAGCGTGGCCGAGGTTGAGCCCTTGCCGTTGGTTCCCGCTATGAGTACGGAGGGGAAATGCTGCTGCGGGTTGTCGAGAGCCTCGGCGAGCAGGCTGATCTGGTCAAGCGAAAACTTGCGGCGCGGCTGGCCGGGAACGCCGAGCAGCTCGGGGACGAGGGTGTTGAGGTGGGCGATGGCTTCGGCGTAGGTGGGTGGGGTGGGGGGCATGGCTCCTTTATTTTAAGGGACTAGGGAATAGCCCGGGGCGGTTTCAGCTTTGCGGAGAGCCTTGTGGATGATCACTTTGAGGTAGGCCTGGTAGCGTACGCCGCGCCCGGGCGGCCTGGGCGTGGGCTTTTTCAAACTCGGCGGCTCGTTGGTCTCCGTGGGACTGTCACCACTGGGCTTCTTCGGCTTCACTCGCGAATGTCTTGAGTCTCATTTCTTCCAGCATTTCCTTTCCCCTTGTGGGATGTGAAGTGTCTTCGTAGCCGCTTTTCAGCTGTTCATGTGGTCACGACCCAGCTTCTGCCATTAACTATCGCCGTCCCGCTACGATGAGGATCCTATCAATCTCAAATTAGTAGTCGAAAATGTGGCTACAATACAAATTGGTTCGTTTGGAAGCTTGAGACCTATACGCTCTTATGATGTCACTTTAATAAAGGACTTGAGTCAAATTGCATCCCCTAGTCTGAAGTAGCAAGGTAGGGCCGGACTCTATGCAAGTGCTTCCAACTCACAAATTCGGCAAGCCCACCGAAGTCGGGAAAAAGTGTTCGTCTTGATACGCCAAGCCCTGCGAGTGTCCTGAGTACATCTTCGGGATCCTGAATCTTGAATTGAATTTGGCGCAGTCGCAGTTGTTCCAACTTGGAATCGCCAATTGATTCCAACCTTAACTTATGAAGAAGCAACTCCTGAGTCTTTCCAAAGATAACGAAACGACCCTCTTGTGCAGCAACTCGCGGGTGAATAGCGGACGGCTCTATAGGCATCGCGTACTCGGGAAGTAAGGCTTTGGCGTCTTCCAATTTGTCGATCATCGTTTCCAGAGACGGTAGGTAGGCACCTGAGTCTTCGGACCATGGCAATAAAGGTGCGTACCATGTATCGCTAAGATGGTTAGCCAGCCAATAAGCATCCATCATCCAAATTGATACTTCGTTGTCGGCGTCCGATGAGTCGACAACTTGTTGATTGGCAGACTGGTGTCTCTTCTTAAAACCCTCGATAGCAAAAAACAATGCAGCAAGCGCATTGGTCGTCCAATCCAGAAGCCGGGTGGGCACGCCGTGATGCTGCATCATGAAGTACCAGTCCATTGCAGTGACGGCTTCGTTCGCTTCGTTGAGCAAGTGGCCGTAGCTTTTGAAATCAATCCTCATGTCGTGCTCTAAATCGAATAATTCCGAAAATCTATGTGCTTCGAGTTCCTCATCTGGCTTTGGACTGTCGTCCTGCTTCTGAATATCTTTAAAAAGCGAATCCCGGTAGAGCCCTGGCCGCAGACTTAGGTTGGTATCCGCGTGTCCGCGAAACCAGATCCCTCCTACAATTCGAGCATTATTGAGAAGGAACTCAGCATCGCATTCTCGCGCCAGCCAGTCCTCCTTTTGCCAGGCATCAGACAGTTCGCGAACCAAAAGTACAAATTCTTGAATACTAGAAACTGAAGCAGCGGGTGTAATTTCCTGTAGGAGCTTCCGGAGCGTTTGCCGTTTCGTCGAAACTGGACCGCAAGTTTGATCGCCCATCCAAATCCTCCGCTAACTAAAGTCTATCCCATAAACCTTCCAAGTATTGTGCCTTGGAGCCAAACTCGTGCCCCTTCCTACACCACTCGGGACGGTGATTGGATGCAGCGTTGTGAGGGGTAGAGTTGGACGGTTGCTGTGGTGATGGCGATGGTGCTGGTCGCGACATGCAATTTCGTAGAAGACAAGTACACGGCAGGGCTTGAAGGCCCGGAAAGAGATCTGCTTGAATTGCCGAGGTTGAATCCCTGGCCTACCCATCTAATGCGGTTTGGAGGATTTGTTGGGGTAAGGCCCGGGGCTGAAGCCCGGGTTTATATCGCGTTTAGGCCAGTCGCCTGAAGGCAACTGCTCCCTCCAGAAGAGCGAGGGCAACAGCAGATTCCCTTCGGGAATGACAGAAAAAGGCAAGGACAAAAGCAGCTCCTTCGCTGCGCTCAGCAGGAACCATCCTTTTTCTTGGGATGGATTTGTTTGGATGCTCTATGGGAGCGGAACTACTGGCGGAGGTGCGCTGTGGTGGCTCCTGCGCCGCCTTCCATTTGGGTGGGTTCTTCGATTCTTGCGATGTGGGGGTGGGATTTCAGGAATTCGCGGAGGGCGCGGCGGAGGATACCCATGCCGGTACCGTGGATGACGCGGATCTGGAGGAGGCCGGCGAGGAAGGCCTGGTCGAGGTACTGGTCTAGTTCCTGGGTGGCTTCGTCGACGGTGCGGCCGATGAGGTTGATTTCTGCGCGCAGGTTTTCTGAGCCGGAGCTGGTGACGGTGACGCGGACGCCTTTTTGGCGGGCTACGGCGTCGAGCGGTTTTTCGCGGGGTACTTCCTTGCCGGCGGGGGCGACGACTTCAGCGATATCGTCGCGCTTGATGCGCATTTTCAGGGGGCCGAGGGCGACTTCGTAGAGGTCTTTTTCGACTTCGCGGGCGACGGTGGCAACCTTATTCATGCTCTTGATGCGGACCTGGTCGCCGACCGCGACGTGTTTGACGAGGTGGGGCTGGGCGTTGGGGTCTCCGACATCGGCCCCATGTTTGTGGGCGTCGACGGTGGAGTTGAACTGCTCCTCAAAGTCGCGGCGGAGGCGCTGGATGCGGCGCTCGGATTCTTTAGAGAGCTTGAGCTGGCCGGCGCGATCTTCAATGGCGCTGACGGTCTGGCGCATCTGGTATTCGAAGTCTTTGAGGAGGGAGGCGAGTTTTTGCTCGAGCTCCTTGGTGCGGCGCTTGAGTTCGAGGTCGCCTTCGCGGGCGAGTTTGGCGCGCTCCTGGTTGAGGGCGTATTTCTCTTCGCGGGCGGATTTCTGGGCAGCTTCGAGGTCGCGGGTCTGGCGGTGGAGGTTTTCGAGGAAGCGGCTGATGTCGGCGTGCTGGGTGCCGAGGCGGCTTCGTGCTTCGGCGACGATGGTCGGGTTGAGACCGAGTCGTGCGGCGGTGCTGATGCCGGCAGAGGCCCCGGGGAGGCCGAGTCGGAGCTGGTAGTTGGGGATGAGGGTGGTTTCGTCGACCCCAGCGGCGGCATTGAGTACGCCCTGGGCGTTGGCGGCGTAGATTTTGAGGCTGGTGTGGTGGGTGCTGATGAGCGACCAGGAGTTGGCGACGCGGAAGAAATCGGCGACGGCGACGGCGAGAGCGCTGCCTTCGTCGGGGTCGGTGGCAGAGCCGAGTTCGTCGAGGAGGACCAGGGAGGTGGCGTTGGCGAGGTGGGAGATGCGGGCAATTCGATCGATATTGACGATGTGGGCGGAGAAGCTGCTTTGGCCCTGATCGATAGATTGGGCGTCGCCGATGTCGGCGAGGAAGGCATCAAAAACCGGTAGTGTGGCGACTGCGGCGGGGACGGGGATGCCGGCCTGGGCCATGAGCGCGCAGAGTGCGGCGGTCTTGAGGGTGACGGTTTTGCCGCCGGTGTTGGGGCCGCTGATGATGAGCTGGCGGTGTGTGGCGGTTAACTCAAGAGTAAAAGGGACGATACTGCCGCCCGAGGCTTTGAGGCGCTTTTCGAGCAGTGGGTGGCGGGCGGATTCCAGTCTGAAAAGCTCGGTCGAGAACTCGGGGCGAACACCGTCGTAGGCGATTGAGAAGCGGGCGCGGGCCTGGAGGGTGTCGAGCTGGGCGAGGACGCACGCGCCGACGGTGAGCTGGTCGGCAAAGGTGCCCACGAGGGCGGTGAGGGCGACGAAGATGCGATGGATCTCGGCTTGCTCTTCTTCGAGCAGGCGGACGAGCTCGTTATTCTGCTCGATGGTTTCGAGGGGTTCGAGGTAGACGGTTTGCCCCGAGGAGCTGGCACCGTGGACGACGCCGGACACTTTGCGTTTCTGTTCTGACTTGACTGGGATAACGAAGCGGTCGCCGCGGATAGTGATGAGCTCGTCCTGGACTTGGTCGCTTGCGGAGAGCTTGCGGAGGGCGGCGCGGAGGCTCTCTTCGATGACGCGCTGCTGGCGCTGTTGTTCGTTGCGGAGGCGGGAGAGCTCGGGGCTGGCGTCGTCGGCGAGGGAGCCATCGGGGAGGAGCTTGCGCTGGATGGCTTCCGCGAGGGGGCTGAGGGATTGGGTGAGGGCTGCGGAGAGCTCGTGAAGGCCGGGAATGAGGGTGTTCGCGGGGGGATTTTTGAGCAGGGATTGCCAGGCAGCGACGTCAGAGGCGAGGCGGGCAATGGCTTGGAATTCGTTGGGCTCGAGGGCGGCACCGTGGATTTTGGATTTATGGCCGAGGTGGGTGGGGTCGAAGAGGCCGCCCAAGGGGATGGTGACCTGGGTGTTGAGCAGGACGCGGGTTTCCTGAACGAGCTGGTGTTGGTGGTCGATCCACGTCTCGTCGGTGCTGGGGACGAAAGCGAGGAGCGCTTCTTTGCCGGGGCGGGAGATGGCGTAGTAGGCGACGAGGGCGAGCAGCGGCGGCCATTCGAGGGCGGCTGCGTCGAGGTAGGGGACGGGTGCGGGGGTGGGGTTGAAGAGCGAGGACGCAGACTGGGCGGGAGTGGGGGCGGGTTGTGATTCAGGGAGGGCCATTGCTTCTCTATGGTAGCTGGTTGGCGATTGTGGCGGATGGGCGGCGCTGATCGGTTAGTCTTGAGCGGGAAAGACGGCGGGTGGGATGCGGCGACGGATTCAACTGGTGGTCGGTTTTGCGGTGTATTTAATTGCGTTCTTTTTGCCTGCGGTGAAGGCGACGGACGGGGATGTTGCGGGGCTGCAGGGCTGGGTTTGCGCTGCGTGGTCGCTGGTGTTGTCGTTTGCCGTGTTGCGCGGCGGGCTTCAGTCGCTCAAGCCAGATCATTTTCTGCTGATTCTGAGTGGGCTGGTCAATCCGCTGATGGTGGTGTACCTGGGGCTTTGGGCCTGGCCGCGCTTTGCGCGGATTCGCATGGGGATCGGTGCTGCGGTTGGGGCTGGCTTGGTTTCAAGCTGGGTCTATCTCGTGACGCAGAAGTTTGCCCTCCTGGCGGGGCATTTTCTTTGGGTTGCTGGGATTCTCATCATTCTCTCCACAGAGATTGGCAGGCCAGGTAAGCGGGTGCCTGAGGTGGAACGATGAGGCCCTGGCTGCGTAGTTTGAGTGCGGCGGCATTGGCGATGCTGGTGGCGCTGTTCGTTTGCGGTTGCGGCCAGGGTTCGAATGCACTGACCGACCGCCCGCAGATCGCGTCTGGAGTGGTGATGCGGGATGTCATTCTTCAGAGCGCAAGCCTGGGGCGAGAGATGCCGTACCGGGTCTTTATGCCGGAAAAGATGGCGGAGGGGCAGCGGCTACCGGTGGTGTATCTGCTGCACGGGAATGGCGGCAGTTACCGGGAGTGGTCGAATGGTTCGGATGTGAGCCGGTATGCAGCCAGGGGATATTCAAAGCTTGGGATCATTCTGGTGATGCCCGAGGGAGGAAGCTCCTACTATCTGAACTCCGTCGGGCGGCCGGAGGAACGGTTTGAAGATTATCTGACGCGGGATCTGATCGCGGATGTAGAGAGGCGGTTTCCGGCGCGGCGGGACCGGGCAGGACGGGCGATTGTGGGCGTCTCGATGGGCGGATTTGCGGCGATGAAACTGGCGCTGAGCCGTCCGGAGCTGTATGGGTTTGCGGGTGGTATCAGCCCGGCGATTGATGTGGCCCAGCGGCGGTTCAGCTGGCGGCGGTGGGGGCAGTGGGTGCGGTTTCGGGAGCTGCTGGGACCGTGGGGAAGCGAGGCGCGTAAGGCGCGGGATCCATTTGCGCTGGCGCTCACGGCGCGGCCTGAAAATACGCCGTATCTCTACCTTACCGCCGGGCAGCAGGAGCCGCTGCAGGAGCCGATTCAGCGGTTTGCTCAGCGATTGAACGCTCGGGGATTTCTTTCACAGCTGCGCGCGAAACCGGGCGGGCATGACTGGGGTGAGTGGGATGCGCAGATTCCGGGGTGCTTCGAGGCTCTTGAGCTGATCTTGCGCTAGGCGCTCAAGGTAGCAGGTAGGGGGCTTCCATTTGCGTAGGGGCGCCTTTGATGAGCAGGGGCTTGAATTTGAGGTTGAGGGCGCGGGCGACTGCGGCTGCGTCGGCCGCGGCGGAGGGTGGCTGGGCGAAGCTGTCGGGGTGTTCGGGGTAGGCTTCGCAGACGCGGCCGGTGCGGTCGGTGCGGATGTAGAGCAGGGTTGGGCCTTTGGAGGGAGTCTGCCGGTTGGCGGTGGATCTGCTTCGCTCGGTTTCGAGCATCGCTTGGGCGTTGACTTGGGTAACGGTGGCGGTAAGCAGCTGCTGGGCGGGAAGGGTGAATTCCCTGGCCCTCAGCTGAGGGTAGTCGGCACTCCGCAGCGGTTCGAGGAGGATAATGCGTCCCCTGACCATGAGGTTGGTGGGGAGGTCGTTGACCAGGGTGCGGGCAATTTGCTGCTGACCGAATGGGGCGAAGTCGTCAAAGGAAATGTAGCGGGCAAAGTCCTGACCACTCGCGATTTTAGGTTCAGCGTCTTCAAAGCAGACGCGGGCAAAGTTGGTGGTTTCCGCGGAGCTGGGCTGGCTTGGTGTTTCGTTTGGTGCCTCGGCAGATGACGGATCGGTAGAGGTGATACAGGCGTGGGAAAGCTGGTCAACCGGGACGGAGCCGGGGACTTTGCGGAGCCGGTTTAGCTGCGGAATGGGTTGAAGCACGGCATCGACGAAGTTCTGAATCCAGCGCGGGTAAAAGCTGCCGGTCGAGTGCTCTTCGACCACATTGCCGTTGACGATACGAGTCTGGGAGAAGTCACGGGAGTGAATGACGGTGCGATAGGTGATGCGATTGAGCCAGAAGATTTCTATCCCGGCGCGCATCTCGGTGTGGGCAGCGGACGGAGGTGCTACCTCAAGAAGCAGGTGAAAGGGCTGGTCACCGTCGGTGAGGGAGCTATGCTGAAGAGCGCGATCAATCGCGGCCTGGTTGGGGAGAGATGCTACTTCCGGTGGAAAGGCCTTGTTCCAGGAAGTGCAGGCACAAATACAGCTCAACACGCTGGTTAGCCCAATAGTGATGGTCAAACGGCGCATTGAACGAATGGTAGCACCCTGGAGAAAGAGACTTGGTAACTTGCCTGGATAATCTAAGGTCACCCCTGGCAAGGTTGGGAACAATTGCAAATCGGGATTCGGAATAAGTTCCAACGAGCGTGGCCGGGTATTCGGTGATGGCCGGGGAGTGACGGAAGTCGCACTCATTCGCACGCCGGCGGATTAGAATCGGGGCATGGATTTCCCTTTGATTCGAATGCGGCGACTGCGGCGGACTGAAGCGCTGCGCAACCTGGTGCGGGAGACACGGCTTGAGCCGGGGCAGTTGATCTATCCCCTGTTTATTTGCCCGGGCGAGGGTGTGCGCAAGGAGATCAGTTCAATGCCTGGGGTTTTCAACGTCTCAGTGGATGAGGCGGTGAAGGAAGCGGAAGAGGCAGCGCAACTGGGGCTCGGTGGACTGCTGCTGTTTGGCTTGCCAGAATCGAAGGACGAGGAAGGCACCGGGGCGTGGGATGACGCAGGGATCGTGCAGACGGCGCTGCGCGCGCTCAGGTCGAATGCTGCTTCAAAGAAGCTGGTGCTGATTGCCGACGTTTGCCTGTGCGAGTACACGAGCCACGGGCACTGCGGCATTGTGACGAAAACCGAGGCCGGGTTTGAGGTGGAGAACGATTCTTCGGTGGAGCTGCTGGGGCGGGCAGCGGCGAGCCTGGCGCGGGCCGGGGCGGATATTGTGGCTCCCAGCGACATGATGGATGGCAGGGTAGCGGAGATTCGCCACGCTCTCGATGACGACGGGCTGGAGCAGACGCCGATTCTGAGCTATGCGAGCAAGTTTGCGTCGGCGTTTTATGGGCCATTTCGCGAGGCAGCGGACTCTGCGCCTCAGTTTGGCGACCGCAAGACGTACCAGATGGATGGGGCAAACGTGCGCGAGGCGCTCAGAGAGATTGAGTTGGACCTTGGCGAGGGCGCGGACATGATCCTGATGAAGCCGGCGATGCCGTATCTCGACGTGGTGCGGGCAGCACGGGACCGGTTTGATGTGCCGATGGGGGCGTATCAGGTTTCAGGGGAGTATTCGATGCTTAAGGCGGCCTTTGCGCGGGGGTGGCTGGAGCCGGAACGGGCGATGATCGAGAGCCTGGTGGGGATGCGGCGGGCCGGGGCGGATTTTATTGTGACGTATTTTGCCAAGGAAGCAGGGCGGGTGCTGTAGTCACCCAGTATCTCAGTTTAGCTAAGGGGTTGGGTCACAATCGGATGCGCGTTCAGGGCTGATGGGCCGTAGAGTGACAATTTCTGGTTCGCCTAATTGGACTCGATGAAAGATCCCCAACGATGAGATGGATACTCCTTTGGTAGCCCTCGCTGTATTCGCAGTTGTGGCTCTGCCTCAACGGTTCCTAGCTCAGACTCCCGGCGGCAACGGTGGCAAAGGCTGGATCAACCTCAATGTTTGCAACGGCGGCCCAAAGAAGGCATTTGCTGTTCAGATGATGGACGGCTCTATGGCGGCGCGGATCAATCTCTGGGTCAGGCAGGTGGTGACGGTAAAACCGTCTGGTACTCCTTCGCCACAAGGAGAGTTCGATGAAGGCTACTTCGACTATGTTATCCAATTCGATCCTGCGACAACCGCCCTACCCATCTCTAGCTTTGCCTCGTCCAATTCCCATTCAGAACGCAAACTAAAAGGTGACCTCGAGTACCGGAGTCCCTGAACTCTCGGAAAACAAAACTCCATCTTTGGGTGCAGAGCAGTCCAGCTTCAAGACTGGTATTCTTCGGGCGGACGGCCTGCGTCTTCCGCCGAGGCGAAGAAAACCGCAGGTACTTCGACTCCGCTACGCTTCGCTCAGGGAGGACTGCATCTTCTTGAGTTCGAGCAAGTAGCCGCATCGAGTTCAGGAGAGACGCTTTGAGCTGGTCACGAAGAGGATTTTTGGAGTCGCTGTCGCGGACGGCGCTGGTACTTTCGCTGGAAGACGTGCTGGCGTTGGGTAGGCCGCTGTTTGGGCAGGCTGCCGCACCGCTGACAGCGCAAAAGCCGTCGGCCGGGATGGAACGGCCTGGCTTTCAGGCTGAGGCCAAAGGAATCGAGCTCACTTCGCCAATTGCTGGAACTCCGCTGGGCGTGAGCTTTGTGGATGTGGCCGCCGCCGCCGGCCTTACGACCAAGACCATCTATGGCGGCGAGCACAGGAACAAATACCTGCTGGAGACGACGGGCTGCGGCGTGGCCTTTTTTGACTACGACCAGGACGACTGGGTGGACATCTTTCTGGTGAACGGGTGGCGGCTGGAGGGTTTCCCCAAAGGTCAGGAGCCGATCTGCCATCTGTTCAAGAACAACCGGGACGGCACATTTACCGACGTGACGGCGAAAGCTGGTCTGGGGCGGTCGGGCTGGGGCCAGGGTTGCTGCGTCGGGGACTACAACAACGACGGCTGGAATGACCTCTTCATCAGCTACTACGGGCAGAACGCACTGTATCGCAACAACGGCAATGGCACGTTTACCGACGTGACGAAGGAAGCCGGGCTGATGCAGTCGAAGCTGCGGTGGAACTCCGGCTGCGCCTTTCTGGACTACGACAAGGATGGGCACCTTGACCTCTTTGTGGGCAACTACATTGAATTCGACGTGAAGACGGCGCCGCTGCCCGAGGATGCCGGCTGCGCGTACAAGGGGATTCAAGTGGCATGCGGACCGCCGGGGCTTGAAGGCGGGAAGAACATTCTGTACCACAACAACGGCGATGGCACCTTCAAAGATGTGAGCGAAAAGGCCGGCATGTGGGGCACAATTGGCACCTACGCGCTGTCGGTCGCGGTCGGCGACATCGACAACGACGGCTGGCCGGACATCTACGTCGCCAACGACTCAACGGCGGCGACGTATTACCAGAATCAGAAGGACGGGACATTCAAGGACGTGGCGATCGAGGCGGGCATCGCCTATTCGCCGGACGGGAAGCCGCAGGCGGGAATGGGCGTGGCGCTGGGCGACTTTAACCGCGACGGGCTGCTGGACATTGTGAAGACAAACTTTGCCGGGGACACGGATTCGCTGTATCTGAACCTGGGCGATGGAACGTTTGAAGACCACACCTACCTGTCGGGGTTAGGCATCAACACGCGCTACCTGGGCTGGGGCGTCGGCTTCTTTGACATGGACAACGACGGGTGGCTGGACATTCTGATTTCAAACGGCCACGTATACCCAGAGGTCGACGGGACGCACATTGACGCTCCTTATGCCGAGCACAAGTACCTGTACCGGAACCTGCGCAACGGGCAGTTCGAAGAAGTGACCAAGGTTGGCGGCGCGGGAATTACGGATGCAGCGGCGGCGCGGGGATGCGCCTTTGGGGATTACGACAACGATGGCGACCTGGACGTGGTGGTGAATTGCGTCAACAGCGGACCGCAGCTGTTGCGCTGCGATACGGCAGCGGGGGCGGCAAAGAACTGGATCAAGATTCGCACGGTAGGGACCAAAAGCAATCGGACTGGTATTGGCGCTCGGCTGATGCTGACGGCCCAGGTTGACCCGGCAGTTGAGGGCAAAGCGGCGGGCAAGCGATTGGTACAAATCGATGAGGTGCGGTCCGGAGGCAGCTACTATTCGCAAAACGACTTGCGCGTGCACTTTGGGCTGGGCGCTGCGAAAAAGGCGGAGATGCTCGAGATTCGGTGGCCTTCGGGAGCGGTAGACGTGCTGAAGGACTTGGACGCGAATCGGCTGTATGTAATTCAAGAAGGCGGCAAGGTTTTGAAGACGGATGATTTTGGCGCTTCAAAGAAGAAAAGCTAGCATCGAGAACAAACATCCGAGTTGCACGCCCAGAGCCGAAACTTGTCGTCCAGGGGGCGGTTGGTGTCGATTTATGAGAATCCTCCAATCAGTCGCTGTCTCAATCGCAAATCCACATGCCTTGCAACGGCGGTGCATCTGACTCAGCAATCGTGGCAGACGATTGCCGGAAAGCAAATGTCATGCCTGAAGGGGAGGATTAATCCATCTCCCGGAGGTACTGGGTGGATCAATGCCCGGAACGCGAGAAACGGTGCCGGAGCTGGCGGGGAAGAATTTCCTTGCGATCTGCGCAGATGCAGCGACATGGCGACCGTGACGTAAGGTTCGAGTAAAGGCATTTACTAAGTCTTTTGGTTGAATATTTCCTCATCCAGCATAAGCACTAAGGGATATTGGTAGCATCAAAAAGGGACAAAAACACATCCATTTATACGTCCCTGAATGTTATGTCATTATCCATCCAAAAGAAGTACATTCTTTCGAAGATTGCTCGGACATGAACCAAGAACCCGGGCGAGCGTCATGGAGTAAAGCGGCGCGGGAAATCTGCCGGGGAGTTGTGCTTCCAGCGAGATTAATCGATTTACTTAGGCATGTTGCCGGCTGGTGACGCACTATCCGGCCTCACTGGGTCGTGAAAACGCTTTCTCGGATTGACATAACCTATCCCGCCCCGCTTTTCAAGGGCCGTGGGGTCAGCTGTCAACAATTCTCTTCCCAAAGGGTTGACAATCGTCCCATATTTCAACTATCTTTCGGCGGTGCTCCGAAGTGCATTCTTTATGTACGCCTACGCCGTTTGAATCTGTAGGGCAGGCGCTTTGGGTAGACAGGCTCTTTGGTAGGCAGCAGACCAAACGAGTGCAAATTGAAGAGTGGGCCTAGCCAACGTGGCAGGACTCGCCAAAGTTGTTCGCAGATGGGAACGAGATTCAGCCGGGGAATTGTACGTTCACGCAGGGTGCAGATGCTTCGGCACAAAGAGAAGCATGCACCCGCGATGAGATGGCAGACCCCGAGAGACAGTGCCAGACTGACGAGCAGGTAAGCAATACGTTCACAAACGATTTGAAAGTTTTCAGGAGACCGCATGACAAAGAACTTGCGGGCAGCATTCGCTCTGGCACTCCTCGCCATCGGATGTATGCTCACTAACGCAACCGCCCATGCCCAATCGGTTTACGGATCGGTTTTTGGCACGGTGACGGATAAGACCGGCGCCGTAGTTCCAGGCGCGACGGTAACCGTGACAGACGTTGCCAAGGGCATCGTCGTCAACGCAATCACCAACGCAGCGGGCGATTACACGCTCTCGCATCTCGTACCTGACACGTATGACGTGAAGATTGAGGCAAAGGGCTTCAGGACTTCGACTACGAAAGGCATCGTCGTGGCGGCTGATACTGCGCCACGCATTGATCTAGCCCTCGAAGTTGCCGGTGCAGCTGGCGAAACCGTTGAAGTGAACGCCGAGTCGGTACCGCAGTTGAAGACTGACCGCGCCGATGTTTCCACAGTATTCAATCAGCAGGAAGTTTCGGATCTGCCGGTAGGCGATCAGAACTTCACCAACCTGCAGCTTTTGCTGCCGGGCGCGCAGCAGCTTGGCTGGTCGCACGCAGCCAGCGAAAACCCGCAGGCATCCAAGCAGATTCAGATCGATGGTCAAGCCTTTGGTGGCGTGGCGTTTGAGCTGGACGGCACCGACAACCAGGACCCGATTCTGGGCATCATCGTCATCAACCCGGCGCTTGATGCAGTGACCGAAACCAAGATCACGACGCAGAACTTTGACGCTGAATTTGGCAAGGCAGTTTCGTCGGTTGTGACCGCGCAGACCCGCTCGGGCACGAACAAGTTCCACGGCAGTGCATACGACTTCCGTACGGACAATGCCAACCAGGCCCGTGACCCCTATCAGCAGCAGGAAGAGAAGTACAACCCAGGCCAGAAGCCGATTCCTGCAGGCTTCAAGAATCGCTTTGGCGGTTCTATCGGCGGTCCAATCTGGCGTGATCGCGCCTTCTTCTTTGGCAACTACGAAGCGCAGCGCGCCAAAGTCGGCACGACGGCAACTGACACTGTACCGACAAGCTTGCTTGTCGACACCTGCCTGGGCAACAAGGTTGGTCCTGGTGGCATCGCTGGTTGCGATTTCAGCGAATACCTGACTGCCCTCGGCCCGACTGCCGGTACCATTTATGAGCAGGTTCCTGCCGTCGATGGCTCGGCAGGCAATACCACTCCAGTTCCTTACGCGATGAATGTCATCCCGAGCGCGCAACTGTCAGCCCAGTCGCTGGCTCTGCTGAAGTACCTGCAGCCCTTCAAGCCCAACAAGACCTCAACCTTGAATGGCATCACAGACAACTACAGCCTCGGCGGCAACGGTCTCTTCAACAGCGACCAGTGGACCGTTCGAGGCGATTACACCCTTAGCCAGAAGATCAGCATGTTTGGCCGCTACTCGCGCTTCACCGATACACTGACCGGCAAGGTCATGTTCGGCGATGCGGGTGGTCCCGGCTTCGGTGTTGGCGGCTACGGTGGTTCTTCGCAGGGCACCAACCAGAGTCTTGCGACGGGCATCGACTTTGTCATCAATCCCAAGCTCGTCGCGGACGTTCGCGTAGGCTGGTATGGCTACAAAATTCTGACCTCGAAGTACGACACGGGTGTCTCCTTCGCAAACACGCTGGGTATCCCGGGCATCAACTTCGGCGATCGCTTCACGTCGGGTTCACCGGGCTTCCTGATGGACAACATCAACGGCGGCAGCACGCAGCCGGTTTTTGGCGCAGGTCTCGGCGTAAACCGCTGCAACTGCCCCTTGACCGAGGACGAAAGCCAGCTGCAGTTCGTCAGCAACTGGACCAAGACACTTGGCAACCACGCAATCAAGTTCGGCGCGGACCTTCGTTTCGCCAACAATCTCCGTGTTCCTTCTGACCAGGATCGTTCGGGTGCAATCCACTTCTCGAACGGGCCTACAAGCAACGGCACCACCGGTGGTATCAGCTTCGCGACTTTCGTACTTGGTGAAGCTACCAGCTTTGGCCGCTACGTTTCAGTGTCGACCAGCGCAAAGGAGCACCAAAATCGTCCTTTCTTCTACGCGCAGGATACCTGGCAGGCAACGCGCAAGCTGACGGTCAACGCAGGCGTTCGCTGGGAGCTTTACTTCCCTGAGAGCGTGAATGCGAAGGGCAACGGCGCCCTCATGAACCTTGACGACGGTTATCTGCATGTAGCTGGATATGGCAGCCTGGGCAACAACATGGGCTGGAAGATCCAAAAGATGAAGCAGTTCGAACCGCGTCTAGGCCTCGCTTATCAGCTTGATCCAAAAACCGTCGTACGAGCTGGCTACGGACGCAGCTTTGATGTCGGTGTGTTCGGATCGATTTTTGGCCACGTCGTGACGCAGAATCTGCCTATTCTTGGCAACCAGAGCGTCAACCCAACAGGTGGCAACACCACCTATGCCTTCAAACTGTCCGATGGTCCTCCGTCGGGTACGGCTGCACTGACCCAGTTCGGTACGGTTCCCGCAAATGGGCTTCTACCAAACCCCGGTCACTTTCTTAACTCGAAGGCACGGCCCAACCCGCTTCGCTTCCCCACCCTGGATGCCTGGAACTTCAGCATTCAGCGTGCGATCACATCGAGCACCACCCTGACGGCAGCCTACGTTGGCAACAAGGGAACGCACAGCCTCAGCGCCGGTGACGGCAACAACACCAACCCCAACGAGTCAGCCATCAACCTGCCTGGTTCCTTCAGCTTGGATGGCCAAGCGTTGCATTATGATCCGAAGGCCAAGCCAGTTGCTGGGACACAAGTCGCGGCTGATGGCGGTACGGCCAACCAGAAGCTGCTGCAACGCTACATGGGCGGATCGCTTGCAGCCTGCAAGGATGCACTCTACACACAGCCAACCTATGATGGCGTCACCTTGCCGGCTGGTGCCTGCGGTTGGGATTCTGGCATCAGCTACTACGGTGATAACCAGAACAACAACTTCAATGCACTGCAGGTTACTCTGAGCCAGAAGATTGGCAAGGGCGCGACGCTCAATGCCAACTACCAATGGGCCGCTGCACACGACTTCAACAGCAACTTTGCCACCTGGAGCAAGTCGGCAGTTTATGGCAACAACAATGACGTGCGCAAGCAGTCGTTGGTGAGCTATGGCAGCTATGAGCTTCCTTTCGGCAAGGGCAAGATGTTCATGCCAGGTGCCAGCCGCATGGTGGATGCCATCATCGGTGGGTTCCAGGTATCGGGTGTTCTTAACTGGTCGAGCGGTCTTCCCTTTGGGCTTGGCCTGGACAACTGCGGCGACGACATCCCAGGTTCGGCACCTTGCCGTCCTAACGTTGTCGGCACACTCAAGACTAACCTTTCTGGTTTCAACGCTCAGAATCGTAACCGCACCTTCTACCATGCTGACAAGAATCTGACCTCTGGTCAGTTCTCGCACGCGGGTCTGGACAAGATCGGCAATGCAGGCCGGAACACCTATTTTGGACCGTCCTTCTTCAACACCGATCTTTCTCTGGTTAAGAGGGTTTCGATCTGGGAGTCGGTACAGATGGAGTTCCGTGCAGACATGCCAAACTTCTTTAACCACATCAATGCTGGTAATCCTGGCGGCGACGTGCAGCAGGAAGGTACGATTGGCGGAATGGCACCGGGAGCGCAGGCTCGTGGTCTCGAACTTTCGGCACGTATTCAGTTCTAAGGCCTAACAACGATTGCAGTATTGGGTGGGGAGCTTCGGCTCCCCACTCTTTTTTTGTGGCAAAGCAATACCCAGGCATCGTGGCAGGGCGAAGTGATCCGCGATAACCTTGGTTGTAGGTGAGAAGTTGATGATGCGGATTGAATTTTCAGGAGTTTTGCTCCTGCTTTTGGCCGGAGTGGGCAGCGGTATTGCACAGGTTTCGGGCCCCACAACCCAAACCCAGGAAGCAACTCAGGCCAGCACGGTGATCCCAACGCTTGCCGATGCCAAGGATCTGGCATCCAAAGGGCAGCTCGAAAAAGCGATGGAAGTGCTGCAGGCTCTTGCCAAAGTGGAGCCAGAGGAGGCCGGAGTTGAGCGCCTTCTGGGGATGGTGCTTTACCAAAAGGAAATGCTGCCAGCGGCTGAGGCAGCCTTTGCAAAGGCGATCACGCAAGATTCAAGCGACAGGGCTTCGCAGCAGATGCGGGGAATTACACTGTACCGGCTGGGGCGGCCAGGTGAGGCCATTCCGTTGTTGGAAGGGACACAAACTGCTTCGATCACAGGTGCGAACGTGGAGCCGCAGTATGTCCTGGGACTGTGTTATTCGGATGCCAGGCGGTATGACGATGCGCGCCGGGCGTTCGCAAAGCAATTTGGCTTTGGCGCGGATACCGCGGAAGCCTACCTGATTACCGCGCGGATGCTTCTGCGGCGCGAGTTTGCAGACCAGGCTGCGGTGTTTGCCAGCAAAGCGGTAGAGTTGAACCCGACCCTCCCGCTGGCACATCAACTGCTGGGCGAGATTGCATTAGCCAAGGCGGATTTGCCAACGGCCGTGAAAAAACTGGAGGAGGAGCGGAAGCTCAATCCTCTGAACGGTGCGCTCTATGACCGGCTAGGAGACGCCTATGTTCGCAACGGGCAGTTTGAAGAGGCGCGGAGTGCGCTCAACAAAGCAATCCTGCTGGAGCCGAATACGACGGGGCCTTACATATTGCTTGGCGAGGCACTGGTAAAGCTCGGCGAACCGATTCAGGCGCTGCACTACCTGGTGCGAGCCGCGACGATGGATCCCAACAACTCGGTGACGCATAACATGCTGGGGCAGGCCTACCGGGCAATGGGTCGTATGGCGGATGCGAATCGCGAATACAAACTTTCCGTCGAAATCCAGCACCGGAATGATCCCAAACCCGGCGGAAAACCGGCAGGGGGCAATCGATGAAGTCAGCTTCAGGCTCCAAACCGGTGAAGCCAGTCCTCTATCTTCCATTGTGGCTGCTGTTGGCAACCTTCGTGCCTGCCCAGTCGGGAAGTGCACCTACGGCAAAGGGGACGGCGATCCAGCAGGCGGATGCAGCGTTTCGAGCTGGATATAGTGCGATGCAAGCCGGAGAGCTGGAGAAGGCGCAACTGGATTTTGCGCGGGCGGTTCGGCTCGCCCCAGGGATGGCAGAGCCGCGTGTAGCACTCGGAGCGATCCTGGTGCAACTGGGCAAGCCCACACAAGCAATTGTTGAACTGCAAAGTGCGCTTGCACTCAAGCCGGGTGATGTAAACGCTGAAGCGAATCTGGCCATGGCCCATGAGGCTCAGGGGCGGGGACTTGCGGCAGTGGGCAAGACGTCGGAAGCAGAAGCGGAGATGCGAGCCGGAATAGCGGCCATTCATACACAACCTGACGCGCATCAACTGGCCACCATGCAGGATGAGCTTGGTTCGTTGCTGGCGCAGCAAAAGCGCTGGCCTGAAGCGGAGGGTGCCTTTCGCGAAGCGTTGCGGGTAACTCCTGACCCAACCGAGGATGCCGGGACGCATATGCACCTGGGTACTGTTCTGGTGGAAGAACAAAGGGTCGAAGAGGCTGTGACAGAGCTGCGGCTGGCGGTGGAAGCTTCGAAGACAGGCGGGCAGGCGGGAAATGCAATGGCGGAGTATCAACTTGGCCACGCACTTGTAGTGGCAGGGAAAGATGAGGATGCGGAGCTCCCCCTGGAGCAGGCATTGAAGCTCAATCCAGAGCTTGCTGGCGGGCCCCTGGAACTGGCGATGGTTCTACAGCGGCTTGGAAGGCAGGAGGAATCCATCCCGCTCTTTGAAAAAGCGGTGAAGGCAGAACCCGGTAACGCAGTTGCACTGACCAATCTAGGCCTGGCGCTGACACAGACAGGGCGCGCCAAGGAAGCTGTTACCTACTTTGAGCGAGCCTTGACGGAAACCCCTTCAGACCCTGTCGTGCACGAGGATCTTGGAGTGGCGCGGTTGCAGCAATCAGAGTTTGATGCAGCGATTGGAGAGTTTGAAAAGGCCCGCGCCGTTGCGCCGGAAGACCCTCAAGTGCATTACGACCTCGGTCTTGCTTACAAGCTCAAGGACCGCATGGATGATGCAATCCGGGAACTGACCGAGGCCGAGAGGCTCGACTCAGCCTTGCCTGATCCGCCTTACACCCTGGGTATACTGCTGATGCAACTGGGAAGATTACCCGAGGCAGTGGATCAGTTAAGAGTTGCGCTGACACTGAGGCCAGAGAATGGCGATGGTTGGGCGATTCTGGGCAGCGTCTTGAAGCAGTCTTCGCGTCGTCCGGAAGCTATTGAGGCGCTTCGGAAGGCAATCCAGTTGCTGCCGAACCAGCCTGGCCCGCACATCACGCTGGCTGGAGTTCTAGCCGAGCAGGGGGAAGGTGCAGAGGCAGCTTCTGAACGCAAGCGAGCAGCTGAACTGAGCCGAACGGCGGTCAACCGCCAACGCGCTGTTTTTAGCACGAATGCGGGCAATCAACTTCTCTCGCGGGGAGAGATTGAGCAAGCCGTAGCCCGCTACCTGGAGGCGATTTCAGCCGACCCCGGATTCAGCGAACCCCACGGGCAACTGGCGGTGGCCTACACGCGTCAAGGGCGTACAGCGGAGGCGGCAACAGAGCGCGCCAAGGCGGAGTCCCGAACCAAAGTACCTTGAGTGCAACCCTACTCCCGCAAGCCCTGGGCGGCAATGAGAGTCGCCACCAAGGCAAGAGGTAGCCCCATGACATTGAAATAACACCCTTCAATCCTGGGAATCCATCGAGCTGCACGCCCCTGAATGGCATAGGCTCCGGCTTTATCGGTCGGTTCCCCGGTGGCAACATAGTCGATGATGTTGGCCTGGGAAAGGGTGAGGAATTGGACTGCTGTTGATTCAGCCGCAACCTGCGTTTGGGCAGCCGAAACCAGCGCAACCCCGGTGATGACACGGTGGGTGCGACCGGAAAGTAACTGCAGCATGCGAACGGCGTCGGCGGGTGACTCTGGCTTGCCCAGAATCGCGCCATCCAAAGTGACGGTAGTATCGGCTCCCAGGACGATAAGCGGCTCATCCCCGGCATCTTCCATCTCCCCAGTGGCGGCTGAAAGCTGTTCAAAGACCGCCTCGGCCTTTTGTCGTGCGAGACGGGTCACATAGGCGATGGGGTCTTCCTGAGGAAAGGGATCTTCCGGTATGTGGGCAGGATGGATACTGAAATGAAAGCCAGCCTGGGTAAGCAATTCGCTGCGACGTGGTGAGGCAGAGGCAAGAACAAGCATGTCCGATTATTGCTCAACTACGTGGGCAAGCTGGGATGAATTCGCCTTCGGAGGCCCCGTGCCTGGACTGGGATAGCTCAAGGCGCTTTGCCAGTCATACTCCATATCAACAGGCTTATGTAAGAATAAGCCTCCATTTCCCAGAGTGGATGGAGATTGAGTTCTCGCAGGATGTATCGGCCGTGGCTACTAGAGCATCTCTCTCGATGGTGTAGAGTTGTATAGGCGATACTCTGCGGCATGAGCTCACATGGCGCGACCTTACGATGATGATGCACGGCGGATGCTGTTGGAGGCTTACGACCAGGGCAAAGGCACCCTTGGGGAAC